>CAYZFJ010000082.1:0-15202 GCA_964477705.1 uncultured Myxococcia bacterium | reverse complement strand
CATGGGTGCGGTGGGTGCGGGGATGATCCAGTACGGTCTGGCCATTGGTGTAGATACCGCCAAGGCTCACCCGGGAGATGAGCTGGAGTATGCAACTGGTGCTGGTGCGGCGGCTTTCATCATGGGGAGAGCAGGTGTGGCCTCTTCTGAGGCTGGTGTTAGCTCCAACGTCAACGACAACGCCCATGCCCATGCCCATGCCCATGCCAACGCCCCCACTTACGCCAGCAGGGCCAGCGGGGCAACCAGGCTCATACCCCATGGGGCGCCTATCCTGGCCACTTTGGATGCCAGCGTCTCCTATGTGTCTGATACCCCGGACTTTTTTCGCCGTGAAGGGCAGGCTTTCCCCCAGCATGGAAACCGTTTTACCGGCGAGCCGGCTTATTTTCATCACACATGCCAGTCTGTTGCTGCCCTTTTAAAAGAGTTGGGGGCTATGCCAGGTGATTTCGATCACGTGGTGTTTCACCAGCCCAGGCCCAAGTTCCCCCTGGAGGTAGCCAAGCAGTTGGGCTTTACCAGGGAACAGGTTGAAACGGGGATGATTGGGCGGTACATAGGAAATACCTATTCGGCATCATCCTTGTTGGGGCTTGCGGCAGTGCTCGACGTGGCCAGACCAGGCGACAGAATTCTGGTGGCATCCTTCGGCTCCGGGGCAGGCTCTGACGCCTTTGCCCTGCGTGCCACGGATCTCCTGCCCCAAGTTTCCCGACTGGCTCCGGGCGTTGATGATTATCTGAAGCGGATGCAGCACATTGACAACTATGGCACTTATCTGAGGCACTTACACAGGATCAGCAACCGCTGATTCTTTTTATTATTGGGCGGTTTTTCATGCGCAAGGTGATGGTAGCCGGAATGGGGCAGACCAGGGTGGGTGAGCTGTGGAACAGCTCCCTGCGGAATCTGGCGGCACAGGCACTGCTTGATGCGGTAAAAGATGCAGCACCTCTAACCCATGACAGGGTTCAGGCTGTGATCGTGGGCAACATGCTCTCTGGACCGCTCTGTGGTCAGGAGAATCTAGGAGCCCTGGTGGCTGATGCTGCTGGAATGTCAGGGGTGGACGCTTTTAAGGTTGAGGCGGCCTGTGGAAGCGGTGGTGCAGCTCTACACACCGGATTCTTGTATATCCAGAGCGGTCTGTACGATACGGTGGCGGTGGTAGGGGTGGAGAAGATGACTGACCGGTTGCCCGAGCAGGTGACTGCTGACCTTGCACTCGCCTCGGACGGGGATTTTGAGAGCCTGCATGGGGCCACCTTTGTAGCCTTGAATGCGCTCCTGATGCGGCTTTACATGGAAACCTACGGGTACGAACACCGGGATTTCGCCAATTTCTGCATCAACGCTCACCAGAACGCGCTGGCCAATCCCAATGCCATGTTTCAAAAGCAGGTGTCTATTCAGGACTACCTGGAATCACCCATGGTCTCGGATCCCATCTGCCTGATGGATGCCAGCCCTGTCTGCGATGGTGCCGCAGCGATAATTCTGCAGGCGGCTGACAGTAAGGATTGGTACGCATGGCGCCAGTGGCGAAGAGACCCCAGCACTGGTGCGGGTACTGGTGCCGGTGTTGGAGACAGCAGCAGCGGCGGCAGTAGTGGAGCAGGAATTAAACGGCGCCCTCAAATACACATCGCTGGCAGCGCTCTTGCCACTGATACTATTAATTTGGGCAGTAGAAAAAATCCTCTCCAACTGAAAGCAGCCCGCAATTCTCTGGCAGCGGCCATGGAACAGGCTCGAATAACCTTAAGAGATATTAACCTTTTTGAGATCCACGACGCCTTCTCTATCATGGCTGTTCTCAGCCTTGAAGCGTGTGGACTCGCTGAGCCAGGCCACGGGATTCGTCTCGCCATGGAGAATCGTATCAGCCCTTGTGGCCAGGTTCCTGTGGCTACCCTGGGCGGGCTTAAATCCAGGGGACATCCCATTGGAGCGTCGGGAATCTACCAGGTGGCTGATGTGATTACCCAGCTGCGCGGCCAGGCGGGCGCCAGTCAGGTTCCTGGAGCTAAGGTGGGGCTGGCCCAGTCCGTTGGGGGCTCTGGTTCTTCAGTGACCAGCCATATTCTCATCAGGGAAGAGGTGGATGAGGAGGATTGAATAATATGGATTTACCCAGGATTTCCAGGCTCAAGCCACAGATGTTTCACCTGGAAGGTGGCCATTGTCCAGCCTGTGGTGCGCTCTTTTGGCCCATGCGTCTACGCTGTACTGACTGCGGCAGCACCAACCAGGAGCCGGTTCGCCTATCGCCTAGGGGTACTCTGCTCACTTGGACCAGGGTTATGCGTCCTCCCAAAGGGTACACCAGTGAGGCCCCCTATATGGTGGGACTGGTAAGGCTTGTGGATGGCCCTGTACTTCTTGCCCAGCTCACTGACATGGCATTGGACAGTGTGGTGCCAATGCAGGGCATGCCCATGGAAGCAGTGATCAGAGCCATCCGGCGTGATGGGGACGATGGTCCAATCCTGTATGGTTATAAGTTCAGACCTGCCTTTTCGCACTACTCATGATTGGGGGTGAGGGGATTAATGTCCAGGCTCAAGCAGAGGCCAACCTGGAGTAAGCTCAGGTCAGTGGGCAGTGGTCAGTGGTCAGTGGGCAGTGGGCAGTGGACAGTGGGCAGTTGTCAGTGGGCAGTGGGCAGTGGTCAGTGGTCAGTGGGCATTGGGCAGTGGGCAGTGGTTTTTAGGTAAGTCAGATTCCGAGGGTGCGGGCGGGTTAGTGTGGGCAATTAACCAATGATAGAGGGAACGTGGTCAGTGGTCGGTGGTCAATTAAGTCTGGTTATGGTTATCATACCGTGTCCGGTTCGGGCAGCGGAAGCGTTGGACTGGTTAGTGCCGGCATTCCATGAGGCAGCACCCCCACCATTATAATGATAGAAACCACCACCCCCACCCGAGTAGCCGCCGCCACCACCGCCTCCTCCGTAGAAGGTTTGACTGAAAAGACCAAAAGAGCCGCCACCGCCCCCAAATCCCCCCACGCCCGAATAAGTGGGAGAATAGCAGTTGCCTCCATTTCCTCCACTTGTATAACCTGCACCACCAATTACGTTTGCGTAGTATCCATTGCCTCCCGCAGAGAGCAATCCGCCACCGGCAGCCGAATAGGAGCCGGTGCCGCCGTTCCCGTTGGCGCCTCCTGTCCCGCCAGAATAGGCAGCCTGGCCAGATGCGGTGTGGACTGCATCGAAATTACCGTAGTTATAAGATCCCATTCCACCACCACCACCGGCAATGAGCAGCACATCATTGTTTTCCCTAGTCACAAAGGAGCCGCCCCCACCCCCGCCACTGCCACCCCAGGAAGGATTGCCTCCCATCTGGCCCACCAGAATTTTCAGTTTGGTGTTCATGGTCAGATTGAAATCACCCTGCATCCTCGCCCCTCTGCCCCCGGTCAACCCACCCTGGGCACCCCACGCCTCGATCCGGTATGTGCCCGTATCCGGCACCGTCCAAAGCTGTATGCCATTGAGCACCTGAAACAGTGCAGAGTTGTTCTTCCATGTGGTGGCTGAATATGCGCTGGTGCATTGGGCAAGGGTCGGGCCGGTCTGCCCGGCCTGGTTGCAGTTGGTAAAACTGTGGGATGTGAGCACATACAGCCCCACCTGTATATTGGTGGCAGCAGTAAGACCGCCATCCACAGTGGTTACGGTGATAGTGGCGGTGCCCGATTTCATGCCCCTCACCAGCCCGTTTGCATCCACAGAGGCCACTGAACTGTTGGAGGAGCTCCAGCCTAATCGTCGGTCAGTGGCATTGGCAGGCATGACTACAGGAGTAAGCTGCACCTGACTGCCTGATGAGATCAGGTGTGAGGCTGGCGAGAGGGAGACGCCGGTTACCGGGATGACTACCTTAAGTGCACAGGTAGCCACAAAACCACCCTCTGCGGTAATTGCCGAGAGAATAGTGTCTCCTTCAGTGTGGGCGGACACATACCCCGTACTGCTGATTGAGGCCACTTCCATATTGGTGGAGTGCCATACTATATCTCGGACTGAGGCTTCAGGGGGCAGAAGCTGAGCGGTTATCTGGGCACTTTGGCCAGGCATCAGCTGCATCTGTTCCGGGGAGATGGTAATGCCAGTCACGGGGGTGACTGCCACGGTCACGTTGGTGGTGGCAGAGACAACTCCCCGGTCCACCGCAGTAGCGGTAATCACGGCTATGCCAGTGCTGGAGCCACTGGCAGTAACCACCCCCGTCTGACTGACAGTGACCACAGCACCGTTGTTGCTGGCCCAGAGAAGCTGCTTGTTGGTGGCGTTGGCGGGCATTACAGTGGGGGTCAACTGCTGGGCTCTTCCCGGTGTGAGGGAGAGGTTGGCAGGTGACAGGGCGATGGATGTAACCGGGATGTTCACGGTTACCACACATGTGGCGCTGTACCCCCCATCAACAGTCATGGCTGTGACAATGGTAGAGCTGCCGTCTACCCCGGTAACCAGCCCGGTGTTGCTTACTGTTGCCACGCCCGGTACTGAGGAGCTCCAGGTGACATCTTTAGTGGATGCATCAACCGGGAGAATTGTGGTGGTAATAGTGGCGGTCTCCCCTGGGGTCAGGGTGAGCAGGTGTCGATCAATGGTGATGCCGGTCACAGATGTCAGGCAGAATCCCTGCCTGCAAACCTTTGGCTGGTTGGTGGAGGTCAGCCCGCACTGACGCCCGCATTCTCCGCAGTTATCCGGATCACTGGTCACATCGAGACATTGTCCGTCGCAGGCCAGCATGGAGGGCGGGCATGCCGGTACACATTCTCTCAGTTTGCAGTAGTAACCCTGCTGGCACGTTTCGCCACATTGCCCACAATTGTCATTATCATCATTAAGGTTTACACACTGGTTACCACAGGGCGTCTGGAGTGCAGGACAGGTAAGGGTACACTCGCCCTGGGAGCACTGGTAACCTGCCTGGCATCTGGTTTCGCACTTGCCGCAGTTATGCCTGTCATTGAACAGGTTGACGCAGGAGCTGCCGCAGACAGATGTGCCAATGGGGCATACTAGGCGGCATTGGCCGTCCAGACACTGGAGGCCCCGTGGGCAGGAGACACCGCAGGATCCGCAGTTTGAATCGTCCCGGTCCAAGTCAGAGCAGAGCCCAAAGCAGTTTGTGAGGTTGTCGCTGCATGTTACCTGGCAACTGCCATCCACGCAAACCTCGCCGGAACTACACCGATGGCCGCATTCTCCACAGTTCAGCTTGTCTGACTGGAAGTCAGTGCAGCGTCCATTACACTCATACAATCCTTCCAGGCAGGAGACGGTGCATGTTGCTGCCCAGCACACCTTGCTTTCGCCACACTGCACCCCACAGTTGCCACAGTTTGCAGGGTCTACCTGAATGTTGACACAACCTCCGAAGCACTCGGTCAACCCCTCCATGCACTTGGATACACATGAGCCTTCGGAGCACAGCAATCCTCGCTGGCAGCTCTGGTTACACTGGCCACAGTGGTCAGGGGATGATTCGGTGTTCACGCACTGGTTGCCGCACTGGGTCAACCCTGTGGGGCAGGATGACTGGCACTGGCCTTCAGTGCAAATCTCACCGCTGGTGCACTCAAACCCGCACTGGCCACAGTTGAAGGGGTCTGAATTCAGGTCTGTACATTGGCCGTCACACAGATCCTGGTCATCGGAGCAATTTGATGCTGTATCGCTCTCCGGTGAAGTGTCTGTAAGCCCGCTGTCGGGCAGCCCTTCGCAAGTGCATTCTGACCAGCCGCTGCTGGCCTGGTTGCACACCTGCACACCGCTGAGATTATCGCCACAAGTGCATTGGCGCTCGCTCCCGGTGGTACATACGATGGGGAGTCCTAACCCGTCTTCGCAGCCAGCTGTTACGAAGGTAATGGCAAAAAGCAGCAGCAGTAGCATGATGCTGTAGAGGGAGGTGGAAAACAAGGAGGAGGCAGCAGCAGGAGGCGGGGTGGGGTGGGGTTCGGTAGCAGAAGAGCTAGAGCCAGAACCAGTACCTGGGTATGAGCCAGGGCCTGGAATCCAGGCAGCAGCCGAAGCTAGAGTCGGAGCTAGAGTCGGAGCTAGAGTCGGAGCTAGAGTCGGAGCTAGAGTCGGAGCTGAGGCAGAAGTAGTGGCAGAGGCTGAAGTCAAAACAGACCACCCTCTATTCAGGTTGCCAACTGAACTATCAAGAAACATGCTTAACTTGATTCCCATGCCGATTTTCATCTTGTTTCCAGGTCTTTGTATGGCTCTTAAGCTAGTTGGGTACCCGGGGACTATGTTCCAAGGTCACTCAAATCATTATGCGACATGACAGCCTACCAGAATAAGCGCGTCATTTCATCACCTTACAAATTTTCACGTGATTTTATCGAACCAACCCTTGGTTAATCTGCTGGGCAAGGACCAGGGCACCGCTGCATGCTTTAAATTTCATGTTTTGCCTTTAATGCACTGGCACCATATGCTACACTTCCAGAGGGTTTTTTTTAGTATCATATTTCGGCAGTTGCCGATTGTACTCTTCACAGATAGGTGATGACCAATGCTTCACCATGCCAGATTCTTCAAATGGCTTTTTACTGTCTCAATGTCCTTCTCGCTCTTTGCCTTGCCTGCTCAAGCTGCAAACGGCAACATTACCCCATTTGGGCAGCGCATTAACGCAGCCATCGACCGAGCTGTAGAATACATGCGCGTTTCGCAGGGGGCCGATGGGGGCATGAGCGGGCAGGCCACAGGGCTTGGCGCATTGTGCATGCTGGAGAAGAGGCTGGGTGGGGGGCCTAACGCACCTACCGTAGGCTATCGGAACATGGATCCTGCTGATCAGCAACGAATGGTCATGGCAGCAAGGTACATGGTTAACTCGGATTCTCACAGGTATTCCTATGGTACGGGCAACTTCCTCATGGCTCTGTCGGTTTATCGGTCCACAGGAGGCCCCAATGATGTTGGGGCTCGCTATACGGTTGACAGGGCGATTGAGCTGGGTGTGCAGGGGCTCAAGGGAACCCAGGGCAAGAGCGGCTGCCAGAACGGTGGGTGGTGCTATAACGAGCCTTCCTGCGGAGACATGTCATGTTCCCAGTTCTCCATGGCGGGCCTGGCTGCTTCTGCAGTGGTCCTCCCCGGGGCTGATAATACCCTCATCCAGGCAGTACCATTCATCAACAGTGCCAAGAGCAGCGATGGTGGCCATTCCTACCGGTGCCCAGGCAGTGGGTCTACCCACTCAATGTCTGCCTCAGGGCTGTGGACTTATCGTATCGCTGGCGTTGCTGCTGAGAACCCTAACGTACAGTCTGTTCTGCGCTGGATTCAGAACAGGTGGGCCTACCAGTCCGGTGTTTCCGGTTATTACTATTACTATTTGTGGGCTGTGGCTAAGGGGCTGGAGGTCTCTCCCAGACCGGCTAACCCGGCTAACTTCATCTACGCAGACGATATCGGCGGAGACCGGAATCCGGTTGTTGATGGATTCCCTGATGAGCCACCAAGCTGGTACTACGATGTGGCCTACACCCTGGTCAATAGCCAGAGGCCCAATGGAGCCTGGAGCAGTGGACTGCATGAGAACGCCTTTGCCTGCCTTGTTCTGGAGCGTTCCCTCGGCGGTGTCTGTATCGATCTTGATGAAGATGGTATATGCGACACCATAGATAACTGCCCGACTGTGCACAACCCTGAGCAGGAGGATAGGGATGGTGACGGGTATGGGGATGCCTGTGATATCTGCCCGGATCTGGACAACCCGGACCAGACTGATATGGCCTGTGGTGAGGTGGGGATAATAGCCAAGTGTGATGATGATGAAACTAACGGGTATGAATCCGACCTGGATTGTGGGGGACCATGCCCACCTTGCCAAGTGGGTAAGTTCTGCTTCTTTAACGTGGACTGCATGAGTGGGGTCTGTGCTAATGGCACCTGCCAGCTGCCCAACTGCCATGATGGGGTACAGAACGGGGATGAGAGTGCGCCTGATTGCGGTGGATGGACCTGCGGGCCTTGCGCTGTGGGGTTGGCGTGCTTAGTGGGAGATGATTGTGAGAGTGGGGTGTGCCTCGACTCTGTGTGTCAGGCGCCCAACTGCGATGATGGAGTGAGGAACAACTTTGAGACCGACATCGACTGTGGTGGTCCCGATTGTGAATCCTGTAATGAGGGTATGGCGTGTGGCCTTCACGAAGATTGCATTGGTGGTAATTGCCACGGAAACAGGTGCTGGGCTGCGGCCTGCAATGACATGGTAAAGAACGGTCTGGAGACTGACATTGACTGTGGTGGCCCCACTTGTTCGCCCTGCAACAGCGGGAGAAGTTGCCTGATTGGGGGTGACTGCGGGAGTGGGGTTTGCATAAATAAGGTCTGCCAACAGTCCCGATGTAATGATGCTGTGAAAAACGGGGACGAGACTGACAAGGATTGTGGTGGTGTCACCTGTGGCGGATGTCTTGATGGGTTGCGGTGCCTGGAGGCCAGGGATTGTGTGAGCAATATCTGTCAGAATGGAGTGTGTCGAGCTGGAACGTGCTCTGACGGGTTTGAAAACGGTAATGAGACCGATGTGGATTGTGGGGGGGCTGATTGCGTACCATGTGCTGCAGGCAAGATGTGTTCTATAGGTAAGGATTGTGCCGATTCCATATGTCATGGCGGATTCTGCCAGACAGGAACCTGTACTGACAGTGTGCGCAATGGGCATGAGAGCGATGTGGATTGCGGTGGCCTCTCCTGCCAGGCTTGTAGCCTTGGGAAGAGCTGTAGAATTGAGACAGATTGCCAGTCTCTCAAGTGCAGCCCTGATGGCAAGTGTGTGCAGTCCGCATGCGATGATGGTGCCAAGAACGGTGAAGAGACCGATGTGGATTGTGGGGGTGCTGCGTGTGGTCCCTGCATGGCCGGGCTTGGCTGTGTGCAGAACAGTGACTGTGCGAGCGACATGTGTGTGCAGGGGATATGTATCGCTGCCACCTGTTTTGACCAGATGCAGAATGGGAACGAGAGCGACATTGACTGTGGTGGGCAGTTCTGTACCGGGTGTGGCACCAACGGGCGTTGCAGCGAGGCTACTGACTGCGAAAGCCTGAATTGTGTCAGGGGACGGTGCAAGGCAGCCAGTTGTACAGATATCATTCTTAATGGTGGTGAGACCTTCACTGATTGTGGTGGCCCTGATTGTTCTCCTTGTCCAGAGGGCCGTAGCTGTCGCAGGGGGCGTGATTGTGCGACGGGCAGTTGTATTGGCGGGGTTTGTACTGAGCCGGCCTGTGATGATCGTCTGTATAATGGTCAGGAGACTGATGTGGACTGCGGCGGCCCCAAGTGCCTGCCTTGTACTGACGGGAAGTCCTGCCTTGGCAATGAAGACTGTGTGGGCGGGCGGTGCAGGGGCAATATGTGTGAATCACCATGTGCTGATGTGGAGTGTCCTGAAGGTCAGTTGTGCCAGCGTTCTACCGGAATATGCTATGCGCCATGCCTGAGGACTCCGTGTGGTGCCTCTCAGGTGTGCCGGTCCAATTATGATGGTGATGGCATTTGTGTTCAGTCATGTGCCGGTGTGGAGTGTGAAGAGGGAAAGACCTGCATTGACGGGGTTTGTGTGGACCATCTGTGCGGGCATATCCCCTGTGCATCGGGGAATTTTTGCCAGGAAGGTCTGTGCTGGCCCGATCCCTGCGAGCAGCTTCAGTGTGATGAGGGGCTGACCTGTATTCGGAAGGTCTGGAAGGATGAACTGGGGCTTCTTCAGTCACAGGCTCAGTGCATGCAGGACATCTGCTCCTTCTCAATGTGCGGTGAGGGGGAGGTCTGTGAGATGGTCTGCGGGGCAACAGCACCGGATAACTGCGTAAGCGTGTGTACCATCTCTGACGAAGAGCCTCCTGTAGAAGATGTGGGCGTAGGGGATGAGGCTGATGCCGGTGATACGGGAGGGGGGAATGTGGAGCCGGGTGAGGATGTGGGTGGTGACGGAGTGACTGATACAGGCGATGGTGATGGGCGTCCTGCTCCCAAGACTGAAGGGGGTGGCTCCGGGTGCGCTTGCACAGTAGTTGCAGGAGGGGCTGGGGCCGGTGCTGGCAGTGCTGGTGGTTCGGCAGGGAGCGGCCTCATGGTGATAGCCATGCTTCTTGGGGGACTGGTTTTCAGACGTTACGGGGGCAGGCGCTTCTCCAAGGATGCCTAGCGGAACAGAACCTGCCTGATAACTTCCCACTTCCCACTGCCCACTGATAACTGACAACTTCCAACTAATCCACATCCATCTAAGGCGCTGTCGGCAGCGGAACATGGGCCGGATTGATGCTGAGCCTTAAACGCTCGTCAGGCGAAAACTTACCCGTGGAGTTGTCTCCCCAGCACCAAAAGGTTCCATCGGTGCGCATGCCACAGGTGTGGGCAGTGCCGCAGGTCACATCTGCCCAGCTCCACTGGGCCTGGGATCTGGTTGGCACGGCTCTGTCAGTGGTGCTTCTGTCGCCCAGTCTCCCATCTCCGTTTTCCCCCCAGCACCACAGAGAGTAGTCTTCGCCTACGGCACAGGTGTGGGTCCGGCCTGTGCTCACCTGCTTCCAGCCACCTACCAACATGTCTGGAGGGGAGATCATGGTGGGAGAATTGACGGTTTGCCTTGTTCCGTCTCCAACCTGCCCAAAATAGTTATCTCCCCAGCACCACAGGGAGCCATCAAATCGCAGCGCACACGAGAATGCAAAACCACAATAGACCTCCTGCCAGCTCCCGTCATTCCCTTGGTCTATAAGGGATGGCAGCACCTGGTTCACTCCCTCTGGTGCGGTGGCTCCAAGCCCTAACTGGCCTGATCCGTTTGCGCCCCAACACCAGAGATCCTGGTTCGAATCTATTGCACAGGTGTGTTGATAACCGGTGCATGCTGAGGTCCACTCTGATCGGTTGTTGTCTGCAGGTCCGGCGCTGATTTTGGTGGGAATCAATTTGGTCAATGTAGTGCCATCACCAAGCTGGCCATTGTGGTTACGTCCCCAGCACCACAGGGAGCTATCGCCCCCAATGGCGCACACATGCTCGCCTGCGCCCGCTCCAGTTCGTGCTATGGTGTTCCACGACCCTCCGTTTTCAGCCTCAATAATATTGGGAGTAGTGGTGAACAAATTATTTCCGTTACCGTGTTGCCCGTAGTTGTTTTGTCCCCAGCACCATATGGTCCCAGAGCTCTCTTCGTCGTCTTCTTCTGATATCATTACACCCAGTCCGCAGGTGTGACCTAGTCCTGCAGCAACATCTACCCATCGGTCTGGGGGGGGACTTGGTTTGCTCACCCTTACTGGTACTGAGCTGTCAGCGTTGGACAAGTTTCCCAGTTGACGCCAGGAGTTATTGCCCCAGCACCATAATGAACCGCTGGAAGGGATGGCACAGGTGTGATTAGCACCAGTGGTGATGGAGGTTGCTGCGTGGGAGGCTGTATGGGGTATGGTAGTGGTGGTGGCCGAGGCGGGGCCGTTGATTACATGAAAGGTCGCCCAATCGTAGAGTCGTCCGTCCGGGGTGCTCACCGTAATTGTTGTCGAACCGAAGCTGACTCCAGTAATCACACCATCTCCATACCCCACGGTAGCTATGTTGGGGTTGCTGGATGACCAGCGGAGCCTCTTGTCTACACTGGGGTGGTCTGGGAGGATGGTTGCCTGAATGGGGTGGCTTGCTCCCAGTATTATGGCTTGTGCTTTCGGGTCCAGCTCTACCCCGGTCACTGCCACCACCACGGCTACTGTCCCATTGGCTCGCCATGTGCTGCTTCCATCTGAGGACACAATGATCAGCTCAATGGTGGCGTGGCCGGGAGCAACAGCATGCAGGAGTCCGTTAGGGCTGGTTATGGCTACGCTAGTGTCGGTGGTCGTCCAGACCGCTTCAACGGGGCCCTCTGGCTGGTGTGGAACGGTCACTGCGTTTAGCTGGACCTGGGTGCCCGGGGCCATGGTGACTGCTGCGGGTTGGATCATCACTCCGGAGATTGGGTGGTGTACTTGAACGTTTGCCTGGTCAGTCAGCCCGGTCCAGTGGTCGGTTACAGTGATTATGGTATTTCCGGCTGATAGCCCCAGTAATCGGCCATCTTTGCCCACTTGGGCAATCTCTGGTGCGGTTGAAGACCACTCCAACATGCTCTTGTCTGCCTCTGGCGGCTGGATAGTGGCGGTGAGCCACTCTATCTGTCCTGCCTCCATGGTCAGGTCGGATGGAGCTATGGTCACCGTTGCCGGTGGTATATTTACGGTCACCAGGCACTGCGCCTGGTAGCCGCCGTCATCGGTGGAGGCAGTGATTATAGCTTCTCCAGTGTTAATGGCCTGAAGGTGGCCTGAGCGGTTCACCGCCACTTTGTCTGGTGCGGATGACGTCCAGATCACGGTTTTGTTTGAGGCAGTGGGCGGAAGCACAGTTGTGGTCAAGATGGATGTGTCGCCCAGTGGCAGCAGTAAGGTGAGATTGCTGATGGTGATGGAAGTGACCGTGGTGGCGCACTCGCCTTTGTGGCAAATGGTTCCCTCTGGGCACTGGGTGTTGCAGCTACCGCAGTGGTTCGGATCTGATGAGAGGTCTACGCACAGGTCGTCGCACCCTTTCTGTTCAACGGGGCAATCCAGAACGCAGGAGCCTTGGTGGCAGGTGTAGCCGGGGTGGCACATCTGGCCGCAGTTACCGCAGTTCCATCTGTCGTTTTGTGGGTTTATACAGGAATTGTTGCACTGGATCATTTCTGTTGAGCAGTTGAGGGTGCAGATGCCACTGGAGCACTTAGTGCCTGATGGACATTGCTGGTCACATATTCCGCAGTGAAGCGGGTCAGATTCAAGATTGGCGCAGGTTCCATTGCAGTCTGTGTGGCCTTCTCTGCAAGCGGTGGCACATACGCCATCCATGCAGTCATTACCCGCTGGGCAGGTTTTGTGGCAGAAGCCGCAGTGCTTCCAGGACCTCTTTGTGTCAGTACAAATGTTCTCGCAGGAGGTCAGGTCTGGCGGGCATTCATCAAACTGGCTGTGCGAAGTACCGCTGTCGCTGGTTGTCTCACTGCCTGTGTCTACGTCAGAGTGGCTGCCAATATCATGGGAGGTAAGGGTGGTCTGCCTCAGATTACTCTGGTCCCCATCAAAGCAACCTGTGGCGAAGACAGTAGTGATAACAAATAGAAGGGCACTTCTATTTATGTTTGAATTACTTTTTGTTTGTGCCCTATTGTGTGACCTATTTTGTACTTTGTTTATTAGTGCTCCGGTTATCATGCTCATTCCCCAAACTTTATGAATTGTTAGTGATGTATTAACACCACTTGATCCGGCATAGGGTTCTGTTCAGACCGGGAGTTGTTCCCTGTTTGTCCATTCTCGTTCGCCCCCCAGCAGTAGATAGTAGAGTCGCTGCGCCTGGCGCATGTATGGAACCTGCCGCATGAGAGATCACTCCAGGTGTTTCCATGGTTTTCTTTGCTTTGCACCTGCAGCAGGTCATGACTTCCGCTTTTGCCCAGAGCTGGTGAGCCAATTTGGCTGAATTCATTGCCACCCCAGCACCATAACCCTCCCGCCTGGTCTATTGCGCAGTTATGGTTGTTACCACTGGAGATGCGGTTCCATGTGAGGTGGTGGGGAGACTGAATAGGGAGGGGAATGGGGCTCTGGGTTTCGGGCAATGTCTCTGTGCCCAGTTGCCCTGAGGTGTTGAGACCCCAACACCAGATGGAGCCATCTGCCTTCAGTCCACAGGTGTGGTTGGTTCCTGCATCTACCCGGAGCCACTGGCTGTAATCCAACACCCGCACGGGCTGACTGCGATTTACCTTTGTGCCGTCACCAAGCTGGCCCTTATTGTTGCATCCCCAGCACCACAAGCTCTGGTCTAACTGAATGGCACAGGTGTGGCATTGGCCTGCTGAGACGGAGAGCCAGGACACATCAACCGGCTCAGCCTTCACCATCACCGGGCCAGGTGTGGATGGGCCAGTTATTCCACTGCCAAGTTCTCCTTGCCCATTGGCTCCCCAGCACCAGATGGAGGCAAGGTCATCGATGGCGCAGGTATGAAAAGAGCCGGTTGTCACCTGGTCCCATAGCTGGTCTGGTTTTACTGGGGTGGGTAGTTCAAGGAGCTGCTGCGCCAGGTCCGCACCAGTTTGTCCTCCCAAGTTGTTGCCCCAGCACCAGAGGGATCGGTCTCGCCTGATGGCACAGGTGTGGTTGTAAGCTGCCACCTGGATCCAGTCAGTTCGGTCGTCTCCCATGACTGCCACATGGGTAACCTGATCCGGCCCGTGGGACTCCTCGTCTCCCAGTTGGCCGCTCACATCAGAGCCCCATCCCCAGCGGCTTCCATCATCCATTATCATGGCGGTGTGCGATGCTCCAGCAGCCAGGGCGCCGCTCCTGACAACCTCTACCAGCATGGATGCCTGAATGGTGGAGTCGTCAGGGCCAGGGGTGGAGGCTGTGATCATGGTGCTCCCCGGGTGAGCTCCGGCAGTGATTACACCTGCCTGGGTAATTGCGGCCACATGGGGGGTAGCCGAAGCCCACTGGAGCATTGATTTGGTCTGCAACCATGGGGCTGCTTCGGGGGGTTCTATGCTCAGGGGAGCATACATAATGGAGTTGGTGACCATTGTCTGCTTTGCCGGGAGTTTGAGCGATTTCAGGGGGACGATCACTGTGACCGTGGCTGCGGCTTGATAATTGTTTTCCTTGGTAGCGGCGGTAATGATGGTGGTGCCCTGTTCAAGGGCGGTGACTTGTCCGGTCTGGTCCACTGTGGCAATGGTAGGGTCCTGGGAGTGCCAGGTGATAGATTGGTCATCTGCATCATCGGGTAGTATGGCTGTCTGTAGGGTGCCCTGCTTGCCCACCGGTACGGTCAGCTCTACGGGATTGATGGTGAGAGTCTTTACCGATTTTATCACCGTGATAGTGGCTTGAGCGAACGGCTGCAATGTGGTGCCACCGTGGTCAGCATCATTGGCACCATGGCGTATGCTGTTGCTAGTGCTTCCAGCATAGGTGGCCGTTATAATGGCCTGCCCCCTGGCCACGCCCCATACTAGTCCGTTGTCATCTACTACGGCGGCCTGGGGGTTGGAAGAGGTCCACTGCACCGGTCTTACTTCTCCGTCCCCACCTTGGGGGCTCAGGATGGCTTCCAGTAAACCCC
>CAYZFJ010000081.1:7045-15219 GCA_964477705.1 uncultured Myxococcia bacterium | reverse complement strand
CGTACGGCATGCCGTGCCATCTGATTATGTTGTTTGCTGTTCACTAAGAACTTTCTCCATGCTATATCGAACACAGGAACCTGTTCACGGTTAACGGTATAGTGCAGGCAGCACTCAGAGATTTACAATATGCTGCACCACCGCCACATATTATCATTGGCTGCCTGGTCAAGGAGGTTGCAATGGATTTTCCCCATCTCGCCAAGACAGATCCCGAAGTTTTAGACCTGATCTCCAAAGAAACGTTGAGACAGCACAGGAGTATCCGTCTGATCCCATCAGAGAATTACGCCTCCGCTGCGGTGATGGAAGCTACTGGTAGTGTATTCACCAACAAATACTCCGAAGGATACGCCGGGAAGCGATACTACGAGGGACAGGAGTATGTGGATCTCCTGGAGACCCTGGCCATCAGGCGAGCCTGCACCCTGTTTGGTGCGGAACATGCCAATGTGCAGCCCTACTCTGGTTCACCGGCAAACCTGGCTGTTTACCTGGCCTTCCTGGCCCCAGGCGACAAGGTGATGGGGATGAGCCTGCCCCACGGCGGCCACCTGACCCATGGGTGGAAGGTATCTATCACTGGCAAATTCTTTAACTCAGTTCAGTACACTGTGGAGCAGGACACCCACCTGCTTGAGATGGATAAGGTCCGCCAGATGGCCCTGGCCGAGCGCCCCAAGCTGCTCATTGCCGGTGCCACCGCCTACCCCCGCATCCTGGATTTTGCCGCATTCGCCTCTATAGCCAGGGAGATTGGCGCCATACTTCTGGTGGATATGGCCCACATCGCCGGGCTGGTGGCCGGTGGTGCCCACCCGAGCCCAGTTCCCCATGCGGACGTGGTCACCACCACCACCCACAAGACCCTGCGAGGCCCTAGGGGCGGGATGATCCTGTGTAAAGAGGAGCACGCCAAAGCCATAGACAAGGCCGTCTTCCCTGGACTGCAAGGAGGCCCTCATAACCACACCACTGCCGGCGTGGCTGTAGCCTTGCATGAGGCAGCCACACCAGAGTTCAAGCAGTACGCATCCCAGGTGGTAGCCAATGCCAAGGCGTTTGCCGCTGCGCTGACTGATAGGGGGTTCCGCCTGATCACTGGCGGTACGGACAACCACCTGCTCCTAGTGGACCTGACCCCCCGTGGGATTCCGGGTCGGCAGGCTGCCGCAGCCCTGAACCGGGTCGGCATCGTGTGCAACTCTAATACAATCCCCTTCGATCCCCGCAAACCGTTCGATCCAAGCGGAATCAGGCTTGGCACTCCCGCGGTCACCAGCAGGGGCATGGGCACAGGAGAGATGGAAACCATTGCCCGCCTCATGGACCAGACCCTAACCCAAATGGGCGATGAGAGCGCTGAGGAGAAGATTCGCAATCAGGTGTGGGAGCTCACCGGCAGATTTCCTGCCCCCGGAGTGGAAGTAAAATAGGAGAGCAAGGCACAAGGTGCAAGGGGCAAGAGGTGTGAATATGATTAGGGATATTTAGTGAGCAGTCACCTGACCAGTTCTGCCAGGGATGGGGGGCTCTTGTTCGTACATCAACTTGGGGTCGCGGCATGCCGCATACGTGTTCTTTTAAGGCAGATTAATTTCCCAATAATGGTATGGGCGGGTTGGGTGCACCGCTAACGAAGGGCACGGCATGCCGTGCCCGTACAGGCGCATGGGTAGGAGTGTCAGATCTGCTCAAACTCTGGCTCATTCGCCTCCTCTCTACTTTCTCCGTTTCAACTCTCCCTTGAGGGCGTCCCGGGCTCCATCGGGCAAGTCATCAATCTTGGTCAGCATCCAGGTCAGATACCCTCCATCCATCTTAGCCAGCGGCGTACCCAAATGTTTCCCCCTGGCCATCACCAACTCCCCTCCATCCATCTCCTTGAGCCAGAACCCATACCGCTGCTTCTCAGCCTGAAGCTGCTCAGCCATCTCCTGCTGGAGAGCAGCCAACTCCCCAGCCCGCTCAGGAAGCATAGGCGCAATGGCAGCCAACACCCCCAGAGCTGCAGCAGCATCATCAACAGCCCGGTGGGCATCCTCCAGACGAACTCCAAAATGTTGAGCGACCTGCTCAAGTTTGTATGAGCGCAGGTCCTTGTTCAGCCCCCGCAACAACAGGAGAGGGTCCACCACCATAGGCCAGACTGGTTTACCAAGCCCCACCCGCTCAAACTCCGCCTCCAGCAAGGGCACGTCATAAGCGAGGGCGTTGTATCCAACCAACACCGGGGTCGTGTGAAAGAAGAACTGCTCCAGCAAGGCCGCATGCTCAGCAAATGACCGCTTGTCCTTCACCATGTCGGTGGTAATCCCAGTCAACTGCTCAACCTCTTCAGGTATGGCCCCGCCGGGATTGATCAGAAACCCCATGGTTTCAATCACCCCGACATTACCGTTACCAACCACTAGCCCCACCTCAAACACCCGATCGCTTGATGTAGAGACACCTGTGGCTTCCGTATCGAATGAGAGCCACAGTTCATTCTTCCAGTTCCAGTCCACGCCCTCGCGAAACGCCCCGCTGCTATTTCCGGATCTGTTATTCATATTAACCACTAGGTGACCTCCCCGATGCCCCATAATTAGATGACGACGGCAACTCCAGTTATCTCCAATCACCCATCATAACACTCAATCACCCAAGATGACAAAGCCGGGGGAGAGGAAATCAACAGGTCGAAAACAGAAAGTAGAAAATGGAGTGGGTTCAGTTCAGTTCAGAGTCAGGTGGTGCCGGCGTGGTTTCTGTTTCAACGCACCAGTGGGCCACATTGGTTCTGGTCAGGTTTGATTGCTGACAAAGGGCGAGCGCCACTCACCCCTAAAGCGATTATCTAACCATTCACTTGAAACAGACAACAGACAACTGACAACTGATCTGTTGACCGGGACTGGTGCATCAGGCTATACACAATTTTTTGAGTTGAACTACAGGCATCTTCAGCCCTCGATGTCCTAAAGGCAGACCATGAAAACCACCATCACTATCACAGTTAACGGAAAACCCCTGCAAGCACCCAAAGGCGTCACTGTCAGCAGCCTTTTGGAATCTATTGGGCTGACTGATGGTGTGGCTGTAGCGGTAGAAGTGAACCGGGCAATTATTCCCAGGGTCAGACACCATAACCATACCCTCTCATCAGGCGACACGGTCGAGATTGTCACTTTTGCTGGCGGGGGTTGACCTCTGCCCCCACTTCCCCTGAGGAATTAGGAAGCTTGGAAGACAGATCGTCGACAATATTTAGGAGAAATAAGATGTACACCATTAAAGATAGCGACCCCGTTGTAATTGCAAACAAGACCTTCCGTTCAAGACTGTTCGTGGGCACCGGCAAATACCCATCTGACGAGATCATGGTACAGGCTCATGCAGAGAGCGGTGCCGAAGTGGTGACTGTAGCAGTCCGCCGGGTGGAACTTGACCGTTCCAAGCCGAGCATGCTGAATCACATCGACACGAACAAATACTTTCTCCTCCCTAACACGGCCGGATGTTACACCGCTGATGATGCCGTGCGCACAGCAATGCTGGGCAGGGAGGTGGGCCTGTCCAACTGGGTCAAGCTGGAGGTTATCGGCGATCCCAAGACCCTCTTCCCAGATACAGAAGGGCTCATCAAGGCAGCTCAAATTCTGGTGAAGGAGGGTTTTGTGGTCCTGCCATACACTAACGATGATCCCATTGTGGCCAAGAAACTGGAAGATTTGGGTTGTGCGGCGGTCATGCCGCTGGGCGCCCCGATCGGCTCAGGGTTGGGACTGCAGAACACCCACAACATCCGCCTCATCCTGGAGAACGCCAAGGTTCCAATCATCGTCGATGCTGGGGTGGGTACCGCGTCAGATGCAGCGCTGGCCATGGAGCTTGGGTGCGATGGGGTCCTGATGAACACCGCCATAGCCGGAGCCAGGGAGCCAGTGAGGATGGCCGCCGCCATGCGACAGGCTGTGGTCGCTGGCAGGAACGCATGGCTCGCTGGCAGGATCGCCCGCAAAGCATATGCCACCGCATCATCCCCCATGGAAGGCATGATAGGCTGATTGCAGTGAACACCAGCACTACCAACCCCTCTGCCTTGACGCAAGTGGCCGTTTACTTGATCACGGACCGCAACGTGGTTCCCGAGGGCAGGACCTTGGCTGACCAGCTCAGAATGGCCTTGGAGTGCGTACCTGTCGGGAGTGTGGCGGTGCAACTCCGGGAAAAAGACCTGGACACCCGCTCCACCATCGCCCTGTGCAGAGAGCTGGCCACCATATGCCGGGACCATGGTGCACCCCTGCTGGTCAACTCCAGGGCTGACATAGCCCTACTCACAGGCGTGGGCCTTCACCTGCCCAGCGATGGGCTGCCTGCCAGACTGGTGAGAGATGCTCTCCAAATCTCCCCCATAGCCACCAGCACTCACAGCGAAATGGAGGTGAAGGCAGCCGCTATGGCAGGCATAGATTTAGTCACCTTTGGCCCTGTGTACCCAACCCCTTCCAAACTACAGTATGGACCGCCCATTGGACCAGAACGGTTGGCCGGGGCAAGGGAGGCCATATTCAATGGGGTCAGGGAGAGAGGCCACAATGAGGCTGGTTGCCTCCCGCCCCCACTGCTTGTAGCCTTGGGCGGGATCACCAACGCTGCCCAGGCGGCTCAATCAATCCGCATGGGTGCTGACGCAGTCGCCTGCATCAGGGCAGTGATGGCTGCTAAGGACCCTGGCAACATCCTGCTCGACCTGGTCAATGTGGTGCTTGAGAATCGCCAGCAGGACAGCGTCACATACTGAAACGCTCAATCACCGGCACCCCATCCTTGGCCGTAACAGCAGACTTAAGAAATCGAAGCATCACCTGGCTAGCATCACACTCCCCTGAACGGAAGATGGAAAAATGGCCCTGGGAGCCATACTGAATCAACCCTCCAGTCCTCGCCCCACCATCCAGATTGCCCTGAACCGGCCCCTCAATGGGTGCCCTTCCCAACAGGGCCAGAGCTTCTATGGGATGCTCCACCGGCATTATCTGCTCAAGCCCGAATGCAACAGCGAGAGACTCCACCGATAAGGGCGGCGTAAATGGGTCCTGAAGCCCCTCAAACATGAGCACATGCTGGCGATTAATCCTCCCCCCACCATTCTCCTCAGAAGAGGAAACAATAAGAGGTGCATAGTTAACAGGATCTGCCGGATCAAGAAAGGTCTGAACCAAAGTCAGCAGAGGATGAAAATAATCGAGCATCTCACCGGGAGGAAGCCCCACTGCCTGCTCAAGGGCCAGCCTGATGTCTACCGGGTCCTTGCGCTCCATAATGGCAATCATCATCCCGCCCCCAGTACCATTATAAACGGCAGCAGCAACACCCTCCTCCACAGAAGCAAAGGGAACACCAGTGATCCCCCCCTGGGAGTGGCCCAGCATAAAGAGAGAAGCCGGATCAAACTTGAACAGATCAGCAGTATCAGAGCCCGGTGGCACCAAATCGCCAGCCAGAGACACATGGCCGTCGCCGATAAAATGACTCAGCAGGAAACCGTCCACTGCCCCCTGCCGCACATTATCCCGACCGGCAACAATGTTTATGTAGTTAAAAAACGTATTAGCAGGATCACTGCCAGTAGGGTCCCGACTCCCATGGAGAACCTGATCGTAACAGAGAACAGCAAACCCGCCCCCGCACAGGTAATCAGCGATCCCATCCCGAATGCAGGAGAGACTGTCACCCCCAGTGCCATGGCCATAAATAACAACCGGCCACCCATCCTCAGGCTGACTCAGTCTGGTTTCCCCGCCCGGTTCAGGGACCGAAATGGATACCCGCACATCCTCCCTTCGCTGCACAATTGGCATACCATCACTGCCCCAGTTTATGCGGCCACCGGCCACCAGATAGGGAGGCGTACCGTCCTGATAGACAGGAAAACTGACCGTTCCTGTTAGTGTCTGGCGTACCCCATGAACTGACTGGCTCCCGTCAACATTCATGGCAGGACGTTCCAGAGCCCGTACGCTTTGCCTGAGGCGACGCACAGGCCCAACCACGTCCTGGGTGGAGAGCAGGGCGACCCCGGCAATGGAGCCCGGCTCCACCCGGAGCAATTCCCTGGTTCTTGCCTCCATGGTGACACGGCCCACAGTGCTGCGCAGAGGTCTGCACCACCCATCGCCCACTCCAGTGGTAACCACGGCTGCATAAAGACCACCATCACGCAGCACCATTCCCTCAACAGGTCTGATCGCAACTGTATAAGCTGGCACAAATAATGATTCAGCGGGGTAGTACCTTATATGTATGGGAATTCTTGCCCCTCGGTCAGGGGAGTGGGAGTCCACATCCTGCAGATACACAGTAGCTTCTGGCTGGACTGTTGCCCCCGGGTCTTCAGGGAGTGTGACGGTAGCAAGGGGACCGTTGAAAGTCATATATATTGTACCGTTTTTCGACCAACCAGCGAATTCCCCGGCAGCGATGGTAAGAAAGGCGTCCAACATATAACTGTGTGCTGGGTTTGGGAACCCCCGATAAGGTGAGTAACTGCCCGCCCACATGCCCGCCCCCCCGTCACCGCCACCAAGCCTTGAGTCGTCAGGAAAAGGCCTCCTCCAGAAATCTTCCGGGTTCCCTGCCCAATCTTCATCAAATAGCAGCTTCACCGGCCCCTGCGGAGGATTGCCCCACTCCTGGGCAGGAGTACAGTTCTCAAGAACCTCTGGCTCCCACCCACCCCAATCGTCCTCCACATAACCGGTATCATGGGCCCCATCCCCACCATCCATGCGATCATGAAGGCCAACATCCGGCATGGCCACATCATCACCAAATAACGCCCCATCCTCCAGCCCATCCCCACCCCCACCTCCGCCCATGAGGCTCCGGCCATCACAGCCAGCCCAAAGCCCAGCGGCGGCCACAGACAATAAAAGTCCCAGAGGAATCAACAGACCGGCAACAGTAAATCGAACGTATTGCATGAACGGCTCCTGGCAACAGGGACAGACAGCATACCATCATGGTGTGATTGTAAACATAAGGGGCTACGGTGTAGATAGGGATTAAGGATTATTGAACAATCACCTGCAGCTCAGGCCCCATAGAGAGCTCTATAGATCGCTCACCCTTATATACATCACCGTCAATAATATAACCGACCGGCTCGTCGGATTCCAGCAGCACCCTGGAGACGAGCTGATCATCCACCACCTTCGGCGTAAACCCCTTGCCCATGAAGACCCGGGGAAGCTCCATGGCGATGTCACGCACCCGCCCCTTAACCCCAAGATACTGCATGGTGCGAGGCTCCTCATAGCACCTGGCAAATGGCGAGAAACCCAACCCCACATAATGGAGAGTGGCTGCCCCAATGGCGGCATATTCAGCCTCATCCAGAGCCTGCCCATCCAAGGTGATCCGCATCCGATAAGGCCTGGCCAGCTCCTGCGCCAAAGGCCCATCAACTAGGGCCGAGCCTGCCACCTGCATAAGAACATGGGCCGCTCTGAATGGCCCCGCCTGCCCCCCCCCATGGTACATCTTAATAAAATTGAGGATAATCCCGGTACCAAACACAAACCCATACCGGTCTTTACCCACCCTGATAGTCTTACGGGTCACGGTCTTGAAAGGCACACCCCCATGGTATTTCTCAACCAGATTTTTAAGGATACTGGCCGGCGTCCCTTGCACCCCACAGGCGATGGCGATGGAGTTCATGGTGCCTCCCTTGAGGAAGGCGATCCGGGGCAGCGGATCATCACCATAAGCACGAATTATCGCACTGAGGGTGACATGATTTGTGCCATCGCCCCCATTAAGACCAAGAATATCAATCTTACGCCTCTTAAACTCTTCGGCAATGAGGACCACATCCTCCATGGTGCGGGTTTCCCTACATGTCCCAGCGTCACCCAGCACAAAGGCGAGCCTCCTGGATTCATTGGGGTGCCTCAGATTATGCCTCGATCTTGGGTTGGTAATTATTCCGATTCCGCCCATAACTCTCCTATCAAAATAAATCCCTACTCCCGTACTCCCGTGGATGTGCCCAGACAACAACGGTCCCGGGGCCCATCCCGATCTCCCTCACAGCCACAACCGCCATCCCCACACACAACTCCTCTGGCCCACATCCCCCAATGTGCTCTGCCATACCGTATGTTCTGTTCTGCCATATATGG
>CAYZFJ010000081.1:3275-7035 GCA_964477705.1 uncultured Myxococcia bacterium | reverse complement strand
ACACAGAACCAATAAGGAAATAACCTAACAGAAAATCCTCATCTCCAATTACCAGCATCCCCCCCCTCCCGGATTTAGCTCTCATAATAGGCTGAAAAGAATCAGAAAGGTAGATGACAACGGGAATGGAGTCAATTCAGATCCCAGTCCATTACTCCAACTAGAAGGATGGAGACTCTCCATGAATAAAAAGGTTTTAACCGTTCAGGTGATGGAGGGTGAATCATTCTGCCTTGGGATGGTACGGTTACAAAATTAATTCTACACAAACACACCATATAAACCCAGGCCCCTTGAAATCTCCTCCCACGCTGGTATCATGTTTCTGTTTTCCTTATCCCATAACGCTTAAAGTCATGGTGACCCATGGGGTTGTTTATCCGTACCACTTTGCCTTTGCTCATATTCCTCTCCACACAGATAATCTCCTGCGTAGACATACCTGAATTTGAGCCGCTCAACCCATGCGACCCCGAGTATCAAGGGGATAAGCCATGTCCGGCAGACCTTGTCGATTCCGGGGTACAGGATGTGGGCTCGGAACCACTCGATGCTGGTAATGGGAATGACTCTGGGCTGGGTGATGCAGGATTACCCGCCGACAAACCCTGCCTGAACGATGATGGAGGAGGCATCCTGCCCCGATGGTGTCTCATTGATAACACCTGCTACCAAGCTGGCTCTTGGGAACCTGTTGAAGGGTGCAAGCTCTGTGATCCCGCCCAGTCAAACACCTCATGGACCAATCGCCCCAATGAAATCTCTTGCTCCATAAACCAGGACCCCCACGGAGAAGTCACAGGCCAGTGCCGTGATGGCCATTGTATCCCAGAGGGATGTGAGTGTGGGTTGGCAGGAACATGCTGCGATGGCTGTCATCCAGTCAACATGGAAGAAGAGTGCTTCCAGGACGCTCTGGAATGCACCAAGTATCAGTGCTCCGACCAAGGACTGTGTGAGCAGAAGGTGGAGGATGGCTGGTGCCTGACCGACGAGAGCCAGTGCCGCAACACCCTGGAGGATCCGGCCAACTGCGGAGGTTGCGGGATTGCCTGCGACCAAGACGAAGTCTGCACTGATGGCCAGTGCCAGCCCGACTGCGGCGGGGAGCTGACCCTCTGTCTGGACCAATGTGTAGATCTCGGGGGCGGCCATGACCACTGAGGCCAGTGTCATCAAAAATGCCCAATCGGAAAAATCTGCATCGCTGGTGGCTGCATCTTCGACTGTGCCTTAGGCCTGGATACCTGCGGTAATAGCTGTACTGACCTAAGGAATGACTCAAACCACTGTGGAGAGTGTTTTAATGCCTGTGGAGCAGGCTCGGTGTGCATAAGTGGGCAATGCCGGGTTCAGGTTACGGGTGTGAGCCTGAGCCCTGCTCAGGTCAACCTGGGCATTGGCGAGACCTATCAGCTTGTTGCCCAGATCCAGCCTGAGAACGCCACTGACCAGCAGGTCAGTTGGGCTAGCCTCAACCAGGTGGTTGCAACCATTACCCAGGACGGGCTTGTAGCTGGCACAGGCGTGGGCCAGACCCAGGTCAGCGTAACAACCAACGATGGCAGCTACACCGCCTCTGCCTCGGTTGCAGTACGACGAGCAGTTACCGGGGTAAGCCTAAACCACTCATCCCTCAGCCTGTCCATAGGCGAACAGGACAGCCTGATCGCATCTGTGCAACCCCCAGATGCAGACGACGCCTCAGTCACATGGTCCTCCGCCAATGCCAACATCGCAGAGGTGGACCAGACCGGTCGCATTACCACCCGCAACTTTGGTGAGACCACCATCATTGTAACCACCACTGACGGCGGGCTTACCGCTCAGTGCCAGGTGGCTGTGGTAGCTGTACCAGTGACCGGAGTGACGGTCAGCCCGTCTACCCTAACCCTGGACCGGGGGACAGCAGCCACCCTCTTTGCCAACGTGATACCAGGCAACGCAACCGTGCGCACCGTGGTCTGGAGCAGCAGCGATCATAATGTGGCCGTGGTGGGCTCCTCTGGAGTGGTCAACGCCCTGGCTGCTGGGCAGGCCACTATCACAGCCACATCCGTGGATGGCGGTCATACCGGCAATTGTGCCCTCAACGTGGTGGTGCCGGCGACCGGAGTGGAAGTGACTCCCAACCCACTGCGGGTGGCCCCCGGCGCAACAGGACAGCTCACTGCAAGCGTGCTGCCAGCCGACGCCACCAACAAGGCTGTCACCTGGCAGTCAGCAGATACGAACATAGCCACGGTGAACGTCAGCGGTCTGGTAACTGGGGTAACTATTGGGAACACCCAGGTCACCGCCACCACTGCGGATGGAGGCTTCACAGCTACTGTCGAGGTACGGGTGGGCGTCCCGGTCACGGGTGTGAGCGTAGAACCAGCCAGCTTCCTCCTCCTACCCGGGGAGAGTGCCTTGCTCACCGCTACGGTGCTTCCAGCGAATGCCACGGACAAGACCGTCACCTGGCACTCATCCGCCCCCGCTGTGGCCTCAGTGAGCAGCGCTGGGACAGTAGAGGGACTCTCGGCAGGACAGGCCACCATCACCGCCACTACAGCGGATGGCGGCTTCAGCGCCAGCAGCACAGTGACGGTGGGAATTCCTGTGACTGGGGTGACTCTATCTCCTGCCTCTCTAACTCTGGCCACGGGACGAACCAGTCAACTGACCGCAACTCTGATTCCTTCTGATGCCACAGACAAACGGATACAATGGACATCGTCCGCTCCGGCGATCGCAGCAGTGGACAATACAGGTCTGGTCACTGCTCTCGCAGTTGGCGCAGCCACCATCACCGCCACCACAGTGGATGGTGCCAGAACCGCTACCTCCTCAGTTACAGTGGTAACACCCGGCACCCACGCCTGGAGCCACAGCTTTGGGGCTACCTTAGCTGATGTTGGCTTCTCTGTTTCAGTGGACTTAAACGACAATATATATTTTACAGGAATTTTCCATGGCACTGTCAATTTTGGCGGAGGCAATCTAACCAGCTCAGGATCAGCAGACCTCTTCCTCGCCAAGTTCGACTCCAGTGGAAATCATCAATGGAGCAAGAGTTTCGGGGGAACAGAATGGGATTATGGCACCTCGGTGGCTATTGATGCCTCTGGCCATGTCTACTTGGCAGGTTCTTTTAGTAATGCCATCAACTTCGGTGGAGGGACTCTAGCTAGCGCAGGATACTTCGATGTATTCCTCGCCAAGTTCGATTCCAGCGGTAATCATCAGTGGAGCAAACGATTCGGGGGAACAGGCCAGGATCTGGGCGACTCTGTCACGGTAGACGACTTCGGCAATGTCTATTTGACAGGGGCTTTTAGGAACATTATCAACTTCGGAGGAGGGAGTTTGACTAGCGCAGGTGAGGGGGACATCTTCCTTGCCTCATTTGACCCCAACGGGAATCATCAATGGAGCAAACGTTTTGGGGGAACAGCCGAGGATAGAGGCAGTTCGATATCTACCGACTCTTCCGGCAATGTATACCTGACCGGAGCCTTCAGAGGAACCATTGATTTCGGTGGCGGGAACATTTCAAGCGGTAGTAATATCAACACATTCCTTGCCAAGTTCCATTCTAGTGGCACTCACCTATGGAGCAGAAATTTCAGTAGCTCAGATGCTCGGGGGTCCTCTGTCGCCACGGACTCTGTCGGCGATGTCTACCTCACTGGCTACTTTTCTAACACCATCACCTTCGGTGGAGGGATTTTAACTAGCGCAGGAGATCGGGATGCATTCCTCGCCAAATTCGATT
>CAYZFJ010000081.1:0-3175 GCA_964477705.1 uncultured Myxococcia bacterium | reverse complement strand
GGAGGGATTTTAACTAGCGCAGGAGATCGGGATGCATTCCTCGCCAAATTCGATTCTAGCGGGGAACATCAATGGAGCAAACGATTCGGGGGAACAAGTGGAGATTATAGCCGCTCTATCGCCGTACACTCCTTTGACTATGTTTATATTACAGGGTCATTTGTGAGCACTGCCGACTTCGGGGGAGGGATCCTGACGAGCGCTGGTGGAAGCGACATATTCATTGCTTTGTTTGATCCCAACGGGAATCACGAATGGAGTAGACGATTTGGGGGAACAGACAATGATGGGGGTCAATCTGTTGTTATTGACTCCCTTAACAATGTCTACTCTACTGGGTCTTTTCGAAATGCTCTTTCCTTTGAAAGCATCGACTTCGCAAGCTCCGGGGATGCTGACATCTATCTAGCCAAGTTTTGGTGATTCCTGGCATATGCATAAATCGGGGCAATAAAAAATCATTTAATTATTCTATCACATCTAACTCCTTGTTATTATTTCATTAATCGCATTTAGTGTAAATCAACCAGGGGGAAGGGTATAATTTTATATATTACTTCGGCTTGCTTTTCTAATATACTGGCTCCATGGCAGGAATGCGGAGGGTGCCAAGGTGGAGCCACCAAACGCAGTCCAGCACAAACGTACCGAGCAACTTTAAGTTGAGGAGAAAAGGCATGGCCAATCAGATCTACATTGAGAAGTCGTTCTTCAATGGTGATAGCCAGCGCGATACATTTAGGTTAGGAGCACTTCCACCAGGATACAAGGTTGAAAGCATATGCCTCGATTTTACTCTGAATTTATCGAAGACCTACTCTTCTGAAGCCATACAATTCAAAATTGACGCTGAAGGAGCAGCGAGCACGGCAATGGATACATTTATTACTGCTTTCGCTGCCAATGTGATGCTGACCGGAAAACCGAGTTCTGGCTTGCTCCTTGACCTGCCTGGAAAAGACCTACGAAAACTCCACATCCTGAAGACCGGACGAGATGTGCCTGGTAGCTTCACCCCCTTAGCTTGTTCTAGTGCTCAAGTGTCAACGGGTTCAATTACGATTACAGCACCCATAACAATACCAATACTCTTCGCCAACCCCAGACTGGCAGCCGATCCCTGGCTTCTCTGCCCCACCACTGAACAGTTGTCTGATGGCACACTGCAACTTGACTGGGGAACTGGCAACAGTAGTGGCAAATATAATGGATTTACCCTTGGGACCAGTAACACATTCGTCAACGTCAGGGCTATCTTGGTACCTAATCCCGGAGGACAGCCTGGCCCAGTTCCAATTGTCCGGAAGTTCTTCTGCACTACCCGGATGTTATCCATAGATCCAGGACTAGTTACACACATCTATGATGATGGACTGGCCACTGCCGACGCTACCAAGGAATTGGCCTACGAACTCGACGGGACACGCATCTTCGAGGGTGCCACACCAGAGAGCTTGGCCGCACAGCATGAAACTGAGTGCCGTATTGACTACAGAGGACCAGCACTCACTGCATCGGAGACATTAGTTGCAGCCGATAAGGGAACCATCCGTAACCTGCTCACGCCAATCCGTTGGATATCCGAAGGCACTCCAGTGGAACATCTCATCGCATCCAACAAGGGGGAACGGCTTTTCTACCCCTCGGACATGAGCGACCGAGATGTTGTGGTGGAGCGGTATGTGCCAGGGGGAGAATTTGGCAGGTAAAGCTGCGGTAAAGCAATTGCCCCCCAAAGTCACTCCAGATGACTCAACTTTCAAATAGGGCTGCGTGTAAACATGGGGAATCGGAATACATATCCAGCTTGGCTCCAAGTGTTCACTAAAGGAGCACAAAATTTGGCATCAGCTCTGGCACCACCAGAGTCCGTTAGCAATCATTCCGCAACAGCCCACGCACCTTTTTCAGCCCAAGAGCCGACAGCTTCCTCACCGTACCCATTGCGGAATTACGCACAATTCAACTACCCCGTTGTGCCGACTCATCCATGTTCGCCTCCTTGGTGGATGAATGGCTGTTTCCCACCACCGCCTTGCATTTGGTGTTGGCAGCATATGACGAGGCCATGCCAATACAATGGGAATTGTCCTATGCCTACTGGTTCATTGCCACAGCAGCAATGTTCAGCATGCAACACCAGCATCGCAAGCAATGGAAGTCGCAACACTCAACCTGGGACATCATCTGGCACCAATTGCGCCAACGAGATTCCACCGGCTGACCAGACCGCAAACTCTTGTCCTAGTGACAATCAGGAAACGCTTAATGCAACGGATTCCAATGTTGTCAACCGCCAGCCTTCATTTAGAGCCGCTGCATCAATGAACAATGCACTTAAGAGGGCCAAATGAACGAGACACAAAGCCAGATACGGATTCTTACCCTCAGCCATGGGGCATCATACTCACACTTTATTCATGGAACTGGTGATCAGTATACCGTGGCTGGCAGCATATCACTGCCAAGTGGCGCAGAGATCATAGCAATCACCGTGCATGTGGCGCCTACTCTTACAGCAGAAGCAGTCCGAGTCCGTTGGTACCCTGATACCTATGAAAAAGAATTCATCGTGCTTCGAGACGGGAACAGGGCTCTTCTCAAACGCATACCGCGAGCTCTTCCATTGGTGTTTGATTTCGTTAATCTGGACGAGATCACTCTGGTTATCGAATGGCAAGATTAGTGAGGTAGGGAACCATGGCAGGTTACGGTATCAAAGCGAACAAGACATGGACAGGAACTTTGTCAGAGGGTGAATCGACAGTAACTATAGAATTTGATGCAGTCGGTGGCCTTGGTCGGCCTGCGCAACTTGGTTTCATTGACGGAAACCAAGTTGTGACAATTGCATTCACTGATGGTTGGGGCACACAAGGTACACCCTTTGAGTGGGATCTGCGCGTTGCTTGCATTAACATCGCCGCCTTTGCACCTGCTCGGAAGCTTATCCTTACTCGGGTGGATGCTGATGTGGTCTATACAGTAGTAGCGAAATAGAAAGGCCTGCAGGAGATGAATGCATCCATGTTGATTCCAAAGCATCCAATACTTGCAGGTCTAGCCTGGGAGCCTTTTCAGGGAAATTCCTCAGGTTCTATCGACACAGCTAGCGAGATTCACGTTTATGGCGTTTTCTTGCCACACCAAATCCAAGTGAGGAATCTTAGGTGTA
>CAYZFJ010000080.1:0-15267 GCA_964477705.1 uncultured Myxococcia bacterium | reverse complement strand
CCTCCGCAACAACCACCTCTCCCGCCATCACTTCCCTAACTTCGTGCCTTCGTGTAAGACCAAACGTTTGTATCAGACCATGCCGGGTACTCCACAAACCACGAGCCGCATTTAACTCCCTCCCTCCCTCACTCCACTCGCTCTTTGTTAGCGGTGCACTGCATTCGCCCCAACAATTTGTGAAATAAACTGCCTTAAAAGAACACGTATGCCGTGCACCGTGGCCTCAAGATAGAATACTCAATTGGGAGAGGAGAACTGGCTGGAGAGGGACAGACAGGCGGTCACACCAGGCTCATCCAGCCCGGGGATGGTCTGGTACTGCTGATTGGTCAGGTTCCTGATCAGCAAATCAATCCTGCTTCCAGAGAGAGGCCCCCAGCTCTCGCCAGCAGCAACCATGACACGCAGATCCAAGGTGGTAAATGGCTCAAACCCGGTCACAACCCTGCCATCTATCCCCTGCATGGGCACCGGATAGAGTCTCTCCCCAACGTGGGTTGCCAGAAGGGATACGCCAAACCGCTCATTACTGGCAGCCAGCTCAGCACCCCACCGACTCTCAGGTCGATCCGGGAGAGGATTACCATGACCATCCTCGGCCCGGAGCTCCGTACCAAATACCGCCAGCTTCAACCAGCGAAGGGGCCGCAGGGCCAGCCTTCCTTCCAGCCCTCGAGTTTGGGCAGTTCCTGTGTTTTGTGCCATGCTGGGCATACGGACAATCAAATTGGTGTAATCGGTTTTGAACCCGGTAATCGACGCCACTGCCAGGCCATTGGCAAAATTATGCTCCAGCACAGCCTCCATGGCAGCAGACTCCTCTGGTTTCAAATCTGGGTTCCCGTAAACAGGATGTAATACCAACATGTATCCAGGGGGCCGATACCCTTCTGCCCGCGAAAAGGCCACTGCGCTCTCCTGAGCTAGTCCGGCCACTTCAAACCTGGGAGCTCTCCACATTACCCCAACCCTAGATGTTAGAACCGTACCGTAGTCATCAGCATTTTCCACCCTTCCGCCCACATCCAGACTGAGTCCCCATGGGATTTTCAGGTCTTCCCGTACTTGCAGACCAACAGTCTGCCTGCCCCCATCCATGCTGTTCTCCACAACTGGCAGGTAATAGTCTGGCTGTTCAATCGATCCCATCTGGAACCATTCTTTACGAAAATCGATGGCCACATTGAGGGAGGAAGCAACCGCACCGAACCGGTGGCCAAACCGGTGAAAATTCTCCAACGCCCATTCCCCGTCATCTACGTCGTAGATTGATTCAAGAAAGATACCCCTTTCCGGGTGAGGTCCTGATTCAAAGGGGCTGACGCTGTTGTGATCACGGAGAAAACCGCTGCGAGCGGTAAAGCGCAGGCCATAATCCCAGGCAGGGGCAAGCTCCCCATGGAGCAGGAGGGAGATGGCCCGCATATCCGCCTCCATGGCACGATTATCCTCCCTTATCAGACTCACTGCTGCTCCACTGCCAGGCTCAGGACCAGCATCCACATAGAACAGCTCCTTGTCCAGGTTCACCGAAATAAGCGACAGATCCAAGGACGCAGCCCGCCCCAGATTCACCCCTCCGCGCAAAGAACCAGAGACCTGTTCCCCTCCCTCATTGACACCATCCCGCCCCTGGATGGAGAAGAAGTTAATAGATCCCCTTCCCCACCCGTGTTCTCCAAAGCGGTAGCCCGCACTGCCACCCGCATTCATAGCACCGAAGGCCCCAATACCACCATAGACCCTGCCACTGGCACCATCGGTGGCTGGCTCCCCAACGGTGCTCAGCCGGATCACCCCTTCAGCCGCCCTCTGGCCCCACGATGGACCAGCAGGTCCAATAAGGATCTCCACACTCTCCACATCCTGAAGGGGCACCAGATTGGCAAAAGGAATACCGCGATAAATATTACTCCAGCGGACTCCATCAATCTCCATGAGCACACCGGATGGTTCGCCGCCTCGGATGTAATATCCCTCATTAACCCCAGCCGTTCCGCTCCTGGTAACAAAAACCCCGGGCAACCTGCTTGCTACATCCCCAAGAAATTGATTAGCCCCCACAAAGAGGCGGTCGCCCTTTACTTTCAGACGAGAAGTGCCGAGCAATTGCCCAGAAGGCATCCTGGTCTCCACTACCATCGATCGAAACACTGGCACCTGGGGGGCCTCGAGCGCTTGCTCAGGCTCTGTCTGTCCCTCAGGCTCAGCCCCAGACTCAGCAGCATCAGTCTCAGGCTCTGGCTTGGCCAATTCCAGCTCCGTTGCAATCGCCCACCCACTTGAAACCCAAACAGCTACCCAGAAGAACAGGACAAAAGCAATTGGCAACAACAGGACTCGTGACCATCGCTTGAAAAAGTGAAAATAAAAAGATGATGCATCCACAGGACAAAGCGGTCTCATTCAGCTCCCTTATGTATAAAAGAAAGCACCCCAATCGTGTCGTTCTGCTATCTCCCGTTACGGGTATCCCGAATCTGGATATTGAACCGCCCCAGCTTGTACTTCATAGTGCTATACGCCACACCCAGCCGCTCTGCAGTAAGCTTGGCATTCCAGTCATACCTGTTGAGCGCAGCGATAAGGAACCGCTTCTCAAACCCCTCACAGGCCTTCTTCAGGTGCCCCCCCTCCTCGCTAGGTACAGCACCCGACATCAGGCTGTTGTACGTATATTCAATGGGTATATCCGCATCGGTCACTTCTGTATTGGGGCAGACAGCCACCAACCGCTCCACCAGATTTTCCAACTCCCTGATGTTACCCGGCCAGTGATAGCTCTTCAGGATCCCCATGGCCTCTTCTGAGAACCTGAGCATGCGCCTGTTGAATTTGCTGTTGTATTTGCCCATAAAATGCCCAATCAATTCAGGCAAATCACATATCCTTTCACGAAGGGCAGGCATTCGCATGGGGATCACATTGAGCCGGTAGAGGAGGTCTTCCCTGAAACAACCCTCTTTGACCGCGCTCCAAAGGTTACGGTTCGTGGCGGCTATAATCCGCACATCAACCTTAATAACCTTATTACTGCCAACTCGCTCCAGCTCTCGCTCCTGAATTACCCTGAGGAGCTTGGTCTGCAGATCTAGACGCAGCTCCCCTATCTCATCCAGGAACAGGGTCCCGCCATTCGCCATCTCAAACTTGCCCGCGACCTGCCTCACCGCTCCGGTAAAGGCACCTTTCTCATGGCCAAACAGGGTAGACTCTATGAGGTCAGCAGGAATGGCAGCAACATTTAGCCCCACAAACGCATCCCTGGACCGGTTGCTCTCCTTATGAATCTTCCGGGCGAGCAATTCCTTACCAGTTCCGCTCTCTCCCGTAATCAGCACCGTGGCGGGTAATCGAGCCACCTTATATACCAGATCGAGAATTTCCCTCATCTGGGGAGACTGACCCACGACCATATCATTATTGGTCAAAGCCCCGATCTGATCATCCAGATACCTGACTCGTTTCTCAAGGCGCTGCTTTTCCAGCACCCGCTCAATCCGGGCCAGAACATCATCCAGTTCAAAATCTTTCTGGATATAGTCATAGGCTCCCAGTTTGATTGCCTGCACAATTGTGGGGGTATCTCTCACCACCGAGAACATGACTACTTCCACATCCTCGTAGGTTTTCTTAATAAGGGTAAGAACCTCAATTCCGTTCATCCGGGGAAGATTAATATCGAGAAGCACCACATCGATATGCCGGGTAGCCGCTTCCTTGAGGGCCTGTTCTCCACTCTGGACGCAGATGACCTTATAGAAGCGCCTGAGCATGGCATTCAAGGTCATCCTGATGCCTTCATCATCGTCCACAATAAGAATAGTTGCCTGGCCTTTGATGTCTTGAACCATTTCCCCCGCCTCCGATAAGTTGAAGAAGCCTAAAGCTAACAAGGCCCAAAGGTGATTGTCAACATTAGTAATTCGGGAAACCCAATTGGTCAGAGTTTTTCTGAACTCGACCTTGTTCAACCTGCACAGGGACACAAATCATTAAACTGCACACGAAACAATGAACACTATTCACAATTGGAGGAAACCATGAATATGCCACGGGTGAAGGAATGCCAGGTTGAACAGTGCGCCTATAATACAAACCAGAAATGCCACGCCCTCGCCATTACAATCGGAGGAGGGAATGACGCCCTCTGCGACACTTACTGGCCAGGCAGGAAAAAGGGCGGGGACCAGAGCGCAGCCGGGCAAGTAGGCGCATGCAAGACTGAATCATGTCGATACAACAACCAGTTGGAATGCACAGCAAACGGAATTGAGGTCATGGCCGAGCACGGTCAGCCGGTCTGTGAGACTTATGAGGAGCGCTAAAAATAACAAAGCCCGGAACCGCACATTGTGTACGTCTCCGGGCTTTGTTTAGTTGTAGGCGGTACTGGACTTGAACCAGCGACCCCTTGCATGTCAAGCAAGTACTCTAACCAACTGAGCTAACCGCCCTCAAGATTGAAAACAGATAATCTATCTTTCCAAGAACGTCAAGACCAAATTATCATCGCTCCCCAAATAGAATAATCTCCACCTCCAATTACGAGCCGCCTCTAGCCGTACCACCAGGTGATTATTAAAAGCGGCTAATACCGATAACCGGCTGATAACGAGAGATCCAGGGGCACATCAAGCTTGTTCTCATTCATGGATATGAAATAGCGTCCTATGCCACAGTTTAGATGGAGCCAGGTACTCTTTTTCAATTTAACGCCCACGCCTGCGCGGATGTGGCCCCCCATAATGAGCCCCGGTCTATGGGACTGAATTTTGCCGGCACAATCTGGACTAGATGAAGGGTCATACTTGCACTGGGCTTCCCATGTATAAGTTGCCTTAGAGGGTAGAGCCAGCTCAAGTGCAGGAATCAGACTCAATTCCAGCCACTTTTCGGGCTCAACAACCAGCCCGCCTCCAACCAGCAACCTCCCCAGGTACATCGCATCTCTGATATCTTCCCTGGGGCGATCCTTGCCGCTGGTCAGAATACTTGCTGCACTCCACAGGGCCAGATTAGTTTCAGGAAGACGCCTGGTCATTGAAACGGTCACACCATAATTAGGCAAGGGATTGCGGGTAAATCCCTCCAGGAACATAAGAAAATTTCCACCTACTCCCAGCGACCACAACTGCCTGGGCACCTTCTTCTTGCCCCTCCCATCCATGAACTGGTCCCGATCAGGGATACAGGCAATCATCCTGGAGAACGCCCGATCAAGCAACTCCACATCATGACGCTCCAAACGGGCCGTACTGTGAAGAAGGGGAACAACCTCTTCAGCCAGGTATCGGGCAGCCTTCCTGTCAAAAAGTGCCAACTCCAGGGCAAGGCCAGCTTCAGCCCTCCTCTTCACACTGGCAAACAGCAAAAAATCCACATCTGCTCCAGCAGCAAGCCCGACAGCCTTATGTGGCTCCACCCGGTCCAGGTAGGTGACCTGAAAATCATTGAGGGCCAACTCAAAAGAAGAGCGGGCAGCAGCAGAAAAGTACCCCTCCTGAAGGCGATAATCAGGCTGAAGGGCCAGCATCCGTTTGAATGCCAGGTGCGCTGAAGACCTCTGCCCTGCCTCAAGGGATGCAAGGGCAGTATACAAGTGCACCTCTCGAAGCTGCTCAGCGGCCATCCACTGACCGTGAAGAATATCAAGGAGCTCGCCAGACTTTTTTAACTGATTTACCGCTTCATCAAGACGCATCATCTTATAGAGACGAACACCCTCATCAAGATGGTGCCTGGCCAGGTCCATCCGCTCTCCAAAGAGTGGGACTGCCCGCAACCTGGATTTCAGATCAGAATCAAAGACAGGTGTGATCCTTGGATAGAAGCTGATGATGGCTGGCAGCAGTGCGTTCAATTCACTGATAAAATCAGCATTTCCACTTCTCTCGCTAGCAAATGGATCAGCGCCATCATCAATCTTCACCATTATATCGGGGAATCCGATGGTAACCGGATCTTGGGTCAACTCCTCAATAACAGGCCCTGCAAGAAACTCCGTTGTATAAATCGAGGAAGCTGAGGAAGCGGTTGTTATTGTGGCAGTGGGCACTCCATTACCCTCCTCCCCTCCGTCAACGCTGCCATCTACAGCCCCCCACACCAATATGGGATAGAAAAACAATCCCACCAGACAGATAACCACATGGGATAGAAAGTAAAAGCTTTGCAAAAACTTCTTTCCATAGCTCTGGCACTGGCTCTGACTCTGCATCAGGATATTCACAAAAATCCCATGTTCTAAGACTTCCTCACGTCTGGGGAGTTTATTACTCAAGAATCCCCCCATTAAAAAAGTCGAGCACCGGTCCTGATTCGCCTTCTGTAATTTCAACCTCACCGGCAACAACAGAGTTCTCAGTGGGAATCACCTGTACGGACTTAATAAGCCCATCATGGCCGCTCTCTACCTCAACAAGGCTGTAACCCTGAGGCACACCCTCCATAAGTTGGTAGTATGGGGACAAATGGGGTCCCATGCGCCCGGTGAGCCAAACCAATGCATGCTTGCTGGCAATCCCAAGAATATTCTCGCCGCTGCTGCTACCAGCGCCGCCACCGGGCCACACACCACCATCCCACACACCGTCTCCATTTAAATCATCGAAGAGAACAAAAGTGGATACGCCAAATGAGCTCTCACTTGTATCTATGGCAAGGGAACGGGCAGCAGGTTTTTGGCTCAGATTAAACACAAAGCGCCCATTTGAAACAGGCACAGAGGATACTACTACGGAGTACGGTTGCCCCAGATAAACACCATAAGCAACCAGGGCAACCGCAGGATTCATCTGGGGTGTAGGCCCCAGTTCAAACCCAACCTGTCCAGTAATATATATGGAATTCATCCCCGAACACTGGCCAGCTTGGTAATCCGCATACGGATCTCCTGATATCTTATGGAAAACGATCTTTCGAGTTAACATTACCTCATCATCGTTACCTTGCTCACCGGACCCCTGCTCATTAGAATGAACTGTGCCAGCAAGCCTCTCTCCATCCTCTTCCACACTAAGCCACATAAAAACGGGCTCACCTTGCTCATCATTGAACTCAAACCCAAGTTTACCAGTGGATTCGTCAAGTTTTCCCTTTTGGAGAATCCGACAGAATGTGGGCCAGCCAAATGGGTTTTCAATCGTATTAGACAATGCTGACTGATCATAGAACCACACCGCTCCAGCCACATCAGGGCCATACTGGGCGAGGACTATTTCATGAACCACTACCCGGCCATCACTGGAGTTGCTGGTTGGCAGACCGAGGGCTTCCTCCATGGCAGGAAATTCCTCTCGCCACACACCTTCCACAGTGGTGTTAGTACATCCCCAGATAACCAGCGCCAGAAACCCCATCCAAACTAACCGAGTTACAGCCAATACCTTGGCACTTAAGGAACTGAATCGGCAGCACTGTGCTCCCACAAAGAACGAAAACTGCGTTGGAGATGTTCTGTAATAGACCACACCAGCCATGCTCGCTCCAGGAGGTAACATTTGTTTTTTTCCATCCAACATATGAGATTCCATATTGGCTGAACAACAGCACGAAGAAACGCAGCAACGGCACTAGGCACCAGAAAAACTCCATCAAGAGTGGGTATATGGCAAGCTCCCCCCATACACCCGCCCATATCCATATTCATTTCCCCCAACTATCTCACAACCCAATGACCGCAGGCAACCAATACAACTGGACAAACAATACACCAAAACTGGAGCATTGGTTATCCAAAAACCGAATACACCGACCACCCACTCTAACCTATTGGAATCATTATCCCAAGTGCACCAATGTTGCTGGCCAGGCACATCAATGACCATAGGGATTGAGTTGGCCCGTTCTTTGCTAGATACATGCCGTTCATGCATTTACACATGCATCTCATCAGGAGGTTTTCCATGTTCAAGTCGGTTTCAGTGAGCGGGCGCGTCACCATTCTCTTCTGCAGTCTATGGATGGGACTCAGTGCAGGCCTGCTGCTTATCGCCTGAGATCATTACTTTCACGAAAAACGAGAAGAAACGTAACCTGCCAGGGGAGCCTGACCACCCCCCTGTAAACAACCTGAGATGCCGGCACCCGAACACCATAGGTGGGTGCATGCCAGCAGCTCTCCAAGAGTGGCTTAAGAGTAAATGGGGTAGCCGGCAACAAGGCCATCTCACCTTCCCAGTCTCCCACAGAGGCATCCACAGCCAATTGGGTAGGCCCAATCCACTCCTGACGTCTATTCAGGTGAGCAAGAAGCAGACTCAGACTGGATAGGCAACATGGGGTTCTGAACTGGCATGGTCGCCCCTTACGAAATGGGGGAAAGCGGAAGACAAGTTCTACAGGGTACACCCCACTGCCATCCAGAATATCGGTAATCAGAACTCCTCCACTTGCCTGAGCCAGGTGCACCACCCTCCTGTGGACAACTCCCACCCGCTCCAGATACCCCACATGCTCTCCAGAAAACCTGGCAACATCCAACAGGCCCAGCTTGCTATCAGAATGCTCCCCCCCCCCATCACCACCAGGCCATTCACGGCGACCATTACGGCCACCAACTTCAACACCAGTCCTGTCCCATCTCTTGTCCCCTGCTCTCGCCGAAGGGATGTGCTGCTCAAGCAGTGACACAGAAGCTGTGTCTGGCAAAAAGAAGGGACGATGGGGCCAGATTGGGTTCTGCTCCATGGATCGCAAGATCAAAGTATTGTGTGAAGATGTACTGCGGTACTGCTGCCTGGACTCCAGATTAGAGGTGTAGAGAAAATTGCCGGGATCAACCAGAATATGGCCACCAGCACCCCAGACCAGCAGTGACAGCCCGTCGTTGTGGGCATGGCCCCCCATCCCTTCTTGCCCCACAGAACCGAAGGGAAAGATGACCACACTCTCATCACTCAAGACAGGGGTAATCTCTGGTCTTTTCGCATGGTCAACCTCAGCATGAGTGGCCAGAAAACAACCTTCACCCTCCACCGACTCCACCCCACTACCCCCGCTTCTCACAACCATCCCGGCCACCCCCGGCTGCACCGAAACCGCACCCCCACCATGCCAACCATCCCAACCCTGGTCGAGCACTACCCCATCCAACACAGACAACTCAGCAACATACGCCAGCCCAATACTTGCCCTGGTTTGGTGGCATGTCTACCAAACCGCACCGAACAAGCCTCCAGAAATCGCCCCAAGCCCGGCCCAAACCACCACAAGGCCGAGCTGCCGAACAGATTCAGCCACCAGGAGAGCTCCTTGCCCTCTGCTGCCCATCCCCACTGAGCAACAGTCTTGTCAAGCAAATGAGGCCTGGACAACAACACCGCCCCCAATCCTGTGATCACCCTCAAATCGAGAGGGTCCCTGGAGTCGAGCTGAAAAACCCGCCCTCCGTCCACATCTCCCACTTGTGGCCCACGGGCATCAGGCAACATGTGACCCGCAAGCACCACATACATGCGATGCAGCCTATCCAGGAAGGCGGCCGGGAGGGGCTGCACCATTCGATTGCCCGTCGCCAGTGGAGAGGACATGAGCATGGCCACCCCGGTAAAAAGCTCAGTAGCCAAGGCATGATACCCGGTAGATCCTTCGAACGATTCACCTTGAGGCGTTACCTGGCGCTCCATCTCACACACAAGCCTCACTAAGGCTTTGGAGGCATACCGCTTTTCGCTGGATGTAAGGTGGCCAACCCAGGATTGGCCGACCGTTGAGAGCAGTAATCCAGCAAGCAGCAAACCGAGCAACCCGGCCACAAGATGGTTGTTTGGGGCCAGGGATACATCTTCCAGGTTGTGGTCCAGATAAGTCCCATGGAGCTGTACCGCGCGGAAAAATGCTGCCATGGTCCTGCTGTCCAGTTTGCCGGCAGTGGCAAACAGGTCCCAGGTAACTGACAGATTAAGCAATCTCAGGGCAGCTTCCATAGGACAAGCCCAGTATGGCTGGGTGCCGGGTGGGAATTCTCTGTTAAACTTCATTAACCAATCAGAAAAGCATGCAACAGCAGCCCCACTTCCCACTTCACTACAACCATTACCAGTTGCCTGAGAATCGTCCTGGAGCCAGCAAAGCCTGCCCAGCGGCGTGAGATAATCACCTCTCCCGTCAGCCCACACCTGCTTAGGATCCTGCAAAAAGGAGATCCCGGTCCAGACCGGTGCCCCTTTTCCATAATTTACACCGGCTCCTACCCCACCTGCAGTGCCAGTAGCGAGGAACCGATGTTGGCTATGAACAGGCTGGCGCTTCATTCCTGTAGCCCCAACCCCATCAGAATGGGTAAATCTATTCAGAGAGCAGCGGAAGCCACCCGGATAATCCACAAAACCAGCCATAGTTCGTCGAGCCGCATCCCGGATGTTCTGCACCTCAGATTGAGAATTCTCCACAAGAATGCGAGCTGAGCAGGCAGGATCAGCCACCAGCGAAGGACCACCGGGAAAAACGCCATTCTGGCGCTTATTATGGTTCCTGCCCATAAGCATTGAATAAGCGGCCACCATTTTCCCACCCACTGTCTCCAGCCGGTCACCAATATGACGACTGGATTTGAGCGCCAGGATTTTCAATATTCTGGCTGCAGTAAAATTCTTCCCTACATAGCGCAGGTAGAACGGCCAAAACGGGAGCTGATTTTCTTGTGGTGCTGTTTGCTCGGCAATCCTCAAATGGGAATTATACCGCCAGCGCAAACATGCTGGACTCGAACATCTAATCAAGTAAGGCTTTCTCTTTAATCCTCCCACGCATAAACCTCCGACCTTCCTTGCCGCAATTCTCTAATGTGGCAGCAACATGTCAGTGGGCCCAAAAGTCGAGAGCCGCCATTCACATCATACTGTCACAATGTGTACTCCCTGGCTGCCGGGTAAAGGCTCCCAACAAGGCGGCTCAGGACTATCAGGGTGAGATTAAAGGATACAGTTTACAGCCGCTATTACGGTCCGATTGAAACATGATCCGCATATTGCAACGCCAGCGGTGAGACTCCATGTTCCGGCAACAGGATTTTTTCGGGAGCTGCAACAAATGAACCGAAGTGTCATGGAAAATACGAACCAAGAGCCGCACATCTTGAGCGTTTTTGCTCCTCCTGAGCACCTCATCTATCAGCCAGAGAGGATCAGGGTCTATAAAGAGACCATGGATCAACTCGCACAATCAGGGCCAGTAGAAGCGGGACTTCTCCTGGATTGTCTGGGAAGAGTTGCCGAGAGGATGCTCGCCACGAGCTGCGAGAGAATGGCAAGTGCTGAACAAATCCTGGGTTGGATGGCTATTACCGGGGAAAATCCAACCAAAATATTCCATTGGGCTCAGCAAGCTGGAGTGATACGCGAAAAAGAGACCTCCCTGTACCAATTCACCACCGATCAGCTTGGAGACTACCTGGCGGCCAGATACTTAGCGAGCCGACCAGAGAACAGTTGGGCTTTCCCCAAACCTTACCAAACCGAGGGGTTGGAAGGGCTCCTGCCCTTGCTGGTCGCCTATCGTGCTCTAATTCAAGGCGACTGCAAAAGAGCCACCCAACTGGTGCTGGGGTTGCCAGAAGCCGAGATGGAGGAACGGTTCCACACCAGCCTCCTCTACCAGGGATTGTGCCTGGCTGAAGGAGAGGTGGTAGAGGCAGATGCAGCAGACAAAATTATCACTTCTCTGCTTGAACAGTGGTCTTCCCTAACCCCCTCCACCCTTCAGAGGTGGTTATCCACAATCTTCTCCGCCCTTTGCGCCATGCAGAGCCCAATGGGAGAAAGGGCCAGAAAATCCGTCTACAACCTGTTCAGCAAGATCATCGCAGAAACCGCCTGCGTGGAGCTTGAGAACAGGGAGCAGGCAAAATCCGCCTCAATCAGCGATGAGCTGTTCATGGCATGGCTCGCTCAGGTTTATGGAGAAGATGATTTTACACCACCCCCATGGGAAGAGACTGAGCCCCAGGTCAGCAGTACAGCCGGAGGACTGGGCACTAATCCCCTTGAGCCATCTTCTGCCACACCTGCCACGCATCTCCCATTGACTGCTCCGCCCCATCATACCAGCCAAAGCCCAACGGCACAGACCGAAGGTGCCTCCCAGGTAACCGAGCCACTGGCCATAAAACCCTGTTCGGGAGATATCCCTCCAGCGGAGGCACTTCGATTATGCAGAGAAGCCTTGTATAACGTATGCGTCGCACTCTGCCATGGGGTGAATTCTGCTGCCGGACTGATGGGCAATCTGGCGGACAAGATCCCCTCTGACATCCGCACCGGCACTCCCGGGATGATGACCATCGTACTGAATCTTGCCGTTGGTGAGACTGGAATTGGCGGAGAAGAAGCAGGCAAGTTCCTGCGCACCCACATCTACCGATACTGCTCAGAACCGGCTCAAGAGATGGAAGCCATCGCCATTTCAGCAATTCAGAGTCTCGGTACAGGGACAATTACCCCGGAACAGATTGAAAAAATATTAGGGAAGTGTCTCACTAACCCAGCAACCAGCTCATATGTGAAGATCGCAGCAGCCCTTGCCCTTCCTGGCCTGAACCCCATTGATGGCAATCTTAAAGGGATCCTCCTCAACCTGCTCGAACATGACAATATCCTGGTTGCAGAGGCCGCCTCCCAGGCACTGGAGAGCATGGTGGTGCCAGGAGACAAACTCCCTGGATGGGTCGAAAAAGACCTGGGAGCAGAGAACAAGCGAAAGAGGGCAAGAGCATCAATAGTTGCAGCCAGATTTGGGAGCAGAGACGACCGGATTCCCAGGGTCCTCCTAAGCTCTCTAGGCTACTTTCTTCAAGTGGGGGATGATGAACACGCCAAAATCCACTCTGTCCGCAACCCAAAACACGGCATCTTTGCACATACCCAAACCCACCACTCTCCATATGATGGGGGTATGGAAGAGGCTGCCGAAGCAGCAGGCCTATTTGCCCAGCTTCTTGCCGATCTGGCTGAGAATCGGGAAGATACCCGGGAAGTGCTTCTTGCAGCGCTGAGCAAAGGTAAAGGTCCTCTTTTTGAAGGAGCGGCAATCAGTATGGCAGTGGTTGCTTTCAACGAAACGGACAGGTTAGCCGGCTTGCGACCAGGAGTAGAGAGCAGGCAGTACCAGAGCTGGAAAAAAGCAACAGCAGCCGAGGCCTTGAGAAGATTAGACGAAGAGGACGACCCTATGTGGTCTGAGTTGGTTTGGACTGCTGCAGTGCTGGGCAGAGACGAGGGTGGTGTGGAGGTGGCCCTCTTGAATCAAGAGAAGAAACAGAACCTGGATGACTTCAGAAAAGCGGAGCTAGCCTCTGCTCTGGCAGTAACAGGACAGCAGAATCCAGAGACCTACCAATACCTGAAGCGATGTATTGGCTCCAGTGACGCTAACCTTATGCTGGCTGCCATCCAGGCCTTGGGAGAGTTACCCGACAACAACATTACCATAGAGCGAGAGCAGTGGCTCAAACCCACCATGGAGCAAATCCTTGATACCACTGGTGATCCCGTTACCCAGCAAGAAACCTACACAGCCTTGTTCCGACTCAGCAGGCTCCCTTAAGCTACAAGTTACAAGCTGCAAGTTATCATATGTAAGAAAGCACCTGACCCATCGCCCCTCCCTCCCCTTTCAACTTGCCACTCACAATGTGATGGCTACACAGAGCTCTGGAGAGCGAGCGCCGCTCGCCCCTGCTAGCGATTGGCGCTAGAGCTCACAGGGAGCAACCCTCTTGCCACTTGCACCTTTAAGGCACGCGTGATTCTCTTGTTCCTATTGCAGCTTCGGGCAAGGCATGCCGTGTCCCTATGGCCGATTGGCCCTCACACTCCCAATCCCCTCTGCCGGTTCTCGCCAACATTGAATTACCCACAAACCATTTTCCTCTGCCCACTTCCAAAGCTAAACAGAATTAGTGGAAACAAAATAGGCAATCCTGCCGATAAGAGTAGGTGATGACCACACAAAGTCCCAGGAGTCGTCCATGGAGAACACAAGAGAAACCCCAGATACCCGATTAGGGATTTATCATCAACTCAAGGACCGATCCAGAGACCAGAGACAAGCTCTTATTCAGACTGCCCGCAAATGCGGCATGGTTGGCAAGTCCCCAACCATTCTAAACCTGATGGAAAGAGTCATCTCCGTTGCTGATGAAGACTGCCCCGTCCTGATTACAGGGGAGACCGGCACCGGCAAGGAGCTTGCAGCAAAGGCTCTCCACACTTTAAGCACCCGACACCGGAAACCATTCGAAGATCTCAACTGCGGAGCAATTTCAGAACAACTGGCCCTGGCTGAACTCTTCGGCCATGAGCGAGGTGCCTTCACCGGTGCAGAGTCACGCCGTTCAGGCGCAATAGAGCGGGCAGACGGGGGCACCTTGTTTCTTGATGAGATAGGAGATTTATCGCTGATACTCCAGGCTTCTCTGCTCAGGACTCTTGAGACCGGATGCTTCAGACGATTAGGAGGGGAAAACAAGCTCCCATCCAGATTCAGGCTGGTGTCCGCCACCCACAAAAACCTCAGCGGTGAGGTGCGACAGGGAAGATTCAGAGAAGACCTCTTCTTCAGAATCGGTGTAATCATCATCGAAGTACCGCCTCTGCGAAAAAGGAGAGAAGACATCCCGCTCCTGGTGAGCCATTTCCTGTCCCAATGGACCGAGAACCGGACTGACCGTCCACCTTGTAAAGCCAGTTCCACAGCCATCGATAGATTATGCGCATACCACTGGCCTGGAAACGTGCGTGAGCTGCGGAATGTACTCAGACGTTCCCTGAGCAACAATGACAGGCGTTCGATTTTGGAGGCCAATCACCTGCAGCTTGACCCATACGCTTCCCCATTCAACATGAGAAGCGAAGCGTGTAAGGAGCCTGAGATTACGACAGTCTCCCACCATGAAGGGGTTGGGGCTGTAAAGGAGTTGTTGATTGGAGGTCGCTCCCTTGAAGAGATCAAACGAGAGGTGATCTCCTTTGAGATTGAAAGAAGCGGTGGAAATATCTCTGCCGCAGCTCGGGCTCTCTCGATTCCCCGCCAGACCCTTCACGATTATTGCAGGAAGAACAGCCTGACCTGCCAAATGCTGGCCTGATAGGGTTACAAGTAAAAAGTGGAAAGTTTCCAGTTGGCAGTTGGCGTTGGCGGGGGGCACGGCGCTCCCGTGCGGCCGGTTAGGTGCACCGCTGGCGAAGGGCACGGCATGCCGTGCCCCTTGTACAGGCTTTGGGAGGGATGGGGAATTAGTGGTTGTGACCCATATTGTTCCTT
>CAYZFJ010000079.1:0-15285 GCA_964477705.1 uncultured Myxococcia bacterium | reverse complement strand
CTGTAGGGGCACGGCATGCCGTGCCCTTCGCCAGCGGTGCACCCAACCCGCCCAACCAATTTGTTGAACTCAAACCATCATGACAGAACTCACGGGGTAACAGCTTACCTGCCCAGTTCTGTCACACAATCAGCACAAAACCAGCACGCACCCCAATCAAACCTGGAATAGCCAAGAGAAGAAAATTTTCGGCGAGGGTCTGTTCCAGCAAAGGAGAACTCAAAATTCAAGCAAAATTCCATTAGGCATGCACATACCCATTGATATGTGATCATGTTTTGGGCATTGTTACCTGATTCATATCCTCATCAAAATGAATAACACTTTATAAGGGCCCGATCTACTGGGCTGAAATCCATTGATGGAGAAGTCCATGGAAGGAAAAATAGTGCTCAATGGCTCTTCTCGGCTGTTACGTCTTCCAGCTCTTTTCTTCTCTGTTCTGCTCTTATGTCAGGGGTGTGGTGGAGGAGGCGGCGGAGGTGGAAACAGAGACGGAGACAATGAGTCCGTTGTGGAGACTGTTGAACTGAAGGATGCTGCCACTTCGGCTGAGGAGGCCTTTCTCAGTGGCGACCCCACCTTGGTCCTGCAGCTCATGACCGATGAAGCCAAAGAAGCCCATGAGAGCACCCTGACCACTTATCAAGAACAGATGACCAAGTTTGGCGAAGATTTTAAAACCCGGGAGCTCATCACAGCAACATCAAATTACGCTGAGTATAAATTCTCAGCTGATGACAAGGATTTCACAGTTGCCTTCTCTCGCCAGGAAGATGGGGCTTGGAAGCTGATGCGATTTTAGCTCTTTACCAGTGCATATTGCAGCAGCAGTGTATGGGGATGGCTGGCCCATGCAGCTCCACATGGTGCTTTGCCAGGAACCACGTCATTATCCGCCTGACAGGACTATTGTTTGGGCATGGTCTGAGAGGAACAGAGACGGATGAAAAATCATAAGGGTATCATTACTTACTCCACACTGACGTGTATCGCAGTGTTGATGACAAACATGGGTGTGAGCCTGGCCTATGAAAATTTCAGTGCTCACCCCGAGATCAACGGTGCCATCGCTGATGAGTTTGATCTGCGCTTCACCAAATCACAGGGTATGCCTGCTAAATTTGCCAACTATCTAGTGGTAATGAGCGGCTATTCCTCTTTTCCGGGTCCATCAGTAACTGAATCTGGAAACTGGGAGATTGTCGAGGAAGAGCAGTCCATGACTCCCAAGGACTGGATCAAACACGGTGGGTTATCAGCCGATGAACCGGAGGTGTTCGCTGCTCTGCGCCATTTTTATGACCCCAAGGGTATAAACAACGGCCAGTATCACCTCACCAATCGGGGCACCTATTGGGAGGGCCTGGCCGCCAATCCCGGTATCGATGCGAAGAGCTGGGCTCTAACCAATGCGGACAACCAGTGGGGGTGGAAGAAGGGCCTTCAGTATGTAAAGCAGGCTCTGGAAGCTACGGATCAGGGGACCAGGGATCAGCACATGGCCAAGGCATATCGGTGCCTGGGGGAGACAATGCACCTCCTGGCTGACATGGGCTGCCCCGTTCATGTGCGCAACGACAGCCACGCACCATCCATGGCCCTAGGCTTGCTGGGAGATCCTGATCCCTATGAGTCGAGTGTTACCGATGAGTTGGTTGTGAAGAAGAAGGATGGCAAACCCGAACCCGAGCTGGTCACTCAGTTTGGAGAGGCTGATACTGCCGACGCCCTCTTCGAGACCCTTGCCCAGTTTACCAACACCAATTTTTTCACCAACCAGACAATTGTAGGGAATGGTGTAGAGGAGATTGAGCCTATCAATGATGATCAGCCAGCCTATCCGTCACCCAGACTGGAGGATTTTACCTACGAGCCCGATGAGTTCACCTTCTACAGGACCTTCACCAGCGGGGTGACCGTGAAGATGTGCAAGGATCACAGCTACTTCAGTTATCGAGGGTATCCTTATATAGACAGTGATTGTGCTGAATCACAGGCAGCCGTGCTTATCCCCAACATCATCGAAGGGGGAGTCAATCTGGTTCGCCTGTTCATCCCCACATTGACCGTGGTAATTGATGATATTAACGGTAGTGGAGAGGTGCAGGGGCATGTGACACATACACCGGACACTGAGTACACCAGCCAGATCACCTATAACGGACCAGTGCGTATCTACACACCTGAGGGTGACCTGGCCATAGTGAACGCAGTTGATGGTGCCTTCACTGGGCAGGTGATAATCCCGGAGTACATTAAGGAGGTCTCTGCGGAGATCGCCTTTGGCGGGATATACATTCACTCGGAGCCCTATGTTGACTTTGAGCGCAGCTCCGGCCTGGTAATTATTGAGGATAATACTCGTGTGGATGAGTATGGTACTCCGGGTGAGACAGGTTTTCATGCTTGTTTTATGAATACAAGAGGCAAAGTGAAGAATATGGGCCCGGATCCCAGCATGTCCTATCCACGACCTAGTGTAAGGATTAATTATTATGTTGGTGGTGAATTTCGAGATTGGTCAGCAGACAGCATATCAACACTAGAAGTGGGTGAGGTATATGATTTTTATTTGGGCGGGGCTTGTTTTACATCAAACTCCCCATTAACATGGGAACTTTTGATTGTAGAGGAAGAAGAGTAGGAAGAGCAGGGTTGAGTGGAGGGACGGAGCTACTATTGCTGAAACAGTACAGATGTTTCTTGCCACCTTTCCCAGAATCACAGCCTCTACTTCTCCCATCTCCGATTATTCTTGATGTGGCTTGCCTTTGTCATTATCGCTATTGCCATTGCCAGCACTGGCGTCGGCGGCCTTTCTGCTGCTGATGATGGAATTGATCTCCGCACCCAGTAACAGCACCCATCCAGTCAGATAGAGCCAGAGCATGAAGATGATGACCGCACCCAGGCTCCCATAGGTGGCGCTGTATTTGCCAAAATTATTAACGTACAGAGCAAACCCGAAGGTGGCAACAGCAAGTAGGATTGTTGCGGCCACGCTCCCTGGAGATACCCACCTGAAAACCTGTTTGATGGCAGGACCCATATAGTAGATAATTGCAAAAACAAGGAGAACCAGAACACCAAGAATTATCCATCGGAGAGCGGCAAATCCGAAGCGCAGGAGGTCGCTCCAGCCAAGCTGTGATGCGAGAATTCCCTGAAGCTGACCGCCAAGGACGATCAATGCGAAAGCGAGCAGAATGAGGGCGACAAAAATGACTGTGAGCAGGATGGCAATTCCCCGTTGTTTCCAAAATGGGCGGGTTTCTTCAACATCGTAGGCAACATTTAGCTGCTGTATTGCTGCTCTCATGCCATTGGAGGCGGACCACAGAGCCAGAATCAGACCCAGGGAGAGGAGACCCCCACGTCGCTGCCCCATAACATCGTTGATTACTCCTGTGATCATGGAAGCAGCATCGCCTGGTAAGGTCTGATTGATAAAATCCAGCATGGCCTGGCGAAGTTCAGGAATAGGCAGGTATGGAAGGAGCGAGAACAGGAAGATCACACCTGGGAAGATGGACAGCATCATGTAATATGCCAATGCCGCGGCCCCATTAGCGACGTTGTCTTCCTTTATCTGCTTCCTGAATTCTTTGAAGGATGATGCCATCTGTCTTCCCTCCTTTCCGTTCCTTTCCTGGATAAAACATCTGTGTCAGGAACAACAAGATTACTAGTGGCTCCTGTCTGGTGTTGGTGATAGGCAGCGAAGAGTTGCTGCACAAGACCAGATGTATCTGTCGTGCTCTTAGCACCAGCGGTCCAATTAACCTGCCGCTGGTTCAGTGAGAGATTGCGGTTCGGTCAGGGTGGGGGTGACAGAGGTCGGGAGGTCAGCGGTCAATCGAGGAGCTTGGTCAAGGATAGTGCTGCTGGTGTTTTCGGTTGAACAGCTCCTTCTGTTCTTCTTTATGCAGTTATTGAACATCGCGGAGATCATCTGCCACATCCAACGTTTTGGGTCTATGCCCGGGGATGGCTACCTTCTTCAGGACCTTCTGCACAGTCAAGCGCTGAAACCAGCCGAGCGGTCCCTAAGCAAAGTAGTGGATTTTATTGTTATCGTAAAATATTATTCATAAACATTATGGGGGCTGAAAAGGAGTCTGGATTTATGACAGCTACCGTTCTCCACCAGGAGCTTGCTTGAGGGGCTGAGGAAACATGAGGGTGTGTGAATGCCGGCATAGCTGACGCATGTGCTACCCAAGTGTTCTTCGCTTTTCTCATTTTGAACAGCAGGTCTTACTGTGTGTGCTGGTATTTGCCCTCTGTAAAGCTGCAGGGCAATGATGTGCAGGTGTATCTTATCCTGGCACGGCACATGCGAATTCATGCGCTGCAATACTCATTATTCGGGCACCACTCAGCCTGACTAAGGATGGGGGGGCCAAGTGCAGCGCAGGTGGAGTGCGTTATTATGTTTGAATTGTTCAGCATGGGCTTTGGCCCATTTTTCGAGAAGCAAATCAATTCAGCCCAGGACTCACATCTGAATTCAGGAGCTGATGGTTCAAGCTTGGCTACTGGTTCATTTCCCAGTTGTGGGATCATCCCTGCCCGGATCATCTCAGAACACAAAGGGAGCTATGTGGTTTGGTGGGGCCAGCAGTCTGGTTCCCAATCTGGCAGTTGCCCAGATCGACCGGGCCAATTGGGCCAGTCAGGCCGCCAAAACCACTCAGACACCACGGGCCACTCCCATCACGCAAGCCCTATCTCCGCCCCTGCACAGCTCGCAGGCCGCCTGCGCATGGAGCTTGAGGGTAAGTCGAACGGGCTCCCCGGAGTTGGAGACTGGGTCCTCCTCAGGCATGCACCATCCGAAGCAAACCCAACTGCAATCATCGAGCACGCTCTCGAACGGCGCACCTGCTTCACTCGAGGTTCAGTTGGCCGCACGGCACAGGTTCAGGTCATTGCCGCCAACGTGGATCTGGTCTTTGTGGTTTGTGGTCTTGACAGTGATTACAACCTCCGCAGAATCGAGCGCTATCTGGCACGCATATGGGCAAGCGGGGCACAACCTGCGGTAATCCTAAACAAGGCAGACGTTTGTCGGACCACCGCCTATGCTAATTCTCACGCCAATACCAATGCCAATGCCCATGCACATGCCAATGGAGGTATGGACAAGGCTGCTGTTCGTATCGGCGAAGTTGAGGGCTCCTGTCCAGGTGTTCCTGTTCTGGTCATCAGCGCTCTTCATCAAGAAGGCATTGATGCGGTGCGTTCCTTCATCCATGATGGCATGACTGTGGCTTTTGTCGGCTCGTCAGGCGCAGGCAAGTCCACCCTGGTCAATGCCCTTCTGGGAGAGGATTTGATGGCGACAGCCTCAGTTCGTGCAGGTGCTGGTCGAGGTCGTCATACTACCACTCACCGTCAGATGGTACTTCTTCCTGGAGGGGGGGTGTTGCTTGATACGCCTGGGATGCGTGAGCTGCAACTTGTAGATGGTGATGGGCTTGCCGATGTCTTTGATGATATCGCCACTCTGACTATGGAGTGCCGTTTTCGTGATTGTTCACATGATGGTGAACCTGGGTGTGCAGTACAAAAGGCGGTAGAGGCTGGCGAGCTGTCTGCTGCACGCCTCGAACATTACCTCAAGCTGGAGCATGAGGCGATGGCATATGAGCGACGCCATGACGAGCGGCTGCGTCGGCAGACCGAGCGGGTGTGGGGCCAACTCCATGCCGAGGTCGCCCGCATGAGACGCTGGAAAGGTGGAAAGCATTGAGCCAAGTGAAGCAGCAGGCCGGTAAGTTCTCCTCCGATCCTACGACATAATCCAGGAACCCCGTACTGTCATCACCACCATCCAGCAAAGCCCCCCACCATTCGATGCCTCTTGAGTGCCTAGCGCCTCGCCCACCCTCTCTCGGGTGACCTTTTTGCTACCTTCGCCGCCGCTGTGGCGTAGGAGAAGCCGGGCCAGAAATCCGAGCCCTGCTGTTTGCCAGCAAAACTTGTGGTTTTCTGAGCTAGGTCGATTTATCTAATTGAATCCAGACGTGGCAAACACTCACAAACTTCAGTTTCCAGATTGGTCCGACACAATCCAATTGTCCCATTTTTAAGCAGGCATTCGATTGGGTCGCATTGTGGGTTTTCAGTCGAACTGCACTGTTCGTTGACAAGCGGGGTTTGACATTGACATTTTTGGGCTTCCTCATCAGGGATGCAGATGCCCTCTGAACCATCAGCGTTCTTGCACTCTTTGTCGATACATGTCGGATACTCGAACTCAATGCACGGGTCATCCTCCTCCGGTTGGCCACACTGACACGTTTCTTTCTCTGGATATGGCAGACAGATACCTTCGGTTCCATCTTCCAGTTTACAAGGCTTATCGACACATTCAGGATAGGCCATATCCGTGCAGTCATCGTGGTAAGGAGTTGATGGCCGTGTAGAACAAGGCTTCTAGCATGTCTCGTGCTCACAAAGATGCATGTAATGATAAGCTATTGCACTCTGGATTCCATTATTCTACAGATATTGACGAGTCGAGGCAGGATCAGACTGATTGAGTTCAGATGGATACTCTTCGAGACGACCCGATAATTGAAGATGTGGTTCAGTTGCCGGTGGTGCGGATTGGTCTGGAAATGGGTCTAGGCATGGTGCCCGGTCTGGGGCTCTGTCTAGTGGAGGCGGTGTCAGGTTTGGCAGTGTCAGGTTTGGTGCCGGGCTTAGTGGTGCCTGGGGTGGGGTTTACCACTCTCTTGGAAGGAATGATGCGCTGTCCCTTCAGGACATCGGCGCCCGCCTTGATTTCTTCAATTTTGCGGCCTTGGGTGGTGATTCTGGAGGTATCGCTCCCTTCGGGCTTCTCAGAGTTTTTGAAGATGAGATTGCCAAAGCGATGCAGAGCATGGAAATCCCCTACCTTTGGTGGCGACCATGCCGCAGCCTCCTGTCTTTTCCCGCTGGGGGAATCCAGCCGAAACAGGTTCAGTCGCCAATTAGCCCCATCTTCCGGGATTGATGTCACAGAGGGGAGCTGGGTCAGGGGAATGGCAAGTTCGACTACCCAGCCACGGTCCTGGTCATCCCGCTTGTTGAGAGTTCCATCCACTTTGACTGCATGGAGCACATCCAGGTTTTTCGCCCTGGCCTTAGCCAGATCAGAGCGATAGGAATTGAAGATGGCATCAAACAGCACACCAGCAGGAGAGACCTGAATCTCGGCATAGCTGTTGTTGGTGCTGTCAGGCTGTAGGAAGACTTCTACCACTTCCTGCTCCCAGAGGTTCTCATCCCGCTTGGTGAACTCGGACCAGATGTCAGTATCCTCGCACTCGATGCCCAGGTAGAGATACTTGGCATCCCAGAGGAGCTTGCCCGAGGTCTTCTGCTCTGGTGTGCGCTTGCCGTCCGGAGTTCGCCAGTAACCAGTGGAAGCGGCATTCTTCCAGGCGTCCTCATCAAGCACACCATCAACTTTGATAGAAGAGCTCGCCTTCCACGCCTTGATTGTGGGCAAATCCCCAGAGGTCTTATCATTCTTGACCAGAGTAAACCGCCCTGCCTCCAGTCGGTTTTCACCGTCGGTCTTCAGCCCGCTGCCCGGTGCAACCTCCAACCTGTCATCGCCTCGGAATGCACCTGTCCAGATGATCACTTCACCTTCAGGGAAGGTGGCCGGGAAACTGGCTTTCTGTTCATCTTTAATGATTTGCCCCTTTTTCCACATGCTGGTGCGATGTAGCCCGCCTACCGGGTGATGGTCCAGGTTCAGCCTGTATCGCCCGGCCATATGGGAGTCCATGTGGACAAATGGCATCCAGTCTGCTGACATCTCCTCTAGACACCGCCAGTACCAGGTGACGGTGAATAAGCTGCCGGGCTTAATCTGAGATGGATTGAGATCAAACCCGATAAGCTCCATCCCCTTGCCCAGTTTGGCTCCCACCTTGAATGCCGGCTCTGGCTCGCTCTCTAGGATGTTGGCCTGGACAATCTTCTCCTGTTCCGGAGTCAACACTATCTTATCTGCTCGCTCACAGGCAATTGTACCTGAGAGCAGCATCATTGCGATTACGAGACAACCCAGAACCGCTCCCATCCTGTAATTCTTCTGGAATGCCCATGTGTGGAATATGCCGAGCATCGGCTACCTCCTTGGAATGAATAAACTGACTGAGACTGGGTATCATAAACCATTTTGCTTCATGAATGTATTCGGACTTCTGGAATATTCTCTTTTTAATTGGCGATTGTCATTCATTCATTAGAAGGAAGGTATCTCGGAACGGTTGCAGGAGATGTTATTGACCTTAATGAAGCGTGCTGCACCCACACGAACCGCAACTGAACTGACATCGAACTGCCACTATGTCTCCCTGTGGCAATTGGGGCCGCAGTAGCCTCTGTTACCTGATCAGCTTGATCTCCCCAAGGTCGGAAACCACCACATCAGCCCCGTTGTCCAGAAGCAGTTGGGGTTGTTTGATTCTATCCACTCCAATCACCAGGCCAAATCCGCCCCGTCGCCCTGCCTCCACTCCAACGGCAGCATCCTCAAATACAACGCACTGGGATGGTTTCAGATCCAGTTTGTCGGCTGCCAGAACGAACATGGCCGGGTCTGGTTTGCCTGGCAGGTTTAATTCCAGTGCATCAACACCGTCCACCTTAGCATCAAACATCCTGGTCAGGCCTACTTTGCCAAGAATTAGCATACAGTTCTTGGATGAGGACACCACTGCGGTCTTTATGCGCTGTTCCCTCAGTTGCCTCAAAAGTGAAACCGAGGTCTCCCAGGTGGTCACACCCTCACGTTCCACTGTTTCCTTGAAGAATCCATTTTTCCGGTTGCCCATACCGCAGATAGTCTCCTTATTGGGCAGGTCTTCATGGCGGCCCCATGGCAGATAAATGCCCCGGGATTCCAAGAAGGATTTGACGCCATCGCATCTTGGTTTGCCATCCACATAGGTGCGATAGTCGTTCACCAGATCGAAAGGCCCCAGGTTCACTCTACCATCCTCCTTTACGCCTTTGGCTTTTAACTCTGTCAGGTATGTGTCGAAAAGGTTCTTCCAGGCGATGGCATGCACAGTGCTGGTATCGGTGATAACCCCGTCAAGGTCGAAGATGAACCCCATATAGTTGGAGAGATTGATTTTTATGAGACTCATGATGGTTTCCTGCCCAATTCCTTTCTTGGTAGCGATGACCATTGAAAGATAAGCCCAATAGTTTGCAATTGATTGGTTATTGAAAGGATCAACCTGAGCAGTGCCTGATCAAGTGAGTAGTGGAGGAAATTTTAGTTCAGCGCAGTTAAATTGATTCGGTAATCAGTGAAATGATCTCAGCAATCATCGCCTTGTCTGTAATCTTGGATGCGTCAGCAGAGTTCTTTACGTAGAAAGTATCTACAGCCAGATCAGCCTCTGTCGATACCTTTGACAGGTAGATGTCGAGCCCGGCCTGGTGCAGGGTAACGGTGATATCCCTGAGCAACCCCAGCCGGTCAGGTGCGAATACGTCTATGACTGTGAACAGATCTGATTCATCGTTATTGAGCTCGACCCGGGTGTTTGGGATGGGGCGGTACCGGATAGTTGAGTATTGGTACTGGCTGCTCTCGGTTGGGGTGTTATCACTGCCAACGTTGGTGGTAACTCCAGCGCCAGCGTTAATGCCTCCGACTCCGCTACTGCCACCGCCTTCGTCACTGCCACTGCTATCGCCAACACCGACGCCATCATCAGCACCGTCCCTTGGAGGCGGCGTACTGGTCAGGCCCCCCTGGTGCTTGCCCAGTGTCTCCACCAGCGCAAGTGAAACCGAGCGGCGCTGTTGTGGGGGTAAATACCATCCGTCAAACTTGTGAGATATGCGAAAAGCATCCAAGGCGATACCATCACCTGTGGTGACTGCATATGCATCCATAATTGAGATTTTGAATGCGGCAAGGATGGAGCAGATCCTGCCCAACATTCCTGATGAATCCCTTGCTGCCACCGTCAACTCCGTGTATCCCCGATCGGCTCTGAGCTCAAAGATCACCTGTGGGGTTCCGGTACGCTTTACGGCAGTGGTCAGTTTGAAGTGCAGCGCAATGGTTCTGATGGAGTTGATGATGAAGTATCTGTCAGGGAGCCCTGACACAAAAGGCTCCACATGGGCGGGCTCCTCATCCAGAACAGTGGCGAGCTTATCAACCAGGTTGCTCTTTGGCTCTGCCTCATGTAATTGGGGGGTGAGTAACCTGCCAGCGGGGGGAGCGGCGGTCTGCTTGTTGTGGTGGGTAGTGTTGTCTGCCATTAAGGCAGGCAGGTGCTCCATCCCTCTCTGGTACATGCCGTCCAGGAGGGAAATCTTCCACCTGGTCAGCACCCCGGGCGCTACGGTACCCGCATCTGCCAAGGTGAGCAGGTAGAGGCGGTTTAGCCGCTGTGGTGTGTCGGTGATGGCGAGGAGCCGGTTGATGGTGGCGGGATCATCCAGGTCCCGGTGCCATGCCAGGTGACTCATGAGCAGGTGGTTTGCGACAAGGTGGACGACCTCCTTGACCTGGTCATCGTTCATGTTAAGGATGCTGGTAGCGTGGTGGGCCACCAGTTTGGCTCCAATGGCCGCATGGCCGCTCCCTCTTCCCTTCCCCACATCATGGAGCAGGGTAGCGAGGAGCAGAATACGGTCCTGCTCCCCCTGCTGTTGCATGATGGTGGTTCCTGTGGGGTGTTCCCTGGTGAGGTCGCCTCGCCGAAGCCTGTGGAGATATTGCACCGCGTGGATGCTGTGCAGATCCACCGGAAAGGCATGGTAGGTGTCGTACTGGGTAAACCCGGTCACCTTGTCGAAGGCTGGGAACAGGGCTCGCAGCACTCCCATCCGATTGGCTTCCATCAGGGTTTTGCCTGTATCGGTTGCGGTGCAGAGTAACTCCCAGAACCTCTCCTGCCACTGCCAACTGTGACAAAGGATGTCTCTACCAGTGCGCCTGTTTCGCATGAGGGCGGCGATGGCCAGGCGATCTGCAGGGTGCAGCCCTCTGTCCTGGGATGCTGCCTCACAGAGGTTGTCCCATATCCACGTGCCATGACCACCTTCTGATGCGCTGTGGGAGTGGTCAGCGTTGGGGCGAGTATTGGTTTTATTTTTGGCATCGGGACTTGGGCGGGTGCTGGTGGGGGTGCTGGTGGGGGTGCTGGTGGGGGTGGGGTTTGGGGTGGGGTTTGGGGTATCCATTCCGGCCAGCCTGGCCTGATCAAGCATCCTGAGAAAGATAGTGGAGACCCGGAACGTAGCCACATTATACAACCGGATAAACCGCTCAACCGCCAGCCTGCTGGCCGTGTCTTTCATACCGCAGGCAGCGGCGCACAGCTCCTGGTCATGGAATGAGAGGCGGTCGTTCCCCCAGTTGTGGCGAAAGTGCAAGCTGTTTCTGCACCACGTCAACAGTGATATGGCTCGCTTGAGAAGGATGGCTTCATCCCTGTCCGGAAGGCCTGTACAAGACCTATGCCCAGCCCCATTCCCACCCCCAGACCATGCCTTGAGTTGATCCTCAACAATCTGTCCCCGCCTCCCTCCATAAATTCTGAAGAGCACATGGCTGAGGAACCGGATCAGTTTTAACTCCCTCAGCCCACCCGGGCTTAGCTTCACGTTCGGTTCGTGCCTGAAAGAGATACCACCGTAACTGGCCAGCCGCCTCTCTGCTTCACCACCTTCTGCGGCCACCAGTTTGGCCAAGTTGTTGCTCTCCGGTTCTAAGAGGGAAGCAAAGCTCCTTTCCTGCAATCGGGCCATAGTGCCAGGTTTACCGGTAAGCTGCCTGCCATCCAGTATGCTGGAGATCACTGTAAAATCCCTGGAGGCCATGGTGATGGTATCATCTTCTGTTCGCAGGGAATGGCCCACCTTAAACCCCAGGTCGAGCAGACTGCACAGAACCTGCTCAACAACCTCTCCCGCCAGAGAGTAATCTTTTTCGTCAGTAATGATAAAGGTGATATCCAGATCGGAGTAGGGTGAGAGCAGCTTTCTGCCATACCCGCCCAGTGCCATGGCCGACAGGGATGAGATCTTGTTTCCCCCTGCATGTTGAAACAGGGTTGTGATGAGAATGTCGGCCAGTTCGGCAAGGATCAGACCGGTCCTGAAATCGTCAAATGGACCAGGTTGCTCTTTGTGGACCAGCCTTGCCTGGCTCCGTTGTTCATCTACCATGGTTGCCAGGTGGCTGACCAGGCTTTTGCCCGACATCAACAGGGTTGGGTTGAGCAGGTGTGGCGGGGCTGTGACTGGGACTGTGACTGGGCCCGGCTCTGTATGTGGGGCGATTGGTTGCTGTACCATGGTTTCAATGGAAAGCAGTTCTAAAACATTATTCTGTTGCTGCTGCCATTGGGGTTGCTTCAGCAGCCTTTGCGGATTCAATTTCTTCATCTTTCGGCGTTCCTCCGCCGCCGCAACAACATAGTTGGCAATGGCTATAAAACACGGACTCCATATCATGATCCCATTCACTTTATGGGTCAAATCTGCCACATCCCGCTACAGAAATGTATTCCATAATGCACTTCTCCGGTGGCCTTCAGTTTGCTTTGGCGTAATCGGGCTTTTGTGCTATGTTCCACGCGTATTAGCAAAGACCGGGGGAGTTGAGAAAATTAGCAATATTCTTCGCATTTCCGGAGAGATACTTATCGTGAAGTTTTTTTTCAGCAATACCCACTTTTCAAGATTGAAAGTTCAGGTTAGATGGTCTTGCACTGCTGGCCTGCCACTGCCCACACCCAAACACACACCACCCAGGCCTATGTTCGCAACAGTGCCCCTGTTCATGTCCCTTCTCACGTTCATGTTCATGCTGGTGCAGGTTTGCCCCCGGGAGGCTCAGGCCATTGAGTACCCGGTAGTGCTCAGTATCAGCGACGAGAACGACATTCACGATCTCTACTATAACGGTGAGATCACCGAAGAGATGCGGGACAGCCTGCTCAATCTCCTGCGAGATAAGGTGGATCTCAATAAGGCCAGCCGTGACGAGCTGTATGAGCTCCCAGGGTTCACCTTCGAGATGGCTGATGCGGTTATTGCATACCGAGAATCCGGAAATCGGTTCAACCACCCATCTGACCTGGCCTTAGTTGCTGCGATTCCCCACGATGTGCTGGTTCAGGTGATGCAGTTTGTAATGGCCACACCACCTCCGCCGCCCAGGCCTCCCATCATGAAAGGTCAGGTTAAGGCAGGTGCTGTGGAGCGATTGGGTGACGATGAGGGGCCCGAAGGTTATCTTCAGTTGCAGGGAACCGTTCTACGCTATGTTGATGTGGGGACCGTGTTGACCTACAGGCACGTACCACCTCCACCTTCATTCTATGCATCGGAAGATATCAATTATTATATGGTTGATCCAAAGGGTACCGATTTCACCATGTCGGGCCTGTACGCAGGCGGAATCAGGTATGGTCTGGACCATATTTACGCTATGCGTGAGGAGAACGATTGGGTTGCTCTAATCGGTAGTTTTAAGGCCGGGTTCGGTCTTAAGCTCACCATGGACAACACAGGGCGTACTGACCCGACCGGATTTTATGCCAATACGGACTATTACGAGAACTATACCTCCGGCTCGGTGGGAGTAGGGCAGGGGTTCTTCGGTGCCGCCTTCCGCTACAAAGAGCTGGAGCTGGGGCCGGGCACTATCGACACCACCGTGTTCGCATCAAGCGCCAACCGGGACTCTTACCAGTATTATGTGCGCTATGGTGATGACTCTATTGAGTGCTGGGCCAACAGCGACTGTCGTGAGATCAGCCCATGGGCTCAGTGCGACAAGGTGACCAACCGCTGCTATGACACTAGCGTGTGTCCCGAATCCCCTGAGGTTTGCGAGGATCGGCTCTCTTTTATGAGCCTCTCAGAGGTGTACCGGGAGACGGTGGTGGGAGGCAATGTGACATACAGCCTCGACTCTAGAAAAGGGATTGGGTTGACCGGCTATGTGGGCCACTACGGTTTCAATGTTGAGGCGCCATCCATCCGGTTTTCACCGTCTGTGCGTTTTCCTGAGCGGCCTGTGCTCGGTGCGGTTGGGTTGCATGGGTTCTGGGGATGGTCGATGTTTGACTTCGATCTGGAGTCTGCCGTCACGGACCAGGGTTCTGCGGCCGTTGTGGGCCGAATGGTTGCTGAGTTCTCAAAGGCTTTCCAGGTGACCCTCCTGGGCCGATATTACCCCACATCCTTTGATAACCCCTATGCTCGCTCCTACTCGGACTCCTCCATGTATAAGGGCAATCGCACCAGGGATCATGGTGGCGGCATGCTCAAGGTGACATGGCGACCGGTGCGGCCGTTGCACATTGCCGCTGATGTGGATGTGGTCAAGCACCTTATGCTCGGTACATGGGATGCGGAGGCCAACCTGCGGGCCAATTATTCGATCACTAAGACTGAGAGTGCTGGTGTGGTTTTTTACCTGCGTGACAACGACCTGAGCAAGGGTGGCAGAATCAGGGCCTATGGTGAGCGGGTAGATGCGGATCTTGATATGGATGAGGGGTATTATGAGGATGAGAATGCTCGGGTGATAGATGCCCCGATTCGGGGAGCCGGGCAGAAGCACTCTGTGGCCATGCGTTTTACCACCACCCGCATTCCCAGGACTAACATTCAGGTCTTCGGTAAGCACATCTGGGAAGATGTGAAGACATTCGATGATCGGTTTGAGCGGTCCTTCTATGTGTGGGGAAAGGCTACCCTGAATCTGGCCCCGGGACCCAAGGTGTCGCTGCGGGTGCGGTACTACGATGATCAGCTCAATGAGCTGGCGCGTGCTGGTGAGAACACCCGCGCCTACTGCGCAGAGGAGCGTTCTACGGGCGCCTTGTTCGATGTGATCCCCAGTTCCTGTCGGGGGGAGACTTCGCTGGAGAGCTATTTTGACGTGACCCAGGTTTTCAAGTCTACTGGTACCGCCCTTAGTGCACGGGCGGGTATGCTCACCTTTATAGATGATCGCATCTATAATCCGCCCGGAGGAGCAGTTGAAGGGCAAGACCCCAAGCGGCCAGACCAATGGTCCTTAAGGGCGTATGTCACCCAGCGGTTTTAATTAACTTTGCCTCTGTATGGGTCTCTGCCTCCCCCAATCCCTCGCCTCTTCGTCAGCGGTGCACCCAACCTATACGGCTCCCTCGAACTCTCGAACACTTATTCCCCACACACCTCCCCCCCACCCAAGACCTCCCTCCCAACACCTGTAGATACTGTGTTCCTTGTCAACCTAAA
>CAYZFJ010000078.1:4426-15299 GCA_964477705.1 uncultured Myxococcia bacterium | reverse complement strand
CCCTTAACCCAGACTCATGCCCTCGAATCAATCAGCTTTGATTTGACTGGGCAACTGAATGTGATAGACATGGCCCGAAGAGAGAAGCGTGGGAGTGGTAGACCAATTAAAATCAACGCACCTGGCATCAACTTGACCTAACATACCGGTTACTTGATACAACATGATGACACCCACCATTTGATTGTGAGGTAAGGCATTGTCCAGGGTAATGACAGCAGCAGGCGAAACACACATGGCCACTATGACTGAGAAGAAGGACCAGACAGCACCGGAGGTCTCACCCACTGAGACAACAGCGGGAGCTTGCCATGGCCTAACCGAGCACAGCACTGATAACGAGTGGGACAGGCACCTTCTGGCCGTGAACAGGCCTGCCCGTTACCTGGGCGGTGAGGTGGGGAGCGTGGTTAAAGACCACAGCAGGGTGGAGGCGAAGATAGCCATGGCGTTTCCTGACACCTACGAGGTGGGGATGAGCCATCTGGGACTTGCCATCCTTTATAAGGCCTTAAACCAGCACCCCCGCATCGCATGTGAGCGGGTCTTCGCCCCCTGGTTCGACATGGAGGCTGAGCTCACAGCCACAGGCAAGCCCCTCTGTTCCCTGGAATCAGGGGTTCCCCTGGCCCAGTTTGATATAATCGGTTTCAGCCTGCAGCACGAGCTGACCTACACAAACGTTCTGCAGATGCTCAAACTGGCGGGCATACCCCTGCGCAGTGAAGATCGTACAGGTGGCCGCCGCTGGCCCCTGATCATCGCCGGTGGCCCCTGCGCCAACCACCCCGAACCGGTCGCTCCCTTTTTTGATGCCTTTTTTATTGGCGAAGGAGAAGCAGCCTTTCCAGAGATGGTTATCGACTATGTGAGGATGACCAGAGACGGGGTCTCCATGCACGACGCCCTCACCGCCATAGCGGCACAGGCTGGGGGCGGCCTCTACATCCCTGCGCTCCACGAGACCATGGCCGATCCTGCCACCGGTCTGCACTTTGTCATGCCCCCGGACCGGGGATACAGCAACAGGGACCCTTATGTGACCGGTGTCCCAGCAGGAAGACTGGGTAAGCCCACCACTTCAGCCACAGGCAGCGGTAGCACTGCCCGCCCCCTTCCTGCAAACCGCATGGGGAGCGGCAGCGGTATTAGCAGCGTCGGTGCCAGCACCAGCACCAGCACCAGTGTCGGTGGTGGTATGGACATGAGCAGCATAGCGAGGCGGCAACACCCCCGTTACACCCTGGGACTGGGCCTCCCCTTCCCCATCTCCAGAATTATCGTACCTGACCTGGACCAGTACCCATTCCCCAGCAGAGTCTGTGTCCCCCTCACTGAGGCTGTTTTTGACCGGCTCTCCGTTGAGATTGCCCGTGGATGCGACCGGGGCTGCAGATTCTGTGAAGCAGGTTTCTCATATCGTCCCAAGCGAGAAAGAAACCCCCAATCCATAGTTAAGACTGTTCTGGATGGGATCAACGCAACTGGATTTGACGAAGTGGGCCTGACCAGTCTCTCCACCGCAGATTATTCGGCCATTGAGACCTTGATTACCCATCTGGGACCATGCCTTGCCGCCCAGGGAATCGGCCTGAGCGTGTCGAGCCTGCGGGCCTATGGCCTCAAACCCTCCCTACTCAAGGCTATCAGCCAGATGCGCACCAGTGGCCTCACTCTGGCTCCGGAGGCGGGAACCCAGCGGATGCGGGATGTGATCAACAAGAACATCACCGAAGACGACCTGCTGGACGCGGCATCCAACGCCTTCAGGCTGGGATGGAACAGGCTCAAGCTATACTTCATGATGGGGCTCCCTACTGAGACCGACCAGGATGTGGAGGCCATCGCAGAGACTGCCAAACGGGTCCTCACTGCTGCCCGGCGAGCCTCAGCAGCGGGCTACCAGTCCCAGACCGATGACCAGGACCACCAGAACATCACCTCCCGGCACAATAAGGGTAATCCAGAGTTGTCCCTCTCTGTCTCATGCCACGTTCCCAGACCCCACACCCCATTCCAGTGGGAAGCCATGGATTCGCTGGCAGAGTTGGAACGAAAACAGCGTCTCCTTGGGCAGGCATGCAAGCGGTATAACATCAAGCTTCGCTGGCACAATGCCCGAATCAGCCGGCTGGAGTGCATTCTGGCTAGAGGAGATCGGAGACTGGCTGATACCATTGAAACAGCATTCAACAAAGGGTGCCGGTTTGACGGTTGGGATGAATTTGCCAGACTGGACTGGTGGGATGACGCTCTCCAGGAGACGGTGGGTGATGTGGAGCGCTATACGGGCGCTCTCCCCGTCAACTCTATACTGCCATGGTTCCACATCAATACGGGGGTAAACCGAACTTTCCTGATTCAGGAGAGGGAGCGAGCCTATGCGGCCAGGAACACCATCCCATGCGGGGTGGTCGTGTCCGACACCCCTGGCGTCCCCGAATCTACTGATGTCCCCAATGCCCCTGATGCCCATAACGAGGACACAGCCCAGTCTCACAAGTCAGACCAGCCGAGCAAAAAATTTCACGCAGTATGTTACCATTGCGGATTGGAATGCACTAAAGAAGAGATGGTCCATCAGTACCAGGAGACTACCAGCCTGGATGGCAGCCTGCTCCCGTGCCCGGTTCCAATCACGGCCAGAGCGCCATCCAGCCCCACTGGCAGCAGCCTCTCCGTCAACGAACCACCTGTGCAAACCCGATTCCGACTCCTCTTCGCCAAGGTAGGCAAAGCCAGAATGCTGGGGCACCTCGATCTGGTCCGCCACTTCCCCCGCCTCTTGAAAAGAGCCGGGGCCAGATTAGCCCTCACCAAAGGGTTCCACCCCAAACCTCATCTGGTATTCGGCCCCGCCCTCCGCCTCGGTGCACTGGGCATGGGTGAATACCTGGACTTCATCGTCCAGGGCGAGATGGATCAACAGCAACTGGCAAACAACCTCGCCGCAATGGAGACTATGGATGGGCTGATTCTCCTGGCCATCACCACCCTGCCGCCCCAGGCCCCTTCCATCTCCAAGAGCTGTGCAGTGGCAGACTGGTTGGTGGTTCCAGGAGAGAGCTTAGAGGATGACGACCTGCTCACCTCCCCGCCCGACCCAGCCCGTGGTCCCTTCGTGTTGCCGCCCGAGCTGGAGATGAAGGGTGCACCATGGCCCCTTTACCAGGCTGCGGTCATAAACCTTCAGGAGCACAACCCTGCCCTGACCGGCAGCAGCCTCCTCTCCATTCCAGGCATTCAATGTCGCCATGATGGGAGAGCGCTTCTGCTCAGGGTTTCCGCCATGGAGCCCATGGTCAGACCCGAATCCCTGCTCTCCGCATGGGCCGGACGAAAAGTGGAACCCATATCTGTAATTCGAGCAGGGATCTGGTCGAAAAATGCCAACGACCTATTGACATCGCCAATTTTAATGGCTAGAAGTACACCCGTTGAAAATCAGGTGATGGGAAGTGGGGCCCTGTTCGGGCATCCAGCGACAACAGCGACAACAGCGACTATAGCAACAACCGCTACGAGCACAATCACGACTATCTCTAAACCTGATTGGCCCACGCTCACTGGGTGGTCCACAGATGTGGATTCAGAGCAACCTGACCAGGGGTTTTCAGTAAACAATCTGTTTTCCATTTTTTCAAAACATCACGGGAATGTTACTTGACCCAAAGCCAAAAAAAATACTAAAAAGGCTTGACATCCGTTTCCATGCGCAATAGCTTACCCGAGAGGCTGCCACAGACCTTCAGTTTATTTAATCAATCCAAACAAATGAAAATACGTTCAATATGGTCAGGCATGTCCCTTAACAGTTGACACAAACAAACGAAAGACACACACCAACCGCACAGACTGAAAAACTGACAGTCGAGCAATCCTACCCCAAAAAGAATAAGAGAAGAGAGGAAGGCATGAACCTTAAGGAGCTCAAGGACAAGAAGATCCATGAACTCGCGGCAATGGCTAAGGAGTTCAATATTGAAGGCACCGGCGGAATGCGGAGACAGGAACTGATCTTTGCACTTCTGCAGGCCCAAACAGAGAAAAACGGCATGGTCTATGGAGAGGGGGTACTGGAGACACTGCCTGACGGGTTTGGCTTCCTCCGGGCACCCGACTACAATTACCTCCCCGGACCAGATGATATCTACGTTTCCCCTTCACAAATCAGGCGTTTTAATCTGCGCACCGGCGACACCATCTCCGGCCAGATCAGGCCTCCCAAAGAGGGTGAGAGGTATTTCGCCCTCCTGAAGGTGGAATCAGTCAACTTCGAGAATCCCGAAGTGGCCAGGGACAAGGTTCTCTTTGATAACCTTACCCCCCTGTATCCCGATGCACGCTACATGCTGGAGCATGAGCCCAAGAACTACTCCACCAGGATTCTGGATCTGCTCACCCCCATCGGAAAAGGACAGCGCTGCCTTATCGTCAGCCCCCCCAGGGCCGGTAAGACCATGCTCCTCCAGAACGTGGCCAACGCCATCTCTACTAATCACCCCGATGTGGCACTGATCGTTCTGCTCATTGACGAGCGGCCCGAAGAAGTGACAGACATGGAGCGGTCCGTAAAGGGTGAGGTCATCTCCTCCACCTTCGATGAACCCGCATCCCGCCACGTACAGGTGGCCGAGATGGTTATCGAGAAGGCCAAGAGGCTGGTAGAGCATAAGCGTGACGTGGTCATTCTCCTTGACTCCATCACCAGGCTCGCCAGGGCATACAACACAGTGGTTCCCCCATCAGGAAAGATCCTCTCCGGTGGTGTGGACTCCAACGCTCTCCACAAGCCCAAGAGGTTCTTCGGCGCAGCCAGGAACATCGAAGAAGGTGGAAGCCTGACCATTATCGCCACAGCTCTTATTGATACGGGTTCCCGTATGGACGAAGTCATCTTCGAAGAGTTCAAGGGTACCGGCAACTGCGAGATCCACCTGGACCGCAAACTGATGGAGAAGAGAATCTTCCCCTGCCTGGACATCAACAAGTCCGGCACCAGGAAGGAAGAGCTCCTGCTGGACGACAAGGTCCTTAACAGGGTCTGGATTCTCCGTCAGCTACTGCACCCGCTCAACGTGATTGACTCCATGGAGTTCCTCCTGGACAAGCTGCAGCGGACCAATGTGAACCAGGAATTCCTGGATTCGATGTCCCAGTAGCATTAGCACAGGCCGCAATACTGGCACTGGCAATAGCCACTGCGTGGTACAGGTCTGGACTTTGCGAGCTGTAGTCTGCTTAACAATACTTCGCAAAATGGGGGGTGAAGGTTTCAGCTTTCATCCCCTATTTTGTTAAGTTTGAGCTTGCAGCATGGCAATTTCCTGATTACACTGTACCGCCGTGAAAATGCAGAAATAAATCCCGGACTGCACCCAATACATATGCACTCCGGTGGAGAGTACCGATGAAACAAAACATTCATCCTGAATACAAGGAAGCCGTTATTAAATGCGCCTGTGGTAATGAGATTCACACCCATTCCACCAAGGGCGATTTCATGGTTGAAATCTGTTCTGCCTGCCATCCATTTTACACCGGCAAGCAGAAGCTGATCGACTCCGCAGGACGGGTGGAGCGGTTCAACCGTAAATATGGACGCGCTGGGGAAGCCAAGTAACACATTGTGGGCTACGGCTGCCCAAGCTTTATTGTCTGGCTGGAATGGACTGCAATTAAACATATCGGGCTAAACCGGACCAGACCAGGTTTGACTAGGCCGGGTCTGACTTGATTTGACTCGACTTGATTTGGTTGGATTGTATTCCAACAGGGCAGCCGGCTCCCCATTTTCCCGACGCCAGCACCAATGCCACGCTACAACTTCAGGACTATGGCCATGATGCAGCCAGGATTCTAGAATTATCCTGCAAACTGATCATGGTGGCCATGAGTGCTTTTGGCTTTTCTTTACTCTATTAACCTGACAAGTTGGTGCAGTGAGTGGCATTCCAGGATTCACATATTGAGTTCACCACCACGAACCACATGTCCTCAGGTTGGTGGGCAGGCTGTCATCGAAGGGGTTATGATGCGCTCGCCCAACTCCTTCGCTGTGGCATGCCGTGCCCCAAGCGGTCACATAGTTGTACGTGAGAGCCCTTGGGAGCCGATCTCCAACAAGCTCAGGTTTCTCAAGGTTCCATTTCTTCGAGGCAGCCTGGTTTTAGCCGAGTCGCTCCACAATGGGATGAGCGCCTTATCGTTCAGCGCTAACGTCGCCTCTGTAGAAGCAGAACCATCCTCGACAAGCGAGACCAGCCCCAATGATAACAGCAAAAAAGAACTCAATCCTGGCCCACAGCCCCAGGCAGAAACCGGGAACTGCATCCCGGCCAAAGAGGCAGAATACGCCAGGGAGGAGAACAAAGGCTCAAAGCTGGCCATCGCCATTACCATGGTCTTTAGTCTGTTTTTTGCCTTCGCCCTGTTCAAAGGCCTGCCCCATGTGGTCGCCCTCGGAATTGGCAAGCTCTTCAACATTCCCATGGACGAAGGACGTTCACTGATCTTCCATGTGGTCGACGGCACGGTCAAGCTGACCATATTTGTGCTCTATCTGGTCCTCATCTCCCGTATGAAAGAGATTAAAAGGGTTTTCCGGTACCACGGGGCAGAGCATAAAACTATTTTTGCCCATGAGGCTGGGGTGTTGAATACGCCCTCAGATGCCGCACGTTTTTCCTGTTTTCACCCCCGGTGCGGTACCGCATTCCTGCTGGTGGTGATTCTGGTCAGCCTGCTGGTTTATATGGCTGTCTTCCCCCTGATGCCCACCATCAGCTCCACACCATGGGTTAATCAGAGCATCTACCTGCTGATCAAGCTGCTGCTGCTCTTCCCAATTGCGGGCATTGCCTATGAGGTGATCCGGTTTTCCGGAAAACGGCAGAACAACCCCATCATGCGAATTATCACCTGGCCCGGCCTGACTATGCAGAGACTGACTGCCCTTGAGCCTTCAGAAGATATGCTTGAGATCGCCACTGTGGCTCTGAAGAAGGTTCTCTGGCGAGAGGCCCAGATTGCCAGCATCGCCGACATCACAAGCAACAACAACAGCAGCAGCAGGGTCACTATCGAGGAATTCCCCGATATCCATGCGGCCCTGAACGCCTATTCCACCGAAGCGGGGACCATGACCATGACCACTGCTGACAGCACCCTTACCGATAAAGCAACCACCAGCCACCATCTGGCAAAAGACGCGGAAACTGGAGCCAGAACAACCCCCCCCTATCCGTCGAGCGTGCTTACCCCCAACCATTAGCATAGTTATCAGTTTTCAGTTATCAGTTGTCAGTGGATCAGTGGGTAGTGGGCAGAAGCACGGTGCAAGGTGCGGGGGGCTAAGGAGTCAAAAGTTTAAAGACGAAAGCTGCAAGTGGGAGCAGGGGTGTAGGGGCGATGATTGCTCGCCCTTCAGATCTCCGTGTTGCCAATCAAGTCTAGAGATGTACTGATTGGGTGCACTGCAATGAAAACAGGAACCTTGCCGGTACCCTCTGAACCCTGAATTGAGATTAGTAATCCCCACTTTCCTCTTTCAACTTGTACCTTGTAACTTCTCTGGCATGCCGTGCCCGAAGTTGCGAATGGTCATGTAGGGGCACGGCATGCCGTGCCCTCAAGTTGCAGTAGGAACAAGAGTAACACGGGGTGCGTGCATGCTGTGCCCAAAGGTAATGGTAAAAGCTCAGCTGTTGGCACCAGGCACTGTCCAATAAATAAAACGCCCATAAACCGGGAGAATGATTTCACATGTTCGATAGACTTGCTGCAGTAGAAGAGAAATACAGAGAGCTAGAGACCATGCTCGGCGATCCTTCTGTTGCAAGAGATGTCAACAAACTCAAGAAGTATTCCCAGGAACTGTCCAGGTTACGCCCCATAGTGGAGGCCATCCACAAGCACCGGGAGCTCCAGGCCCAATTGGATGAGGCTCGGGCCATGCTCCAGGAGGAGGAGGACGAGGAACTCAGAGAACTGGCCCGCCATGAATTTCAAGACTTGAGGGAACAAATGGGCAACCTGGAGACAGACCTGAAGATCATGCTTCTCCCCCCTGACCCTAACGATGAGAAGAACGTAATTCTCGAAATCCGAGCCGGGACAGGCGGCGAAGAGGCCGGGCTTTTTGCTGCGGATCTGCTCCGCATGTACCTGCGTTATGGAGAGCGAAGGCGGTGGAAGGTGGAGCTTCTCAACACCCACTATGGCAATGCGGGCGGCCTGAAAGAGGTTATCTGCTCCATTGAAGGAGACAAGGTGTACTCTAACCTCAAGTTCGAAGGGGGAGTGCACCGGGTACAACGGGTGCCCGAAACAGAGGCCCAGGGTAGGATACACACCTCTGCGGTGACAGTGGCAGTGCTCCCCGAAGCAGAAGAGGTTGATGTAAAAATCGAAGAGAAAGACCTGCGTATTGACGTTTTCCGGTCTTCCGGCCCCGGTGGCCAGAGCGTCAACACCACAGACAGCGCCGTCAGGGTGACCCACCTGCCCACTGGACTGGTAGTAACCTGCCAGGACGAAAAATCCCAGCACAAGAACAAGGCTCAGGCCCTAAAAGTGCTCCGTTCAAGGCTGTTGGAGATGCGAACTGAAGAGCAGGAAGCAGAGACACTCTCAAACCGAAGGTCAATGGTTGGCTCTGGCGATCGTAGCGAAAAGATCCGGACATATAATTTCCCCCAAAATCGTTTGACAGATCATCGAATTGGGTTGACCGTTCACAGACTGGATTCAATCATGGACGGGGATCTAGATGAGGTAATTTCAGCTTTAATTGCCCATTACCATGCCGAAGCTTTAAAAGTAGATAACGGTAACTGAGAAAGAAGCAGCAGAGGGGCAAGGATGGCAGTAAAAAACGGAGGCTGAGTCAGCATGCAGATTCTCCTGACAGGTGGAGCGGGGTTTATCGGATCCCATCTGGCAATGCGCCTGATGGAAGATGGCCATGATGTTGTAGTTCTCGACAACTTCAACAACTTTTATGACCCTGCTCTTAAAGAAGCCAACATCAAATTCCTCCTCTCGGGGGCTGAGGCTGGGATGGGCCATCTTACTAAGGAGGGAACGGGTGGTGACACGATCATACTCCCAACACCCACCATATCGTCGCCACCCAAAGCAACAATAAATCCAGGGCCGCTACCTCCACCGCCGCACAGCATGACGGGCTACCCCCCAACCACCCTGCCATTGTCCCAGACCAGAGGCACCTTTGAGCTCAAGAGAGGTGACATTCTCGATCAACCCTTACTGGAGCGAATCTGCACCGAACACCGGTTCGACGCAGTAATCCACCTTGCTGCATGGGCGGGCGTACGCCCTAGCCTGGAGCGCCCCCTGCTCTACCAGCAGGTGAATGTGGAAGGCACCCTCAAGCTGCTGGAGATGTGCCGAAAGTTTGAAATTGGGAAGATTGTCTTTGCCTCATCCTCTTCAGTTTATGGAGCTCGTCCAAGAGGTCCATTCCGGGAAGACGATCCGGTTGATAACCCCATCTCGCCTTACGCAGCCACCAAAAAAGCCGGTGAGTTGCTGGGGTACACCTATCACCACCTCTACGGAATCTCTGTCTCCTGCCTGCGCTTTTTCACGGTCTACGGACCTCGGCAGCGTCCAGAGATGGCTATCCACAAATTTGCCAGACTGATGGCCCAAGGCAAGCCCATTCCCTTATTTGGTGATGGAAACTCCGCCCGGGATTACACATACGTGGATGACATTGTGGATGGCACAGTGCGTGCTCTTAACCACTGTCGGGGATACCATCTCTACAACCTGGGCAATTCAAGTACCGTGAGACTGAACGACCTTGTCCTTCTGCTAGGGTCTCATCTGGGCATCAGCCCCAAGGTGGAATATCACCCCAGTCAACCCGGGGACGTCCCCATCACCTATGCTGACATCAGCCGAGCCCGTGATGAACTTGGTTACAAAGCCTCCACCCCGATTCAGGAAGGACTGAAAAGGTTCGCAGAATGGTTCATGGCTGAAGGCATCCTTCACATCAGCAATTCTAAATAAATTAAATCCTGACACTACTCAATAATACTTTTCTGCAATGAAAAATGGGGTTATATGTTTGCATCTGTCACATGAAAAGGAGTTCATATGCTGCGTCTCAAGACAATAATCCCATTGTTTACCCTATTGAGCTTTATAATGACATCCTGTTCAAGTAGTGTTCAGGACACTGACTCAGATACCAGTATTTCACAGGAACCCGATGTGGGGAACGAGCTCAACTGTGGAGGCGAACTTGTAGACTGCGACGGCATCTGCCGTGACCTGCAGACAGACCGGGCCAACTGTGGTGAGTGCGGCCAAGCCTGTGAGGATGGCCAAATATGCAGCGCCGGTGAATGTGCCATAAGCTGTGGCACCGGGCTTACCGACTGCAACAGCGTCTGCCGTGACCTGGAGACTGACAGAAACAACTGTGGTGATTGTGGCACCGTATGTGGAGACGGTCTGATCTGCATCGAGGGGGAGTGTGTTACAAGCTGTAGCACTGGATTTACCGAGTGCGGAGGGTTTTGCCGAGATTTCCAGACAGACAGGATTCACTGCGGTGGATGCGGCCAGTCTTGCGATGATGGTGAAATTTGCATCAATGGCGAGTGTGCTACAAGCTGTGGTATAGGACTTGCCGACTGCGACGGCGTCTGCCGTGACCTGCAGACAGACCGGGCCAACTGTGGTGAGTGCGGCCAAACCTGTGAGGATGGCCAAGTATGCAGCGCAGGCGAGTGCGCCACAACCTGCAGCATCGAACTCACCGACTGCAATGGCATCTGCCGGGACCTGCAGACAGACCGGGCCAACTGTGGTGAGTGCGGCCAAACCTGTGAGGATG
>CAYZFJ010000078.1:0-4326 GCA_964477705.1 uncultured Myxococcia bacterium | reverse complement strand
GCCAAGTATGCAGCGCAGGCGAGTGCGCCACAACCTGCGGCGACTACCTGACCTATTGTGAAGACACTCTTACCTCCGGCTATTGTGCCAATCTAGATTCGGATCCGGCTAACTGCGGTACCTGTGGAACAGTATGCTCCGAAGGGCAGCTTTGTGCAGGGGGAGAATGCGTTATCATCTGCCAGTTGGGAGAGACCACCTGTGAAGATGTTCCAGGAAACAAGGTATGTGCCGATCTGTCCAGCAACAGGGACCACTGCGGCGGGTGCAACCAGGCCTGCGCACTGGATGAAGATTGCATAGAAGGCGTCTGCGCCGCCTGCGTTCCCTCCGTTGTGAGGATTCTCCAGAGTGAGGCTCCAGCAGAGCGTCCCCAGGGATACAGTGTAAGTTGTAATACAGGCCCATATTCTTACACCTCTGGTCCCTGTCCGGTAGTTCTGTGTGGCGTTCTTCACACTTGGCCTTTATGGGAGTTGAACAACAGCACTGTAGTGGGAGCGGCCACCTATGATGCCGATGGAACCTTTATCAGACTCCAGGTAGTTAGTGGCGCCCGGTATATCTGGGATACCACAATAGACCACGACGCTCAGACTATAACCTTCCATGGTCAAGCTGAGTACACCGCAACCATGCCATGGTCCGGGGCACGACTGCCCAACGACAAGTAGAGCCCTGAGCTCCTGAAGTCCCAAATTCGCCCCCTCGCCTTGCACAACCTACACCATTCATCAAGAGTATGCTCCCCCACAGCAATCAATGCTGATAGTGATGATGATTGATTATTGGCAGGATTATTGATAAATCCTGAACAATTATTATTTTGCGGTGCGTTCCAACGGATATGCGGCACCTTGTCCGCCCGCTTGGTTCCGATCTGGGAAACAACCGATTTGACAGAAAGACCTGACAAGATGAATAAATGCACCGGGGATAAGCAATCTCTCTCTATAAGCAGAAACGCCGAAATCAATTGCTCCATGAATGATGAATTCGAGGATAAGCTGCCCGGCGTAATCGATGCCATTGTAGCCACCCTGCATAATCTAGGTTCTCCGGACCATGTGGGGTGCCCCACCGTTCCATCAAGGGAGTGCCTGGCAAGCATGGTAGATTTGTACGAGAAGATCGTCTTCCCCGGGTATTTCGGAACCCAGGAGGTAAACCACGCCACCATTAAATATTACACAGGGAACCGGGTTCACCGACTCTACAGGATCCTGGCTGAACAAATTGCCAAATGCCTCCGCCACGAATGCCCCCGAGACAGGGAGCACTGCATAGAGTGTTACGCCAGAGGCAGGAAGCACGCCTATGAATTCCTGGAGACGCTCCCCAACCTGCGGAACATGCTGGGTCTTGATGTGGAAGCCGCCTTCCGAGGCGATCCAGCCGCATCTTCCCATGAAGAGATCATCTTCTGCTATCCTGGTGTTAGAGCGGTAGCAATTTTCAGGTTTGCCCATGAGCTATTTATCAGGGGAATTCCCATCATTCCCAGGATGTTGACAGAATACGCCCATACACTCACCGGCTGCGACATCCATCCAGGTGCCACCATTGGCAAGAGCTTTTTCATTGACCACGCCACTGGAGTGGTTATCGGCGAAACCGCAGTCATCGGTGATAATGTGCGCATTTATCAAGGGGTAACCCTGGGCGGTCTGAGCTACAAAACCGACAAGGACGGTCGCCTCTTCTCAACCGAGAAAAAGCGTCACCCCACTCTGGAAGACAATGTGGTGGTCTATGCAAACGCCACCATCTTAGGTGGCAAAACAGTGGTCGGTGAGGGCTCCATAATCGGTGGTAACGTGTGGGTGACAGAATCGGTAGCCCCCGGCTCCAGGATGATGCACAATCCAGAAAATGGGCGAATCCACATCCAACCGGATTCAACCAGAAGAGGCAGCGACAAACCGGCAACGGGTGGAACGGAACAGAAATAAGAGAATCTAAAAAGATAAAGTTGCAATTTCGCAAATTGCCGCTATCTTTATATGGTTCGTTTAATTGATTAATTTGAGTAATTATGGATAAAGACGACGACCCTCCTATAAAAGTGGCAGACAAAGCCTCAAGAATACCAAACCACATTGGACCCCCAAATCCCAATGGTAGGCTGAATAGCGACCACGCAAAGGACAATCCACTTCCTAATGGATACTTGCGCCCAGCAGCCTGCCCTATTTCAACTGCAAGACCGCCGTATTCTGGCAAACCTCATATTACAGATTGGACCTCTTCTTTGCGTATAGAACAAAAAGCCCAATCACTTTGGAGCAGGAGTTTTGGATATCGCATCGTTAAATGAATGGTGGCCTGCGCTTATAGCCATCATTGTGTGCCTGTGCTTCTCCTCTTACTTCTCTGCCACTGAGACGGCACTTACTACCCTCTCCGAGGCCAAGGTCCACCAGCTATTTGCCCAGGGCATCCGTACCAGAGGGCTGAGACTGTGGCTGAACAAACCGAGTCAGGTATTAACTACACTGCTGGTGGGCAACAACATCGTCAACATTCTGGCCTCATCACTGGCTACCGCCATCGCCACAGCCATATTCAAGAACAATGGCATCGGTATTGCGGTTGGTATTATGACCTTCATTATCCTCATATTCGGCGAGGTGGTTCCCAAGACATTTGCCAAACACAATGCGGACAAAATGGTGCCATGGGCAACCAAACTGTTGAGCATTTTTTATGTGCTCTTTTATCCAGCGATGATCTTCCTGAACGTGATCTCCAACATCTTAATCAAAGCCACTGGCGGCAAGATTTCTACAACTGAGGGTCCCATCACCGAAGAGGAGCTGGAGTTCCTTATAGATCTAGGGCAGAGAGAAGGTGTGCTGGAAAAACGGGAAGAGAGGATGCTCCACTCGGTCCTTGACCTCTCTGACACAGTTACCAGAGAGATCATGGTTCCCAGGACCAATATGATTGCAGTGAGCCTGGAGACTGATTACCACAGCTTGATCAGCACAGTTCTTGAAGCTGGCTATTCCAGGGTGCCTGTTTATGAAGGAACCATTGATAACATCGCCGGTATCGTTCATGCCAAGGATCTGCTTCAATTTCTGGAGCGGGAACAGCGTGCCAAGCCGTTTCAACTGCGGGAGCTGCTTAGGCCTGTCTATTATGTACCTGAATCAATGAGCATCAGTGATCTGCTGGTGGAATTCCAGAGGCGTAAGACTCACCTGGCGGTAGTAGTAGATGAATATGGCGGCACTGCTGGAATTGTAGCCATGGAGGACATCTTGGAAGAGATCGTGGGCGAGATCCACGACGAACATGACATAGAAGAGAAGCCATTGCAGTTAATTGGCGAGGGGCATTATCTGGCTGATGCATTCATCTCCATTGACGATTTAGGTGAACAACTGGGCGTGGAGTTTCCAGAAGAAGATGCATACGACACTCTGGGTGGCTTCATTGTTTCCGAACTGGGTCATCTCCCTGCCCCGGGTGAGAGCAAAGAGTGGAACAATCTGCACTTTGTGATCAAGGAGGCTGACGAGAAGCGGGTCCTGAAAGTGGAGATCAAACCACTGGTTATGACATCTGCTGCTGCTGGGAATGGGGACAATGAGGACAGAGGGAGCACCACCAATGGGGCGGGCAGACATGACACAGATCAATCCCATGGGCAGGGGGAGAGAGATAGGGATGCTCACCATGTGGGCTCCGACTTACTGGCTGATGGAGAAGAGAATGCCCAGGACTACAACAGCAAGCACTCTTCAGCAGCCATGCGAAGTAACCTGAGCCAGAGCAACGTTGGGAGCGGTGGGCTGCTCCATCATCCCGAGTTCAGACATAGCGGAAACATGGTGGCAGAGAAGATGGAAGGGGTTAAGGGTTTCGCTGCCAATTCTCACCTGGCATCATCAGTAACACAACATATCTACACTGGCATGAGGCGGCGCCTCATCGACTGAAGTCCCGGGGTAACAGCTTACCCTCCAGGTTCTGTCCCAAAATCAGGACAGGACTCCCGAGATAACAGCTTACCCTCCAGGTTCTGTCCCAAAATCAGGACAGGACTCCCGGGGTAACAGCTTACCCTCCAGGTTCTGTCCCAAAATCAGGACAGGACTCCCCAGTTAACGGCTTACCTGCCAAGTTCTGTCACCCCACCTCCTACCCACGCCACACATCCCTCCCAACACCTATAGGGGCACGGCATGCCGTGCCCTTCGTTAGCGATGCACCCTTCCCGCCCCTACACCACTGCACCTATAATAGAAAAAAGCCTCCTCAGTTTTTCCGAAGGAGGCTTTTCTTTTCGAGCAGTATTGATTCAGAGAATCTGGATTA
>CAYZFJ010000077.1:12608-15448 GCA_964477705.1 uncultured Myxococcia bacterium | reverse complement strand
GCGCCCTATTGGACCCAGGCAGCAGCAGCACCGCCCCCACCTGCCCGAAAGAGCAGACTCGCCCTGGTCCTGCTGGTTATATTGGCTATTATCGCCCTCATCGCCATCAGCAGCCACTTCCCCGACCTGTTTAACAGGTCTATCCATGGGGGCTCCGGGGCAAGCCGTGGAGATGGCACCCCAGGCATAGGCTCTCACCAGAATAACAGCAACAACAGCAGCAACAATAACAGCAACAGCAGCAACGGCAACGGTGGCAGAACTCAGAGCGGATTCCAGCCTGCTGGAACCGCCAGAGAGGCTGGCCAGGCGCCATTTGCCTTAAGACGGTACTCATCCCAGCCCCCTTCCTTCTTTGTGGCCAAAAGCTTCGATATGAACAAGGATGGCAATATCCAGCCAGAAGAGCGTTATCTGATCCACTCCCGGATCCCCCAGTTCATCACCATAACAGTTGACGATGTTGGCTCTGTTGCTGGTCTGGAATGGCTCAGCTCCCTATTTGTAAAATATGGCATCTGGGGCAATTCCACATTTTTCTTTACCGGAAGTCATCTCAGTAAAGGCACCAATTACCGGGGCGGCGATGTGGATGGATGGTGGCAGAAGCTGCTCGTTGAAAATTATGGTGGCATCCATGGACTTACCCACAAGGAAGGCTCTGTATCATGGAACACCTCCAAGTGGCAGTCAGAAGTCAGCACCACCATGACCGAGGTAATGAACAGATTTCAGCCGCCTTCATACTGGCGGTGGAATGAGTACCCGTGGGGGAGCAGGGCTCCATTTCTTTTGCCCACAAACAGCTACTATAAGGCTCTCCGGTCCATGAATACGCCTGTTGCATTCGACTCTTCGTTCATTGTCACTGCTCAGAAGCCTTTTCCCTATCGTGACATGCACTGGCCCTTTACCATGGACAACCCCTTACCTGATTCCGTAATGCGTCTCGCAGGCATTCCAGCAAACCATGTGTACATCCAGAGGGGGGAGCAGACCAGCTTCCAGGGGTTGTGGCAGGTGCCCGTATATGCCTGGTACATCAGAGGCCAGCAGGGTGAGCAGTCATGGCAGGGTTCTTTTGACTACAATCTATTCAGATTACATGGGTGTGAAGGTAATGGCCCGAACATGAATGCAGTCCATGATCTAATCACCAACCTGGAAGCCCACTACCTGGGCAACAGGGCTCCATTCCATCTGGGGCTTCACGATTTCATGTTTGAGCCCCAACATGAATGCAGACGAAATACCCTGGAAGCCTTTTTGGAGACTGTTGCCAGGATGCAGGAGGACGGGCTCCATATCCGCTTCATCAGCATGCCCCAGTTGATTGCGTGGATGGAGAGGGAATCCAATCAGCTTGGTGACTCGGCAGATATTGTGCCTTCTTATGGTGGGACTCCATGAGATTACCATTGCGTAGACCTTTTTCCATGCACCCAAAGCATTCGATGCGTTCAAATGGCGTGGTCCCGTATTGCTTATGGCTGATTTGTCTGATCTGGCTGACCGGCAGTATGCTGGTGGCAAGGGGGTGTGCCCATCAAGAGCGCCATGTGATGTCAGGAGGGGCTGCCGGCGAAGATGGTTACTACGGTTCCCCAACGCTGCCCACGTTGTTGACCAGCGAACGTATCTTGAGCGACCCGGTCTGGAGGGGCGACGTGGAGCGTTCCAAAGCAATGGTCAAGGAGCAGAGGTGGAGACCTGCAAGCATGCTGGTGGGTGCGGGTGGACGCCACAACACATGGACCCCGGAGCACGGCAAGACCATCTGGTGGCGGGAGGCACAGCGGTTGGGGGCTCCGGTCAATTCCCATGTCATTTGGGCTAATCGGGAGTTCGAGGAGTACTGGTTTGGCCGTGAAGAGCTTGTGGAGATGTGGTCTGGAGGCATCACGCCCGTTCTGGTGCTCTACTACTTTGGCGATGATATCAGCGCAGAGTTCGTGACTGAGCACTACACCAGATACAGGAGCTGGCTCCAGAAGATTCTGTCACACCTGTCGGGCAACGGGCAGGTGCTGGTGGTGCTGGAGCCCGAGTTTAACAACCTTGCCCCCAAGGGGAAGCATCACGCCAAGGATTGGGAGCCATTCGGCACCTTGATGATCCGGGCTGCCGCAGAGGTGCGCCACTACCTCCCCAACGCAATCGTGGGACTTTGCCCCGGCGATTACCGTTCCACCGGGCTGGATGCAATCCTGAACCATGTATCTCCTTCTCTTGATTTTCTCGCCTACCAGGAGCTCTGGGGGAGCACCAGAACCAACAACCTGGGCGAGGATTACGAGGACATCACCGACCATGCGCTAGAGTTTACCAGATACCTGGCTGGATTCTCCCAGAAACGGATCCTGCTAGCTTACCTGGGAGTGTCTACGTATGGTAGAGGCTCTGGTGCCGGTGCCAAAGCCGAAACCGGAGGCAAAACAGAAGGAAGCTCCATTAAGAAGGGGGGCCAAGAGCAAGATTGGCGCATTGTTCAAGCCAATGTAATTAACCGCATGGGAGACAGGCTCGACGAATTTGTAGAGGCTGGTCTGTTTGGGGTACTCCTCTTTGCCCTGTACGACAACCCGGCCCATGTGGGCTACTTTGGCCCAGCCGAATCCCACTGGGGCCTATTGACCGTTGACGGGCAACCCAAGTACGGGATGACCTCATTCGTTGAATTGGCCAAGCGAGTAGAGCAGCTCAACAAAGCCGACAGCAAGAAAGCGGCGACCAACAGATAAGATAGTAAAGAAGGGAGTGGGGCAGGATAGGCAATAGGTGAACAAGTGAGCGGGGAAGCACCCAAACAGTGACCAAACTCTGGGAGTTGCGCCTAACCT
>CAYZFJ010000077.1:0-12508 GCA_964477705.1 uncultured Myxococcia bacterium | reverse complement strand
GCTCTTCTTTGCCAGCGGCGCACCTTCGGTTAAGCTCCAATTAAGAGAGCTGGCGCTACCCATCCCCCCAAATCTCCCTCCCAACACATGTACGGGCACGGCATGCCGTGCCCTTCGTCAGCGGCGCACGCAACCCATTTAAATAAATCTAAAATTGAAGGTATAAAAAGAAACACATAGACAAGAGGGAGCATCAGCCAAACACAAGCAGCTCGGGATAGAGAATAAGAATCAGACCCAGGCCCAGCATAAGGCCGCCACTGATCAGTTTAAGCACTCGTGCGTGCTTCTCATCTAATTGACGCTTGCCCATGGTGATCACGAATCCACCGACAATGAGACCCAGTGGAATCACATAATAAATATTGTACAAGGCCATATGCAGATACTTGCTGGCCGTGCTGACCTGCTGCAAGGAGAGGACCCTGGTGTAGATGGCGGGCAGGCCGATAGTGCATCCAAGTTCGATAATATTGACAAAAAGAGCCAGCGCCATGGTGCCGCCCACAGCGATACCCAGGTGCTCCGCATTAATAATTCTTCGTGCCTTGGAATACAGCTTGGGCTTGGCCTTGTCGGGAATGACCATGGACACGCCCTTCTTGAAGAAGAAGAAGTCCTTAATATTAATCAACCCGATAATGATAGTGACCGAGCCGAGAATGATAGTGACGATATTCCTGAGACCGAGGAAGGTGAAGAAGTTAAACCAGGCGGTCATGAACAGGAAATAGACCAGCGATGAAGTGCCGACAAAGATACCGCCAATAAGGAGCATCTTCTTTCTGCTCTTGGTGTTGACCAGCAAGGTAAGCAGGAACATGAGCACCCACATGGCACATGGGTTGATACCATCCAGCAGTCCAAGCACGAATGTGAACGATGGCAGCGATACCATCTTGGGGTTGATCTCACCCAGCAGAGGCACGGTGATCAGCTCAGACTTATTCGCACACTCCGCTTTAGTCTTAGCCTGCTCCCGGTACTTATCAAGCAACCCGGTAAGCCGTTCCCTGGAATTAGCCTTGTCACTGAATCCCTCCATGTAATCGTTGCCAATCACGAAAGCAGGAATCCCCCTACAGTAAAAGTTATTGTCTTCGCAAATCTTCCTGAAAAGCTCCCTGCCAAGCACATCAGTGCGGATCTCATATTGGTAAAACCGAAAATCTGGATACTGGGTCTTCAACTCAGCAATGAATGGTTTAGCTTCTTTGCAGTGGGGGCAGGTTGAAGAATAGAAGAAAAAGAAATCTTTGACCGGCTCAACAACCGTGTTTTCTTTGGGGAGTTTAGTGTCGGAGTTCTTTACATTAACCGCAACCGCAGTCTGGTTGCCTTTGCTGTTGTCGGCGCTATAGCCTGCCCCAGCAGCACCACCACTATTATTATTATCAGCAGCAAAAGCCGAAGATGGCCCGACAAACCCGCCCAGGAGCATAGGCACGCTCATTATGCCTGCAAGGAACAGATTCAGGAGTAGGGTGGATGTAGAAAATTTCTTTAGCATCTTCTCTCTCAAATGAATAATTTCAGGGGCATGGAACCCATCATGGTTCAATGGCAAATAACAAAACAAACAGACAAAGAAAACAAAATCAAACCCCACACCCTCGCACGGATGAAGCATCCTGGATTGCAGCACTATTATCAAAGCAATCCCATGGAATAACTCAAAACCGGCTCTGCCAACTGATTATTCCGTCGTTATACGCTTTCGGTGGGCTTCATGCGAGATGAAAAATAACAAGTGTGGAATGGAAGCCTAAATTCCCCTCACCCAGACCTGGTCCTTATCTGGATTCTGGGCACCCATATTGTTGTAAACTTCCAGCTCAAAGCAGTAGTCACCAAGAGCATCAACCTGAAAGGTTACACGGGATGGTGGGGAGACTGCTGTGATAATTACCGAACTGCTCCCTTCGGGTTGGGCACATGTCTGCCATCTGTATGTGGAGATGGTCCCTTCAGGAACTGTGGAGGTCACTCCCTGCATCTCCACCGTATCGTTAAGCTGTACAATCAATGGCTCAACCGGGTTATGGTAGCGCTGGTAAATGCTGCTCTCGTCATCCCTGTTCCTAGCCTCAGCGATTGTGTACCTGGGGTGAACCTGCACATCACAGGTATCGCTCTCAGCCCCCCCCAGCGTAGTAGCGGTGATAGTGGTTAATCCCAGACCCATTGCAGTCACCATGCCATTATGACCCACGGTGGCCACGCTCTCATCAGCGGAGTGCCAGGTCACCTGTGGTTTTATGGGATAGTCTGCCAGGGTGGCTGCCACAAGCAGGGCAATGGATTCTCCCACCTCAAGGTAGGCAGCTTCAGGGGTAATAATGATCCCAGGTTCCCTGAGTACACACTGCCCATCGATGCACATCTCGCTGCCTTCACATGGAGGCGTGCAAACCCGTGCTCCCCCGGTGTCGGCGTCGCTCCCCCCATCACCTGCATCGCTGTGAGAACCTGTATCGTTGTCCACGATTCCAGTGTCTTCGTTATCATGCACATTAACGTCGTCACCCGGTAAGTTTACACCACCATCAATGCAGTAGGAGCCGTTGCTGTAGGCTGGATCACAGGGATCATAGGCCAGCAGACAAGAGGTGACTGTAGCTGCAAGCATCAGCACAACACCGCATGCTACTAGAATAGAAAATGCAGTAGTTTTCTCTGGGTATCTGTACATTCGAGTTCCGTTGCCGGTGGAGGAGAAAAACCACACACCCCATGAACGACCTGTTTTTTGGGGCAATACCACCCATGCTCTCAGATTGCAGCAGGTTTCATCCTTGCTGTTGGTCTGATTGCGAATCAGATAATATCGCATTTGGGGGAGATACAGTCAACTCTCTATCAAATTCGGGATATGAAGGATGTAATAATTGCTTGCGGGCGGACAGGAGGGCGGGGGGATTGGAGAAGTGGGGGAGTGAGTAAGGAGAGAGACCAGATGCAAATCAAGACATCTTCATGTCATCTGAATCAGCCAGATTAGGTGGGCACTACATTAATAGACACTCATTCAATTACTAGTTCTTCTCAGCATCTCGAACTTACCACTAAGCACTTTGCACCCAGCACCCAACACCCAGCACCCAACACCCAGCACCTCGCACTCACCACTCACCACCCATGAGCATGAGCATGACCGCTTTTTGGGCATGGAGCCTGTTCTCGGCCTGATCAAAGATCACCGAGCGGGGATGATCAGCCACCTCATCAGTGACCTCGTCACCCCGGTGCGCAGGCAGGCAGTGCATGAAGATAGCCTTTGAGTCAGCCTTGGCGAAGAGAGCACCATCCACCCTGAATTTGTCAAAAGCCTTGAGGCGGGCCTGCTTCTCCTCCTCCTGCCCCATGCTGGTCCACACATCCGTATAGACCACATCAGCACCCTCCACCCCCTGCACCGGGTCATTGACCACCCTGAATGTTGCGCCACTGCCAGTCTTGCGGCTCTCCTCCGCAGCCAGGGCCATGATTTTGGCATCGGGCTCATAGCCCCTGGGGCAGGCGATGGTGAAATGGGCCCCCACCCGGGCAGCGCCATTGGCAAGGGAGTGGGCCATATTGTTGCCATCACCCACATAGGCAACCCTCAAGCCCTTCAGGTTACCCTTGTGCTCCCGCATGGTAAGGTAATCGGTCAGCCCCTGGCACGGATGGAGTATATCAGAGAGCCCGTTGATGACCGGGATCCCCGCATGGGCGGCCAGCCCCTCAAGGGTAGCATGGGAAAAGACCCGGGCCATGATCCCTGACACAAACCTGCCCAGTACCTTGGCAGTATCGGGGATGGTCTCACCCCGCCCAATCTGGAGGTCATTCTTGGAAAGGTAGAGCCCTTGCCCGCCCAGCTCGTAGATTCCCACTTCGAAAGAGATACGGGTACGGGTAGAGGGCTTCTCGAAGATCATGGCGAGGGATTGCCCAGCCAGTTTGTTCCTGTATGGGGCCTTATCTGCCTTGACCTTGGCGGCAAGCTGGAGTACGTGCTCCACCTCCTCGACGGTGAAGTCCAGAATGGACAGCAAGTGTCTGGGTTCCCTGTTCTTACCTTGTGTGGTCATATCTGCTTACTCCTTGATCAGTTTCAGTAATCAGCTCAACTTCAATGCAGCTTCAGTGCTCAATCAGTGCAACACTTGGGCGTCTCAGACCGTAAGATGATCAGCCTTGGGGTTCAGGTAATCTCTTGCACCTTTTCAATTATCACCTGACACGGTCGAGCCACTTATCCAGGACCGGCCCAAGAGTAGGTTCTCCCATGTCTTCAAGCTCGTAGCCAACCTGCACGGTCGGCTTGTTGATATGGATCAGTTTGCCCAGATTGATAGGCGTGGCGATGACTACCAGGTCACAGTCGATGCGATTGATGGTGTCTTCAAGATCCTTGATCTGCTGTGGGAAATACCCCATGGCCGGCAGGATGGGTCCCGCCTTGGGGTACTTGTTGTAGGTGTCGAGGATTGAACCTACGGCAAAGGGCCGGGGATCGATAATCTCAGCGGCGCCGAACTTCCTGGCGGCTACGGTGCCTGCGCCAAACGGCATCTCTCCGTGGGTAAGGGTGGGGCCATCCTCCACACAGACCACCCGCTTGCCCTTGATGGCTTTCGGGTCGCTCACCGTGAGGGCAGAGGCAGCCTTGATGACCACTGCGTCCGGGTTGACCCGGTGGGCATTCTCCTCCACAACTTTAACACCCTCTGCAGTGGCATCATTGACCTTATTGATGAGGATCACATCTGCGGCACGGAAGTTCACCTCGCCAGGGAAATACTCCAGTTCATGACCGGGGCGGAAAGGGTCGGCTACGGTGATCCAGAGATCACTGACATAAAATGGCCAGTCGTTATTGCCTCCGTCCCAGATGATCACGTCGGCTTCCTTCTGGGCTTGCTCCAGGATTGCCCCATAATCTACTCCCGCATAGACGATGGTGCCATTGAGGATATGACTCTCGTACTCCTCCCGCTCCTCGATTGTGCAGTGATACCGGTCGAGATCGGCCAGCTCCGCATACCTCTCTACCACCTGATCAGCCAGATTGCCGTAAGGCATGGGATGGCGGATGGCCACCACCCTCAAGCCGGCCCTGCGCAGATGATTGGCCACATACCTGGACGTCTGGCTCTTGCCGCATCCGGTACGAACTGCACACACAGCTACCACTGGAACGCTGGCTTTGATCATGGTCTTGCGGGGACCGAGAATGCCAAAATCTGCCCCGGCTGCCATACACCTAGAGGCTAGATGCATCACAGTCTGGTAGTTGAGATCACTGTATGCGAGCACACACCGATGGATGTCCTTGTTGTGAATCAGGTTCTCAAGCTCAGACTCTGCGTAGATGGGGATTCCTTTGGGATAGAGGCGGCCAGCAAGCTCAGGCGGGTACATTCTGTCTGCAATCTGCGGTATCTGGGTAGCAGTGAATCCTGCAACCTCGTAGCTGTCGTTGTCCCTGTAATACACATTGAAATTGTGAAAATCACGACCTGCAGCACCAAGAATCAGAACTCTCTCCCGTTTCATAGGCTACTCCTGCATTGTGGGTTAACACAGATTCCGACCATTTCAGCTTGGTAATAGGCATGCCTTGTCTATCTTAGCCACATCCATGGCCGTGTCCACCCATGCACTGATGAGTGAGGCGTGGGGGGCAGGGAATAGATGGGGCAGTGGCGCAACACTGACCGCATACCCGATGTGCACATTGGAGACTATGGCTTGCAACTATAAACCCTCAATCTATCCCGTGGCAACCATCTTCATAAGAAACAGGAAAAATGGAAAATGGTTGCTGTTGAAGGGCGGATAACAGCAGAGGAGCAGGGAATGCTCGCCTGTTGATTCGCGAAATGCCTGACACGAGAGCAGAGCTTCACCATTTCCCAGGTTGACTCAGTTGAGGTATTTGATTGATTTCGTGTTGAAATAGACAGATAGTGCTGTTTTCAGGTAATGATTTTTAGGTTTTTTCTTTCGAAGAGGAGTTCGAGATGAAAGCTCTTGTTCAGATAATGGCGTTGCGTCTGGTGGTAGCGACTTTCTCAGCGCTCGCAATTGTTCTGCTCGGTGGCACAGGGTGCGAACTGCTAAAGATTATCGACGATGCGGACTACGATGACGCAGAGCTGGGCGATTCGGGCAGTAATACAAGTGGTGCTGCTGATGTTGTTGGTGGTGGTGGTGGTGATGTCGCCATTTGTTTCGATTCAGGCGATGGGAGCGACACTGGTGATCATCAGTGGGAGCCTGCTGACTCTGGCGACCTTGTCGATGCAGACGATTCGGGGAATAATGATGAGTTTGACAGTTCCGAGAGCGATACCAATACAGGCGATAATGAAGAGGGGATCTGGCCTGATCCGGATACTGCTCTCACCTGGCAGAACCCCGGTTCTGATATGCTCTATACTTGGCAGGAAGCAGTCACTTACTGTGAGCAGTTGACCCTGGCCGGCTACACCGACTGGCGCCTTCCCACCATGAACGAGCTTCGTACCCTGGCAGATGGGTGCCCGACCATTGCCCCAGGCGGTGACTGCAGCGTGGGAGAGGGTGACTGCACAAGCTGGTCATGCCGTAATGAAGCCTGTTATGCTTGTGCTCCCATGGAGGGGCCTGATGAGGGGTGCTATTGGACAGCTGAGATCGAGGACCTGTGCGATTCGAATGCGGCCAAGGCATGGTCCGCCACCTTGCAGAGCGACAACAACGACTACGCCTGGTATGTGAATTATCTCTTCGGCAACATCACCACCGACAGCCTCACCAACTATCAGGGAGCCCGCTGCGTTCGCTGAATGCTTCTATAAGCCAGCCCTGCCAATTGTTATGCCCCCTATTTTTCCCTCTCCCAGCTCTCAACTGGTCCTTCGATTAGCTTGAAGCATGGATGTACTCTGGGGTGAAGTCTGCTCTGTATTGCCCAGAAGGAATAATTGCGTTTATTCAATTTCTTCAATAGATGCGCCCATTCGTAATCTATTTGCCCAGTGGTAACCTGTAACTGTTGTTCTGTGCACACATGGTAGATGATTTTGTTCTTGTCAAATTGGTAGTCACGGCTTACGGCCTCATCAAAAACCACAGACAAATAATAATCCAAGGTTTCTAAAGGTTTCTTACTGTTTAAAAACCTTTCAAGCTGAGGATGCTGCCGATAACCTTTAGTACTTCCTTGAATAACAGAGCGAGCCAGGAGGCCTTCTCTCCAGAGAGCGACAAGACCTGGGGCATCAAGATGCTGTGGATGTATTGACCAGAGGCGCATGATTCAACTTGCTCCTTCCAATTGCCCTGTTGCATGGTTTAGTTGAGCACCCAATGATTTAACATTTTTAATCTTCACCATGTTAAAACCATTGGCACGTTCAGGCAAGGTTTCACACCCAACTCCGCCGCCATGAATTTGTTCTGGTTAAAGAGCGTCAGTGAATGGTAGTGTTACCTGAACGTTACAGGGCCCTTTTGAAATCGCCGCACAGAGGCTCAAGCGGCCATGCGACCAAGCAGCCAGGCGGCCATGCGACCAAGCCAAACGTCATACGGCAGGTGGTCATACATACCATCACCTTATACTCAGTGTAGAAGGATGAACGAATGTCACTCCACGATAAACTCAGCTTCAATTCCTGCAGATCACAAACTGCTAACCCGGCACGGTTGGGGTCCATTATTCTCATCTTGCTGCCCATTATTCTTCTGTTTCTGGCAATTCTGACAGGCAGTGCAAGCTGTGAGCGCAACAGGAATTATGATGACGCAACCCAGAGTGGTGCTGTATCACCCAAGGCGGTGGCTGGTGCAAGCGGAGACCATGGCGGAGCCTTGAGGGGCGGAAACGGGGGCGGGGGCGCAAGCGGCAATTATATGGTACTTGCGACCACCAGTACGGCCAGTTCCAGTTCCAGTGACAGAGAGGAAGAGGGCGAAAACGATGGAGCGGGTGGTACAGGCGGAGCCGGTAAGTCAGGAGCAAAGGTCAGGGTTGGTGGGTCAGTCGGTATCCAGGGGACAGAGCCCAAAGTGGATATGTCATTGTCCTTGGTAGAGGACATGGACAGCGGGGACGGAAGGACAGAGCCTCAGGGATCATCCGGTGCAAAAGCTGAACCTCTGGGCAGCAAGGACGTGGACAGGGTGCTGGCCATGCTGCCGGCTGACCAGATGGCCCAGCTCAGAGAGAGCGACAACCAGAACCGGAAGGATTTTGCCCTCCCACCCAAGACCAGCCTCCCGGCCGTATCGGGCGCCACGGTGCTCACACCTTTCCCGCCGTCCACCGCCGGGCAGGGACCTGGCGATGCCTCTAGTGGCAATGCCCATGGCTCAGCGAGCAATGGAGCGACCCAATCCCTTCAGGTGATCCGTGTGGTTCCTGAAGGAGAGGTTGATGCGGCCCCGTTCATCTCCGTGGCCTTCTCGCACCCCATGGTGCCAGTGGGGAGCAGCTCACGAAGCACCACCGGCCAGGCAACAGATAAATCTGATAATAAAGCTGGCAAAGCCGATGCCCCCACACCAGCCGCCGGAATCACCATAGCTAAGGTACTCCAGGTGGAGCCACCCCTCCCAGCAGGACAATGGCGATGGCTGGGCACCAGCACCGCCGTATTCGAGCCAGAGACGGGCCGCCTGCCCATGGCCACCCGCTATTCCCTGAAACTGAAAGCCGGGCTCAAGTCGATGGACGGAGCAAAGCTGGCCGCAGACTATAGCTGGAGCCTGGCCACGCCTCCCCTCGCCCTGATCCATAAAACACCAACCGGGCAGGCACCCCAGACACCCCAGCCACTCATCTATCTGGAATTCAACGGCATGGTTAACCCTGCGGATCTCTTACCCCACATCCAGTTGACCCCTCTGGAAAAGGGAGATACAGCCGGGGGTGCCTCTCGCTCCGTCCGTCTGGCTACTGATAAGGAGATTGATGGGGATGCCCAGGTGTCTTCCATGGCTAAAGCTGCATTCGACGGCCAATGGGTGGTGGTCACTCCGGAGAAGCCCTTGCCCACAGACACGGCGATCCGGGTAGACGTGGGCCCTGGGGTTCCTTCTGCAGAAGGCCCCCTCACCTCGAAGATCAAAGAGTCTTTTCGATTCAGGACCTATGGCGATTTCGTGGTGAGTAGCTCCAGGTGCGGTTTCCGTGAGATCTGCCGCCCTGGTGACAGTTGGACAATCAATTTCACCAACCCGGTGGATGCTAAGAAGTTCCAGCAGAAGTTAGTAGTGGTGGAACCATCCCTTGACGGGATCAGCGTTATGGTAATGGGTGACTCTCTCCACATTACCGGGCGCACCAAAGCCAGCACCACCTACAAGGTCAAGCTGTCGCGGCAGATCAGGGACCAGTTCAACCAGGTCCTCGCTGACCCGGCGGTAGGCAAGGCAGGCAGAACTGGCGGGGAGGGGGAGCCGGTTTTGGTCCAGTTCCAGGTTGGCTCTTCAGCGCCTGCCCTTGTGGGGCCGGGCAAGAATATGGTGGTGCTTGAGGCAGGGCAGGGACAAGGGCAAGGACAGGGACAGGATGCGGGGGCTGGCAAGCTTGACAAAACAGCAGCTCAGGGGAACAAGAGGATCAAGTCCCTCAAGAACCCAGCCAAGGGGGGCAACCCCGTCCACTTCCCGGTGGTCAGCATCAATGTGAAGAAGCTGAACCTGAAGCTCTTTAAGGTGGATCCGGCCGATGACTGGTCTGAATTCCTGGCTTCAACCAATGGATATGGAGGGAGGAGGCCGCCAGTGATCATGCCCGGTAAGGGAAGCACAAGCAGCAAATCGGCTACCCCGCCCGGCAAACTCGTATTGGACCAGGAGCTCCCCATTGCAGATTACAGCGCCAATGAGTGGATGGAGACCATGCTCGACCTTTCTCCCGCACTGGCGTTTGATCAGAAGAGTGGGAGGAGATACGGGCATGTGGTGGTGGTAGTGGAGCCTGTGGCCTTGGATCAGGAGGAAGCTGATAGTAAAAAAGGTGGTAACAAAACCAGCAAAAGACCGGGCCTTCTGGGCAGTCTGGGGGGTGAGATGCTCTCCTGGGCTGAGGAACAACTGATTAACACAGGTTCGGTGTACACCTGGATTCAAGTCACCGATCTTGCGGTTGACAGCGTGTTCGACAGCGCCACCACCGTATCATGGGTAAACTCCCTCACAGACGGGAGGCCGGTTGAGGGAGCAACCGTTGAGGTTTACCCTGGGACTGGCAAGGGGAAGACTGACAAGGACGGACTGGTACGGATTCCCCACCAGGCGGAGGCGGCTGGGGAGGACCAGGACTCTGGAGCTGGCGGGGATGCCGGGAGCAGCAGGAGCGCTGGCAGCAAGGGTATCAAGGTGGTTGCGGCCGACAACACTGCCCAGACCGGCAAAGTACAGGCTGGGAAACGGACCGTGGCCCCCGCATCGGAAGGCACTGATCCGACCGGAAAATCTGTAGTCAAACCTATTGTGAGGCGCCAGGGCCCCAAGGTCTCTGTGCAGATACCAAAACCGGTTTCGGTTACGGTTCCTGCCTCGGTCACCAGAGCCCTTGAAGCGATAACACAATTCAGCTCGGCGGAGCAGCAGAACAGGGAGCCCCATGTGCTGGTGCGGCGCGGCATGGACACAGCCATCCTGCCCATGTACGGCCTGGACTACCAGATTCGCATGGCAACTGGCAGCAGCGGCGGTGGTGATGGTGGTGGTGTCAGAGGTGGCGGCAGTGCTGGCACCAGTGCCCAGCCAGATGAGCTGCGCTGGTATGTGTTCGATGACCGCAAGATGTACCGTCCTGGCGAGCAGGTGACCATCAAGGGCTGGGTTCGCAGGATTGTGAATCGCCCTGATGGTGACGTGACCCTCTGGATGGCCAGGGCTCCCAGGCTCTCATTCCGGGTTATGGACGGCAGGGGCAATACCATCGCAGAAGGCAACCGCCTCCTTAATAGAACGGGAGGGTTCGACCTGGAGGTGAAGCTGCCGGAGGATATGAACCTGGGCTGGTGCTCAGTGGCGTTCACCCTGGCCGATCCAGGCGCCAACTATAAGGAAAACCTCACGGGGCTCAGTTATTACCATCAATTTACAGTGGAAGAGTTTCGCCGCCCTGAGTTCCAGGTGAAGGTGACCCGAGAGATTCCTCACGATGATAGCAACGGATGTGGACAGGAGGAGCAGAGCCTTCCTCCAGCCATGATAGGCGAGGGCCTGCTCTTCCGTGGTAACGCAGGGTATTACGCGGGAGGAGGGCTTCCCCAGTCTCCCATCGGATGGCGAGCCACAGCTTCCATGGCCTGGTACATCCCACCCGGGTGGGATGGGTTTATCTTTGGGGAGCATCGCCCCTGGTGGATGCCTGGTCCATACGGTAGCCGTAGCGGTGGGGGAATCCGTGGAATCAGAGCTGCTGGTGCTGGTGCTGGTGGCCGCTCGGGCGGCGGCTGGTGGCCTGGCTCGTGGATGACCCAACTGGCAGTGCTTAATCTGGAAGGGCAGACCGACCACCTTGGCAACAGCTTCGCAAGTCTGAGCGTACGCTCGGTAACCCCACCCAGGCCCCTCTCGATCAGCCTTCAGGCCAGGGTCGAAGACACCAACCGCCAGGAGTGGTCAGGTACCACCGACGTGCTGGTCCATCCAGCCTCCCTTTACGTAGGACTTCGCCCCCAAGGATTCTTCTTCCAGGCAGACAAGCCACTCCAGATGGATGTGATCGTGGCTGACCTGGATGGCAAGGCGGTGGCGGACAGACAGGCAGACGTGGTTGCTTCCCGTATGGAGTGGGTGCAGGAGGAGGGTGAGTGGATAGAGCGGGAAGTGGGAAAGTATGGGTGCAAGGTCCGATCTGCAGACCGCCCTCAGGTGTGCTCCATTGACCTGACCCGCAAAGATGGTGATGGCAATGGTGGTGCCGTTGGCGGGCGCTACCGGGTGGTGGCTACGGTTAAGGATGACCAGGGGCGCACCAACGAGACAGTGCTCACCCTGTGGGTGGCAGACAGCGGCTCAGCTGGCACTTTGGGGCGAGGCAGCCAGCCACCAAGTGCGGGCCAGAGCATAGAGCGGGATACGATCACCCTGATCCCTGAAAAGGAATCATTCGAGGCTGGTCAACCGGCAAAGATCATGGTACAGGCGCCGTTTGCCCCTGCCGAAGGACTGCTCACTGTAGCGAGGAGCGGTATTGTCAGTGTGGAGCGTTTCCACATGGAATCTGACACTCACACCATCACCATTCCCATTGAAGACAAGCACACCCCGAATCTGGTGGTGACAGTGGATCTGGTGGGTAACAAGCCACAACAGCCCCAGACAGCAGGCTCCTCCGGCAAGGAGACCCCTAAGGCCGCAGGAGCCTTGATCCCAGCCTACGCCACCGGAACGCTCAACATCGATGTTCCACCGATGAAGCGCAAGCTGGATGTTAAGGTGAACCCTGCCCAGTCTGCGGTTGAGCCTGGGGCAGAGAGTTCTGTAGAGGTGAAGGTTTCCGATTGGCAGG
>CAYZFJ010000076.1:0-15459 GCA_964477705.1 uncultured Myxococcia bacterium | reverse complement strand
TGGCATGATATTGAAGCTTAACAGAACACACATACGGCATGCCGTGCCCCTACAGATGTTGGGTAGTGGGTGGATAGGTGATAGATGTGGCTCCAGAGCTAGACGTAATTTGGCGCTTGGGGGCTTGGTGGTATGGAATTGAAGCTTAATCGAACACAAACCGATAAAGGTGTCGTACTGCCAAAGCCAACCTACGCCCCTATGAATTGAATGGTGCTACACCACTTCGGCAGCAATGGGCAGTGTGATGTGGAACGTTGCCCCCTCTCCCCCCCTGCTCTCCACCCAGATCCGCCCACCATGGGCTTCGACCAGCCTACGGGTGATATATAACCCCAGCCCTACCCCCTCCACGCTCGGCACCCGCCGCCCCCTGTAAAACCTCTCAAAAAGGCGGGGAATGTCTTCTTCGCTAATCCCCATTCCCTGATCAATTATTAATACCTCAATCTCATCCCCCTTCTGAACTGCATCAATCAGCACCGGCGTACCCGCACTGGAATACTTGAGGGCATTAGAGATCATGTTCTGGAAAATCCTCTCCAGCTTATTCTCATCAGCCCACACCGATGGCAAATTTTGAGGAATCAGCAACTGAACCCGTTCCACATCCATTACGTCCTTGTTATGTTCCAGCAAGGTTCCCACAAATCTGGCCAAATTTACAGACAGTCTCTCTTGAAGCACCATTCCACCCTCAAGACGGGCAGCATCCACCAGATCAACGATCATGGTGTTGATGCGCTGACTGCTCTTCTGAATGGCCAGCAGGCTCTGCTCAAGCTTAATGCCGATGTCCGGCCCACCTTCTCCCCAGCCAGGTTTCCTGTTATCCATTTTCAGCAGACGCACCATTCGAGCTGCATGGGTCATTATTACAGCCAGAGGATTGCGTAAGTCATGGGAAATAGTATGAATGTAAAGCTCCCTCTGCTCCTGAAGTTCCTGCAGCCTGGTGATGTCAGTGTAAGTGGCTACAATACCGATAATGGTCCCATCAAGCAGTCTGATTGGAGCAGAGCTGACCGAACAGATAAGCCTATTCCCCCCCTTGATTCTGAATACAATGACATAACCAGAGACTGTTTCACCCCTGATGGAACGAACCGCAGGCAAGAACTCTTCTGCAACAAGCTTGCCTTCAAGGGTGAATCCACGCCGTGAAAACCACACTCTGGTGTCGAGATTCACAGGTACCTTACCAACCTCATCTTCCTCCACACTCCCGGCCTGCCCAACCTCAGCCACCCTGCCTGTCCCGGCAGTCCCGCCCTCCTCCATAGCCAGCCCTGCTATCAGCCGATCCGCAGCAGAGTTGGTCCTGACAACTTCTCCCTCCAGGTTATAGATAACCAGACTGTCGGCAATGGAATTAAAGGTAGCGTTGAGCTCTGCAAGCAGACGCTCACTCTCCCGGGCACGTTCCAGCAGAGCCGTTGCCATTCCAGCCACTGTCTGGCGCACCCGGTTCACCTCCACAGGAGCCATCGGGTCAGAAGCGGTAACCGGAACACCATGTTCCATCTGACTCACATCGCTCTTCATTTTGAGGAGAGGGATAGAGATGGTCCTGGCCAGCAAATAAGCGAAAGAAATAGCCAGGACCAGAGACAGCAAGACCAGGAGTGCATCCCGGTATAATGTTTCATAGATTGGACCCATGATAACCGAGACCGGACGTCCTGCTCCGGCGAACCATTCATACTGCTCGATAGGTACCCTGGCAGAAAACCATTGCTGCCCACCGACAATTGAAAAACGGGTAATACCAGTAGCAGACCTTCCAGTATTCTTTGACTCCTGCAATACAGAGTCACCGGCAAGCCATGAAGTCCTCTCTCTCCAGCTAACGGTGACTTCTGGTTTTCGAAAAACGAGGACGCCCTTACTGTCAAATATGGCATATGCGCCTTGCGCAGGTCGCTCCACCACTAGAGTCATTTCTCCCAAACGCATGGGATTAAGGGATGCGACCACAATCCCAAGAATATCTTCATTTTTGCCTATAATTGGGGTAGAAAGAATCACAGTGATTTCGTCTGATGTTATTCCTCTCTCAAACAGATCACTAAGTAAAGCCTCTTTAGTTCTTATTGTTTGGATGAAGAAATCCCTTTCTATCACGCTTGTTCCGATATTTTCTGTCTTACTGGATTTTATTATCACACCATCCGGGTTGACCCAACTGAAAGTCCTTACGGCAGGATACCGTTCAACAGCCACAACCAGCAGTTCATTGACATCATCACGCTGATCATTAGCTTGCAGGGCAACAATGGTATCACCGATGGTCATAGCCTGACGATTGAGATCCAACAGGAATGCCTGAAACTCGGCAGCCACTCCTTTGGCCACCTCCAGCTCCGTTTCGAGGGCGGTAGAGGTACGTTCCTGATATGCCTGGTAGGAAGTCAGACCCAACAATGCCAGTAGTGGAAGCATGGACAGAATAATCAGCAAAAAGAGACGGGAATGAATACCCTTAGGCACCAGATTGCGAAACCGCCATTTCCCCTTATTGGCGGGGTTGGCCGAAGATGATGTATGGGACCTGTGTTCAGACATTTTGTTTATCAGCCATGAAATCTATCTATCTGTCTGACTTACTGGGTGGATGGCTGCCTGGCTATTGGAATATGCTATTTGCCAGCCACAACCATTTCACTTAATAAGCCATTACGAGCACAACACCGACTCCCATCATCTAACGAATATGAACCCCGGTGCATGATTCCCAAGTCTTGTCACAGCGAAAGTTGAGAAAAGAGAAGGGCCCAAAGGGCCAAATACTGAGGGTTGAATTCGGCATCAAGAATCTAAGGGGGGGCTATGAGTTCAAGCGCCAATCGTTGGTAGGGGCGCGTTCGGCGCTCGCCCTCCAGGGCTACGGGCTGCCAATCACATTTAAGGTGGCAAGGGGCAAGCCGAAATTTGAAAGTGGTTTTGGGGATAGTTCATAGACATAGAGTAGCGGCAGGGTGGAGGCGCAAGGGGCGAAGGGCGAAGGGGGAAGATGCGAAGAATCCAGCAATTCTCAGAAGCGACCCTGGAGGCGCAACAGGCCGTCCAGGATAACCAGTGGATGGGGAGGACACCCAGGGATATATAGATCAACAGGTAACAGCCCATCTACTCCGCCACATACCTCAGCCTGTCCTGCAAAGAGCCCTCCGGAAATAGCACATGCTCCAACAGCGATAACAATCTTGGGGGTTGGAATCGCCTGCCAGGTCTTCAACAAGGCCTCCCTCATATTAACAGTCACAGGCCCGGTAATGAGAAGGCCGTCTGCATGCCTGGGAGACGCGACAAATTGGATCCCGAACCTTCGCAAGTCCCAACCAATGGTGCCAAGCACATTGGTGTCTGCCTCGCAGGCGTTGCATCCACCTGCGCTCACCTGCCGCAGTTTGAGGGACCTGCTGAAAATCCCTTTTCCGTGAGAATTATGAACCGGGAAGGGAACCCCATCGCCAGCCCCAACCAACAGGTCCTCCCTGCTGGAAGCAGCCATGGCGTAATCCTTACTGAACCCGATACGCCCTAACACTGGACAGGCTTCTGCACAAGCCCTGCACATGGTGCACCGCCCCAGATCTATGACCGGCAATCCCTTGCTATGGCGCCCCCCCATGCAAATGGAGGCAGTATTATCCTGGCCCTGGCCAAGCCCATCAGACTGTTCGCAGCTCTGGCCACACCCTTCTTCTCCCGCCACCCGGCTAACCAGCCCACCCGGCTTGATGGCTCCAACCGGGCAAACCCGGGCACACACATCACAAGAAGGAGGGCAGGCGTAACCCGCACCATGGGAACCGTGGACTCCCTCAGCTTGCAGGGCCACCTCATCCAACCGCCCATCATCAGCTCTCTCTGCCGCCTGTCCCGGTCCAATTACCGGACAGCCTACATAAAGCTCAGGAAGCGGTGGAGGCGGTCCATCAGGGTAGCTCATGGTCCGATAGCCCTGCTTAATCCTGGTTCTTATTAACCTTCTCATGAAATTGATGCGCTCCTAAAGATCATGGCCACAATAGGAAAGATTGAAGCTCTTATTACATAATGGAAAATCAGAGATCTGCTGGCCACGCAAGGCCATGGCCAACCCCATCCAGTTGTGAATAGAAGGATCAATCACTTCATATCGGTTGAGCTTCCCCTCGCTGTCAGTGAGTGCCACGTGGCAGATCTCACCACGCCACCCTTCTTCCACGGCAAAGGCGAGAGTGTCGGCGGCCATAGGCAGCCCAATCCAATCGTTTGCTCCTGTGTGGGCACCTGCCAGCCGGGGGCCAGCCCCAGTCCCAGCACTTGCGTGCGCCCCAAAGCCCTCACCCATCCCAGTACCGGCCTCCTTCTCCAGTTGATCCAGCAACTCCACAGCATACCCTACCGAATTGGTGATCTCCTGCCACCTCACATTGGCCCTCCCAAACACATCACCCGTCTCACAGTGGGCGACTGGCATGGGCCTTGCCCGGAACTCCCCGGCAGGATGGTCAGCCCGTACATCCCTAGTCACCCCACACGCCCTGGCTGCCACTCCAACTAACCCCAACTCAAGACAGGTTCTCACATCCACCGTGCCGGTAGTCTCAATCCGGGCTAGAACCGATGGGGTATCCCACAGGGCGCTGATCGCATCCCTGGCGTCTATAAAAATCTTCTGCAACGCAGCCTTGAGCTTGGCTGCCAGTATGCCATCAATGTGATAACCAGTACCACCAGGCCGGACCAACCCCCTGCCAAACCGGTTGCCGCAGATGGCAGCGGTCAGATTCAGTACATCACCACGGATTCTCCCACAGAAAGACGATGTAGGTAGGTACCCGATATCACCGGCGATTGCGCCCAGATCGCCGATGTGGTTGGCGATCCGCTCCAGTTCCAGAGCCAGAGCCCGAATCTTTTGGGAAGAGCTCTGCACCTGTGAGCCTGTTCCGGTGAGGGCCTCCACGATCCGGCAGAAGACCGTAGTGTGACCGATGGTAGTGTCACCAGCAACAACCTCAACACATGGTAAAGACCTGACATCTGGGCCACCCCGCAGCATATGCTCAATGCCCCTGTGCTGGTAACCGAGGGAGATTTCCAGATGTAGAACTTCCTCACCATGGCACTGGAACCTGAAATGGCCTGGCTCGATAACTCCCGCATGCACTGGCCCCACCGCCACCTCATGTACTTCCTCCCCATCCACTGAATAAAAATCAGTAATGCCGATGTTGTGGGCGGAGTCTGGCACCAGATCCAGGGGCCAATCATTGGCCAGTTCCCCCGGGCTGCCCCCTCCACCACCGGCACCAGCGCTGACCTCCTCGCCCACACTTGCGCCCCAACTGACCGCTTCGCCCACACTTGCGTCCACACCAGTGTCCATACATACGCCCACACTTACGTCCACGCCCATGCTGTCATCCACCCCAAGAGGACGGAACCTGCGCTGAACAAACCGGACAGGCTTGAGCCAGGGGTGCCCCACCGGAACAATCTGCCACTTTTCCGCAATAACCCGTTCAAAAATATGGAGCTGAGGACAGCGGGGAGTAAGCGAAGGATAAGACCGGCCAATGGTGGTGGCCATCACCCTGTGGCATCCCTCCCATTGGGGAGCATCTCCGCCCATGATGACCACAAGACGGTAGAGAACATCCGGGTTCTTTCGAGAAGCTACTGGCAAAGGCTGAGCAAAGAGCGCACTGGCCCAGGCTCTACCGTTTAGTGTGCCGCCGGCACTGGTCCCATTGCCCCCCTCTCCCACACCAACCTGAAGCAGCTTCACCAGAGTATCCCTGAACTCATCAAAAGGCAGCACAGGTATCCACCCAATGGGAATGGCACCGTTGGCAGGAAACCTGACACCCGACAGTCGGTCATTACCACTGTACATCACCAGGAACCTCCTAACAGGGCTGCTGCCTGCCCGATGGCCGATTGCAGGAACCCAGGCACATAGATACCCAGTAATAGAAGGGCACCAAGAATGGTGAAAACAACCACTTTCCCCAGAACCGATTTGCCACATCCGGCCACTTTAACTGGATCAAGGTTTACGGTGGGCACAGGGCTTACTCTTAAGGCAATGGGCACCGCAGCAGTTCCCCGGCCATCACCTGTGGCAACCCCATTAAAGTTGGCGTCGGTGACTACATAAGAGACTGATGAAGCCACATCACCTGAGGCTCCGGCCACCTCACCACTGTATCCACTACAAGCTGTGGCTCCACCACCACCAGCAGCAGCCCAGGCAACCCCTCTGGATACCCGCTTACCAGTCGCCTGCTCGGTCATCCCTACCGCCTGCCCAACTGTCAGCCCTTCATCCCTCTCCCCCCAGGCCATATGAATCACAAACCTGAGCACCCCCACAAACACAATCACCAGACCAAACAGGTACATGGCAGCCACCCCGTATTGCCCCCCATTGATGGCAGCCTTTAGAATCAGAAACTCGCTCAAAAATAGAGCAAACGGAGCCGCACCAATCAGAGCCAGCATCCCCACCACCAGCCCCACTCCCCACACACCGGCAGATGAAGTCACATGGACCAGAGCCCGCATATCCTGGGTGCCGTACAACCTGCCCACCTTACCAGCGCTATAGAACGCCAGACTCTTGCACAGGGAGTGATTAAGGATGTGGAACAGGGACGCAGCCACACCGGCACCGCCCATCCCTGCGCCAAGGGCCACAATCCCCATGTGCTCCACGCTGCTGTAGGCAAGAAGCCGCTTCACATCATGCTGGGCCACAATAAAAACTGCAGCCAGCAGAATGGAGACCAGACCGAACACCACCAGAATCTCCCTGCCCCACCCCTCGTTACCAGTGGCACTCTCAACAATGGGCAGAACTCGCAAAATGCAGTAAAGGGCAGCACTCAACATGAAACCGCTGAACACGGCAGACACAGGCGCTGGCGCCTGGCTGTGTGCATCAGGGAGCCAATTGTGCATAGGCGCTAACCCAGCCTTTGTCCCATAGCCGATCACCATGAAGATGAAGCCTGCCTTCACCAGCATTGGGCTGAGGGCAGGGGCGGCTTTAATCAGCTCGGTCCACAACAGGGCATGGGTGGAGTGGAGGCCGGGCACACTACCAGCCGATGCAGCGACCATAAGGATGCCTGTAAAGGCTACCGCCACGCCCACTGAGCACATGAGCAGGTACTTCCACATGGCTTCAAGGGCGGCGGGTGTAGCGTGAATGCAGATCAGAAAAGCGGTCAGCAGGGTGGTAGCCTCGATTCCCACCCACATCAAGCCCAGGTTATTGGAGAGCATGACCAGCATCATGGCCATCATGGCTCCAAACCACAGCCCATTGAACCGGCGCACCTTGCGGGGCGTAAATGAGCCCTCCTCAATATCCTCCTTGAAGTAAGAGACCGCATACATGGAACAAAAGGAGAACACCAGGGCCATCACCACCAGGTGCCAGGCCGAGAGTGCGTCGAGCATCAGCCAGCCTCCAGTTGCCCCCATTGGCTGGCCGGAAACGAAAACCATACTTGCGGCAACTAGGGCCACCAGAGACACCAGTACGGTGCCCCCTGTGCAGAACCGCATGGACCATGTGGGCGGCAAGGGCAGCAACAGCCCAACCAGTGCCAGCCCCAATGGCAGGAACAGGAGAAGAAAGGGGAGCAACAGACTGAATTCACCCGTCATCATCATTATTACCTTATTTCACTCCTTCCCTTCTGCCTGCCTACCAGCCAGCCTGCCTGCCTGCTTGTCTGCCTGCCTGCTTGTCTGCTGGCTTGCTTCATCCTTTAAGAAGATTTAGCCGATCCGAATCCATGTGATCGAATTCCCGATTAATGCGATGGACTGCAATTCCCATAACGAAGACGGCAACGAAAAGATCCATGAGCACTCCCAGTTCAATCAGAATTGGAATGTGACTCGCAATGGCCATACCAAACACATAAATCCCGTTCTCAAGCACCAGGTATCCTATGACCTGGTTTATGGCGGTACGTCTGGCGATGATGAGAAACAGACCGGTCATCATCAGGGTGAAGGCCACAGGGACGAACAGACTGTGCTGGGTGTGAATGGGCAAATCAAGCTTAGAGTCGAGCATGAATGCGCCTACCAGGAAGAGCACTCCGCACACAAGAGAGGCCATATAGCCAACCAATGGCTGTATCTCTCTGCTGGTCTTCGATTCCCTGATTGCGTGGGTGAGCATATATGGGAACACCAGGCCTTTGATAGCCAGGGTCACCAGTCCGATGATACCCACTCGGATGGTGAAATCGCCGATAGAGCTTGAAACGCCTGCCGCATCAGCAACACCTAACACACTCGCAGCATTTACGGCATTTGCGGCATGGGTTGCATTGGCGGCGCTTGAGGCGATTGAGGCGATTGAGGCGCTTACAGCGCTTGCGGCACTTGCGGCACTTGCAGTGCTCGCTACGTCTACAACACCAGTGGCGGTAACACTGGCGACAGATGATGAGCCATAACTGTTGAGAAATGGGAGCAGACCAGCGATAAAACCCTGAAAGGCCCCGATGCGAATACACCCGCCCAGCCTGCTTGAGCCCAGCAACAGGAAGCTGCTCAAGAGAAGAAGCACCAGGATAGTTTCTGTCCAGATTACTGTGTTCATCATACGAATCCGAATACAAGGGTGAACGCAAGCAGGGAGAGCACACCGGCCCCGAGCAGAATGCGGGGGACCTTGAGCAGGCCGAGTCTTGCCATCACTGATTCCACAATGCCCACAAGGACCGCCAGTATGGCCATTGCCAGAATAAAGACGCCCAATGCCAGCAGGCCGGACAGACCGGTCGCAGGCAGAATGATATTCACCATCAGCCCGCCCAGTACCCAGAGTTTAAGGCAGGAGCCATAAAGGATGAACGCAAGGTCTGGGCCGGAGTTGTCCAGGATCATCACCTCATGAATCATGGTAAGCTCCAGGTGGGTATCAGGATCGTCAAAGGGGATGCGGCTATTCTCCGACAGGCAGACCATAAAAAGTGTCACCAGAATGAGAACCATGGTAGGCCCGGACTGGAGCCAGGCGTTGCTGGTCAGGCCCTGATAGATGCCGCTCAGAGACAGAGACCCGCCCACCCGTGCCAGCGTAACTAGACTTACCAGCAGGGCTGGCTCAACCAGAGCAGAGAAGAGAACCTCACGGCTCGCTCCCATCCCCTCAAAACTGGAACCCGTATCAAGAGCACAGGCGACTGTGAAAAACCTCATTAAACCAAAGAGATACACGAACAGGATCATGTCGCCGGTAAACGCTACCAGGGCACCGTTTGCCGAAACGGGGAGCAGTGCCATGGCAAGCATAACGCAGGCCAGGGTGACAACGGGAGCCAGCCTGAATATGAGCGATGTGCTGTTGCTGTACACTACTCCCTTGCGCAGCAGCCTGGCTAAATCCCGATATGTCTGAGTCAGGGGTGGCCCCTTTCGTCCGGCAGCGACAGCCTTGGTGCGATTAATGATGCTGGGCAGGGCAGGCGCCAGAAGGAGCCCGGCAACCACTGATATATATGGATAGATCACTGTTTCCATTCCGTCTTCTACCTGAGCTTCCATACAAAAAGGATGACCAGAGCAATAAAGATGTAGAGGATATAGAAGTGGAGCCGACCATGTTGCAGCCAACGCAGTCTGGCAAGAATACCCTCTATGAACAGGAAAAGCCTGGTAAATACGGTGTCTCTGAAAAAATCAGGTGTATGGCTGGTCAACCTGCCATTTTTTGCTGGAAAGTAACCCTGTGGTGAGGAAAACAGCCTCCGGGTACGCAGGAAGGCTCTGAAAGTGCCTAACAATGGGGCAGTAAAGGAAGACGAAGTGTACTGCATCCTGCCTGTGGGGCGCAGATAGCCGCAACCCCAGGTTGGTGCTGCCCCAACATCCCGGCCGCTCCCGATACGGCGGCGCACGAAGAGGAGTATGGTTCCCAGGAGCAGAAGAATTGCGAACAGGATCGACACTGCCTTGAGTGGCAGGAGTATCTCTACCAGAGAGGTGCTGAAAGTGCCACTGATGGTGGAGGTGGCAGTGCCAGTGCCAACGGCAGTGGCGGCATGAGCTGCTGAGAGGGATGCCGCTGGAAACACCGAAGCTGTCAAATCTCCCGGCACCGCAGCGACAGCGGCGGCAGCCGCAGCAGCAGTTGGAGCGCCCACAACCACCTGCCTGGCCGCCGGAGCCAGATACCCGGTCGCCACAAGGGGACTGACGGCCGCAACTAACACACACAAGAGAGCCAGCCCACCCATGGGAACAAGCATAGATGTGGGAGAATCCCCCTTCAATCTGCCTCGGGCAACAACAGAAGACCGGGGCTCACCCTGAAACACAATCCCGAATGCACGGGTAAAACAGGCTGCGGCCAGGCCGCCGACCAGGGCCAGGACCACAATCACCGCAATGCCTGCCACAGCGGGCAGGATCTCATAGGAACCGAGCCCCCCAAACAGGCCGGAGGTGGTGACCAGGTTCATAGCTCCCAGGTAGATGGGGAACTCTCCGATGAACCCGTTGAGAGGAGGCAGACCGCAGATAGCCAGGCAGCCACCCAGAAACAGGAAACCAGTAACAGGAGCGACCTTAATCAGCCCGCCCAGCTTCTCCATATTCCTGGTTCCAGTCAGGCTGACCACAGAGCCAGCCCCGAAGAAGAGCAGGCTCTTAAACAGGGAGTGATTGAGAATGTGGAAGAATGCACCCACAAAACCTGCCGCTGCCACCACAGGCAGGTGATACCCCACTCCGAGGAGCCCCACACCTAACCCCATGGTGATGATGCCCATATTTTCCACGCTGCTGTAGGCAAGCATCCTCTTGATATCACTCTGGGCCAGGGCCATCAGAATCCCCAGGAGGGCCGAGGCCATTCCGGCGATGAGGAGCAGCCATCCCCACCACACGGGCGGCTCACCCAGAAAGGTGAGGGTTCGCACGATGCCATAAATCCCGGTCTTGATCATCACACCGCTCATTAGAGCGGACACATGGGATGGCGCGGCCGGGTGAGCTTCAGGAAGCCACACATGAAGGGGGATAATACCAGCTTTGGTGCCGAATCCGATCACTGCCAGCAGGAACAGAACCGAGGGGAAGGCCAAGCCCAAGAAGGTGCTGCCACCTTGCGGTGACACACCATCAGCGCCAGCGCCCGCTCCAGCGCCGACTCCCGCCATCCTGGATGCAACCTGGGCGAACCCATCAAAATCCAGGGAACCGTTACCATATTGACCCAGCAGAGCAAAAAGCACCAAGATGAAGGCGGTGCCGATGTGGGTAGCCACCAAGTAGGTCCAGGCAGCTTTCCGAGAAGCCTTCTGTCTGTTTTCAAACAAGACCAGAGCAAAAGAAGCGAGAGCCATCAGCTCCCAGGCAAGCAGAAAAAGGATTCCATTGCGAGCCGTCACCACCAGCAACATACTCCCCACCAGCAGATTGAAGAAGAGCCAGGAGTTGGCCACCTTTCTCACATAACTGCTGCTGTCGCTGCCCTCACTGTCCTCGCTATCCTCACCGCCTCCTACCCCACCATGACTGCCAGCACCATGACTGGACAGGTAACCCACCCCATACACCGCAGCCAGAGCCGAAACAATGAGGATGGGCAACATGAACACTGTGGTCAGTTGATCGATGGCGATGGTGAATGAGCCGAAAGGCATGCTCCACGGGAGCTTGATCCATTCCCCGTTGCCCCTGATCAGAACAGACATAACAGGCGGAAGGCAGAGCAGGCATCCAATTATGGTGATGACAGCGCCCAATACGGAGCATTTATGCACTAGCTCTGCATTACTGAGACCATGCCCCACCCCTGCGGTCGCAAATGGTCGTTCACCGGACCCATGCCCAGTGTGACCAAAGCCGCTATTGTCCCTATTCTTTCTGTTGTGCTTGTTACTGCTGGTCAGATTCTGGAGGCGGCTCAACTTGCCAGCTATCAGCGGCATACTTAAACCACCTGCGAAGAGAACCCCTAATCCTAGGAGCACCCACCACATTTCTTACTTGCCCTTACCTCGATGTCGGTCTTACGGACCACATCGGCAAACGCTTCGAGATTATCTCATGATTTCCGGAATAGGCGTGATAGAATAATCGGCCCCCGCCGAGAATTCCCCGTCCGCTGGCGGAATTCCTGCAACATAACGTATTGCCCCATTAGGACTGGCACCTTACCCGTTTTGTATGTTCTTGTCTACAAATTCATGAGTTCGCCAACCACACCCACAGTGCATCAAGTCCTCCACCCCCAATCTGCTCGCACATACACATAGCCAAAAGAACCCACCCTATGCAAACTGCACAAGAAAATCATTGACAAGATGCGAGGTGATCGACTAAACAGGGAAAGACTTTGCGGTAGAAATACCAAACGGTCCTGAAAAATGAAGACGGCCAGGTAGCTCAGCAGGTAGAGCAGGGGACTGAAAATCCCTGTGTCGGCGGTTCAATTCCGTCTCTGGCCACCCAAACAAGCCCTTGTAAACACAAGGGCTTTTTCAGTTTTGGGGCCTGACATAAACCAGCAATACCCGCACCCGCCAACCCTATGGACACCCTATCACCCAGCAGACCCTGTTCCCCAAATGCCGGCCTAGAGGAGCGTGCATGCCGTGCCCGCTTACCATGTGCAGCCCTGCTCCAGCCGCCCAGCAGCACCTGGCGTAATTGCTCCAGGAGCCGCCCCGTAAAACGCGGGACGAGCCATAAGGAGGCCCTGCAGGGTCTGTCACAGGCGTGCTGCCCAAATTCTCCTGATACCAGTCCCAGGTCCACTCCCACACATTGCCGTGCATATCATAAAGCCCCCTGGCATTGGCCTCCTTGCCACCTACAGCATGGGTGGTACCGCCTGAATTAGGAGCATACCAACCGGCAACATTCATATTTGAGCAGGTGCTTGTATTAGTTATCTCTCCCGTGTGAAAGGCGGTGGTAGTACCCACTCGGGCCGCATACTCCCACTCCGCCTCAGTGGGCAGACGATACCCCGGGCAGTCCTGGGGCTTAGTGTATTGGGGCTTGAGGTCACACTCCACGCTAGTGCCGCTACCTGTACAATCAAAACACTGTGCTAACCCCTCTTCAGCAGACAGGGCGTTTGCATAGGCTAAGGCCATGTGCCAACTAACCTGCTCGACCGGGCAGTTAGCCCCGCATGAGCTAAAGGAGGATGGGTTGTTCTCCATCATAGACTGCCACTCCCCTTGAGTCACCTGGGTTGCCTTTATGATGAAGGGGCGGGTTATGGTAACCTGATGCTGGGTCTCACTGGCTACTATACGCCCTAGTTCGTTAGTTGGACTGCCCATAGTGAAAGTGCCAGCCGGCATGAGCGCATAGCCCTGAGGCATGGTGATCACAGATACCTGAGCAGATGCCGTATGCCCGCCATCCTGTGTGGTGACTGTAATGATGGCGTTACCAGTGCTAACACCGGTCACCATACCTGTTCCGCTCACTGTGGCTACAGCCTCATTAGAACTACTCCAGATGACCAACTTGTTATGAGCATCAGGGGGAATCACTGAGACGGTCAACTGTCTGGTACCATTGGACAGGAGAATATTGAAGGCAACCGGCTCCAATGTAACCCCTGTCACCCGGCTGATCACCTTTACTTCACACTCTGCGGAGAAGCCCCCCTCTTCAGTTGTAACGGTGATGGAGGTACGCCCAGGCCCCGCTGCGGTCACCATGCCGGTGGCATTGACAGTGGCCACCAAAGTGTTAGAGGAGCTCCAGTTGACCCGTTTATCAGTGGCATTCTCGGGCAACACGGCAGCGCTCAGGAAGCTGGTCTCCCCAACGTCCAGATTCAGGGTCTCAGTGGACAAGGTAACCCCGGCAACAGGAGTGCCCACCCTTATGGATGCTGTGGCTGAATGGTTACCGTCCACAGTCTCGGCAGTAACGGTGGCATACCCTGCCTGCAGCCCGCTGACTAGACCGTCCTCGTTCACGGTCAGGATTACTTGATCAGACGAGGCCCACTCCACCCTCTTATCAGTAGCCTCAGCGGGAGCAATGATGGCAGTGAGCTGGCCAGCGCCTCCTGGAGGAATGACCATAGATTGGGGCTCAATGGTGATTCCGGTGACCGGGACCAGCACCGTAATCTCACATGTGGCTGTGAGTGCTCCGTTGGCAGTAGCGGCAGTAATCACTGCCTGCCCTCCCCCCACAGCAGTGACCAAACCGGCAGAATCAACCGTCGCAACACCCAAGTCGCTGCTCGACCAGTTCACGGTCTGGTAGGTGGCGTTCTCAGGGAGTATGGTAGTAGCAAGCTGTATGGCCCCTCCAACCACCAGCTCATCAGACTGGGGCTCCACTGTCAGAGCCTGAACGGGGATAATGCACTCCCCATCCACGCACAAATTGCCTCCAGTGCAAATCTGACCACATGCACCGCAATGAAGATCATTGTCCTCTAAATCCACACAGGCCCCATCGCAATCCTCCCTACCTGCCGGACAGCCGTCCCCTACGCACTCACCCTCACTGCACACATCACCATCACCGCATCTTGCGCTGCATTCACCGCAGTGGTCGGGATCGCTGTCCAAATCAACGCAATACCCAACACATTCGCTCAGGTCATCATCACACCCATCGCTGGTACAGACCCCATCCACACAAACCTGGCCGGGGCTACAGCTAACGAAGCACTCACCACAGTGGTAATAGTCCCGGTCAAGCACCACACAGCTACCATCACAATCGGTATACGGGGCACCGCCCGTCGGGCACTGGGCAGCACACTCCCCCTCGGCACAAACCTGCCCCCAGGCACAAGCCTCACCGCACTGACCGCAATGTAAAGGCGAGCTATCAGTGTTATGGCAGGTCAAATCATCGAAGCACCAGCCCTCAGCCAACTGGATGCGGCAGGTGCCTTGGACTGTACACTGATAATCACCACACACCGGGCTGGGATCAGCGTGGCCAGCGCCAGAGTCACCATCAGCACCACCATCTTGCCCAGCCAGAGCAGAACCATAACCACACGGCTCTCCCACATTGATGGGGTTACACCCATCGCAGCAGGGCGACTCAGTGTGGCAGGCACAGTCAAGCTGAGAATCTATATCAGAGGTACAGGCAGGCAGATTTAGAAGGCACACGGCCCCAAAGAACAGGCAGACTACCGAAAACGAAAATAAATGATAGCTTCTCACAGGCTTCCCCCTGCAGTTAAAGTTAAGTATGGGCTTAATCATACATTACTAACTGACAAATACAAGGAGCATAAACTCCACCTTTACCCCCCAATTGCGGTCTCTATCTGCCTTGTTTGGGCTGCGGTGTAACGGCTTACCCTCTGACTTCTGTCCCAAAATCAGGACAGGACTCCCCAGGTAACGGCTTACCCTCCGACTTCTGTCCCAAAATCAGGACAGGACTCCCCAGGTAACGGCTTACCCTCCGACTTCTGTCCCAAAA
>CAYZFJ010000075.1:0-15600 GCA_964477705.1 uncultured Myxococcia bacterium | reverse complement strand
GTTGATGGGACCGGGAAGCGTATTTATTGCCGCCACCCCCGGAGAGTACCTCATGCAGCCTTCTGGCGAAGCCGCCCAGCGCAATCTCCCAGGCCCAGATAGTGACGTATTGTGGCTCACTGGCCTGACCACACCTGACTGTGTGGTGATAATCAGGAATCCTCCTCTAAATGAGTGGGATAACCCAAGCGATAGCCTCGAGGAGTGCCATGTATTCCTTCCACACGCCGACTCCAAACGGGAAGCATGGTTTGGTAAAATGACTGGCCTGGAAGGCGCTCTGAAACAGTGTGGACCTGATACGATAGTACAGCCACTATTAGCCTTGGCCCATGTATTACCTGATTTGCTGATTGGGTGCCCTCGACTAATCTACTGGCCTGGCGCAATCCCCAGATTGGACAACATGTTGCTTGAAGCTGTGACCACTGCCAGGCGGCAATGGAAGGGGGGGCTGCTGGGACCATCTTCAATGGAACACCCCCATGACTTTACGGGGAAGTTGAGGGGCCCAAAAAGCAAAGTGGAAATCCAGGCCATAAGCAGGGCGATCAATCTCACCTGTCAGGCCATGAAACAAGCCCTCATTGAGCATGCCAGACCTGGCAACACGGAAAATATGGTCAAGGCCGCCATACAGAACGTATTCACTGCAGCAGGCGGCTCTGAGGCTTTTCCTTCCATTGTTGCTACAGGGAAGAACAGCACAATCTTACACTATGAAGGACCAGGCACTGCCAGACTCCAGGCAGGCAACCTGCTCCTCATGGATATAGGCGCCAGACTGGACGGTTACTGCGGTGATGTGACCAGAACTTTTCCTGTGGACGGCAAATTCAGTGCTCCCCAGGCCGAACTATACAATCTGGTGCTTCAAGCCCAAAAGGCCGTAATCGCAACCATTGCTCCCGGCACCACCCTGCAAGACATACATCAAACTGCTGTACAGGTTCTCACAGAAGGGATGATCAGGCTGGGGTTGCTGAAAGGGGTGCCTGAGGCTCGCATTATCGACAACTCATACAAGAGCTTTTATCCCCACTACACAAGTCATTTTCTGGGAATAGATGTCCATGACACCACACCAGGATTGGATGCCCATGGGTTTGTAAAGCTGCAACCCGGGATGATCATAACCGTGGAGCCGGGAATTTATATATCAACCCATGCTGCCGAATCCATATATCCACCTCCACCTGTGCGCTACCGTAATATTGGAATACGCATTGAACATGATGTGCTGGTTACTGAGACTGGGTGTCAGATTCTATCAGATGCTATCCCCGTTGAAATAGAAGAGGTTGAAGAAATGACCTCTCTCGCTCTGCAGGGGAAAAAGAGATGACGTGAATTAACTTAATGGCCGGTCGGCCTGTTTCTCATCACTGAACCTTCTGACCTGTGCTCTTGCCCCTTTTGCCATGGACCAGCAACAAGCCAGCGTCCTTCCACGACTTACTGGCTGCACGATAGCACTTGGAACACATAACCCTGAGCTGGTCATTCAACCATCCCCCGCTATCCAGACTGCCACTGGTTCCTACAGCAGAACAATCATGGCCGTCTTGCTCATCGCCAGAACCGCTGGGAGAACCACATTCGCACCCAACACCCGAAGAACAGGCTGCTGACAAGGACGAAGATAAGGATGAAGCAACCTGGGGCGAGGGCAACACCACCACATGCAGGTTCTCCATCTTAAGGCGGCCTCCCTCACGGACCATCAACCCACACGATCCGCAAGTCCAGTCATGATATGCCAGCACCATACCCGAAAGGCGAGTATTCCCCGGGAGAATCTTCCCTGCATACTCCTCCAGGTATTCAGGCTGACGAGCCGCTACCTCGGCATATGACTTAATACCCTTCTTGAGCATATTCCTGTCACGACTGGAGACAACAAACGGTTGACCAGTCGCAATAAGCTCAGCCAGTTCATCAGGTGTCCTCTCCTGACTCCCTCCCGTATTCTCTGCCAAGAGTAGACTCATTCCCCCTATCTCCAGTTTTCCACCAGCACACGACACCGTGATTGACAATCCCGATTCCGCCTGTTCCTTACCTATCTGCAGGAAAAGACGTAGTAATCCGGCCACACACTCCCGCCCTGAATAGGAGAACACACCCTGAATGACGGTCTTCACATGGGGCGGTTCCAACTCCAGCGTGGCCTTGCGCCCCCCTTGCCGCAAATGGATAAACACATGATCCCCATCCAGCACCTCTATCTGAAGCTGGTCAGGAGTACCAACATGGGCAGACAATGACAGGAGGTTATCCACCAGGTAATGTGCGTCGACCGAAAAATGCATCTTGTTCTAATCCACCTGCAAAGCGTTAGCAAACAGCTCAAATACTTTATTATGCATGTATTTGACAATTTTTCATCATGTAATCTTGACCTGGGAGCATGAGGCGCTGAAGTTCTGAGGAAGTGGAAAAAGATTATCCATCAATAGCGAAGAACAGAACCCATGGCGTTGACATGGGTGAAAATCGCCTTAATTCAAGCTCATGATTTTATCACGCGAAACCCAAAACCTTATTGATCGGGTGGAATCAATTGTCAGGCGACCGGTTCAGGTTGAATACGACGAATCTTTTCGCCCCTTTGAGGGAGTGAGCAGAGTTGCCACCCCCGAGACACCACGCCATCGAGTCATAGTCAAAGATGCCACCCAGGAATCTGTCATATGGCATGAGATCGGTCATTTAGAGAGGATGATGTGGACTCCGCCTGAGTTCCGTCGGGTAGTATTCCTGACCCGTAAGTCAATCGAAGATCTGGTAAGTATGGGATTTGCCGAAATTTTGAACGGCATTGTGGGTCAAATCCATCGGACAGTAAGGAACACCATCCCCGATATACTTATTGAGCATCGCATGCTTACCACTGCACCACCACACGTGCTTGCCCAGCAGAAAGTCTCCTTTGAGCTGAGCACCGAGGAGCAAATCGATTCGTGTGTAGAGCTGGCACAGACTCCATATTATAAGAACATCCACCCATTTGTGATCATGCTCGGGTCCTATGCGCTTTTTGGCGGCAGAATCGCCCACTGTGGACTAGAGGGGAAAAAAGCCAGGGAGTCGGGCTATGGCGCAGCCGTGTACGATAATCTCTGTCTGGGAATACAGAAGCTGAAGCTGCCTGGTCCCAATGACCTATGGACCGATGCCAGAAATCTTCTAACTGCGTTGCAGGATGCGGCTCCCCGTCATGAGGGAGATGATTGTACTTTTATGGACAACTGGTTGTCCAAGCGAGATGTGGAAGGGTGGTTCTTCTGGGATCCCATTGAGTATGATTTACCCTATCTGCCCGATGTGGGGCTGCTGGATGAAAAACCTGCAACCGGTACTCTGAACTTAGAGCTGCTCCCCAATATGGTTGCCATCTAGCGACAACGGTGCAAACTCCAGGTTCCACAGTCACACGGATTCATAGCTCCCCCCCGGGAGGACAGAGTCAACAACACCGCGGTTAGTAACCTCTTGTGTAGACTCTTCGGGCAGCAGCACCATCCATCACCGCTCTGATCGCTATAACGGCCTGCAGTCCATATGGTCCCACAGCCGTTTCATCGGAGAGCACAAAACCGTTGACGCCCTGTTCGACCAGATCGGCCACGTGACAGACTTCCGATCGGGTAGGAGAGGGCGCCACGGTCAGGTGATGGAATACCTGACCTGCCACCAGAACCGGGAGACGACCAAGCGCAGCCTGCAACACCCTCCGCTGAAGGGCAGGCAGCTCTACATCACCCGCATCAGCCCCCAAATCTCCCCTGCAGAGCCATATTTCATCAGCAGCAGATCCTTCAATGATCTCTTCCAGATTCTCGACACCAATTCGATCTTCAATCTTAGCAATCAGATGAAGCTGAAAGGGGGAGAAAGTAATTGCTGGTGCTGGTGCAGGCACTGGCACACCTGCAGGCTTTGTTGTCGGTGTTTGTACAGGCGCAGGATCTGATGCGGAACCATGGAGCATCCAATCCAACTCCCGCACAAGCGCGGTCATGGCTTTTCTGGCCTCAGTAAGGTGGTAAGCGTTGGTGACATACGAGAGTGCAAAGCAACTCACACCATTGGCCAGCGCCGCCCGAACAATCTCCAGATCACGGGGTGACAAACCCACCAATACACCTGTCTGGTCAGTCTCTCTTCTACCCGCACGAGAAGAGACGCTACAGTTATGACCGGCAGCAGCATCCCCATAACAATCGGAATCGGGCAGAGCCAATCCTCTGCGGTCGGTCAGGACTCCTCCTTCTATGGCCTCCAATATAAAGCAGAGTGATGGTGCAGACTCCACCACCCTGAAACGGAGACGACCATCATCCACGACCACCACCTGCCCCGGGCGGAGTAAGCACATCACGCCAGGGTGGTCCACATACAGTACGGGCAGGCCATCCGCGCCATACGCATCTCGGTGTGCATGGCATTTAGCACCCTCTTCTTTATGGAACTCGCCACTGCATAACATCACCCGATCACGCGCACCAAGAATCAGAGGCTCCTTCTGCGCCAAATGGACTCTTGCCTTCCCCCCCTGCAGATCAACCACAATCCTGGAAGGATGAACCCCGGCCTTAATAAGAAATGAGAGCCAACCACCCAACATGTCGGGTTCGATGTGAGAACTATTCAACCTGACAGCATCCGCACCAGCATCAAGCATATCTGCCACCATGTTGTCAGCCTTCATCCAACCAGGCCCGGCAGTAACCACCAGCTTGGGCATGGCTAGTTCAGTGTCAGCAACCTGCAACTTATTGTTCAATTCATTGCCCATATTCATAATTATGCCTTATTTCCCCCCACACCCTTCATCATGTTTTCTCGCCCTCTCCTCTCATCCCTTCCTCACTCCGCACACCTCACGCCTCAAACCTCACTCCCCCCTTCCCCCTCTCAGATTACCCACCAGGTCCTGGCTTCCCCAACACATAAAGATCTGCTAAACTGCATTCTTCGAAAAAGCAATAAACTGACTGCTGCCCAGCAATCCTCAACAAGAGCACCAAATGGCGAGCAGGAAAGGAGTCCACCCTGTTATTGTCAGAAATCCTGGCGGCACGCAAGAGCTGCCGAAAATACTCAGAGATCGCACCTGACATGGACCGTGTTAAAGCAGTGGTCAAGGTGGCCGAGACTGCTTGTCAGGTTGCGGGAATCAGATCGACAACTTTTCATCTTGTCTCGGGCCGTGATGAAGTCAAAGGCCTTATCCGGGCTATGATGAGCAGCCCAGTTGGCCAGATCAATCCATGGCTCCTCTCGGCCGCAGCCGCCACGCCCTTCCTGGTAACTGTTGGTAAGCCATCACCATCGGACGGCCTCCCTGCCACAGTGGATTCCACATCCCGGGAAGGCCAACTCTATATGGCTGAAGCCTCATACGCCACCGAACACGGGATTCTTGCAGCAGCAGAGACTGGATTAGCTACATGCTGGATTGGTGGATTTTCCGAGGATGATGTGGCTTCCTTTTTTAACTTGAACAAAGAAATCGGGGAACGGGTAGTGGCAATCACGCCCATAGGCCTGCCAGCCGACGCTGGCCCTTTGTCATGGGAACGTCTGATGCGGAGAATCTCACGAAACCGCAACCCGCTCGGAGAGATGGTACAAGCTGACGGCTCCTGGTGGGACATCCCCGACGATCTGGAATACCAGAGACGCAGACCGGAAAATGCCAGCGTAGACCCATCCGAAGAGCCAACAGAGATGGGCAGGTTGCTCGCCATGGAAGAGGTCTCTTTCAATAGACAACACACTGGGATTGCACCAGATAACAGCACCCTGCTCAACCTCCTGCAAGCGGGTAGACTGGCTCCTTCTGCTTGTAATTCCCAGACCTGGCGGTTTCGGCTGATCCAAGAGCAGGCAACCAAGGAGCGCATTGGAACAGTCATGGGATTTACTCAGGCAGCAGAGAGCGGTCTCATCTGCATCGCAAGCGGCGTACCGGGACTCGTCAGCGGGAGGGGCGCAGAACAGCCCTTCTATATGATTGACGTACCCATAGCGGTAGCCCATTTGGTGCTTGCCGCTGTGGAACAGAACCTGACCGTCAAGCTACGGTGGGTGGATAAATCGGAACATGTCGCCACCTTAAAAGATGTGTGTTCCAAACTGGACCATCTGGGAACCACAGGGGGGTACAAGGGAGAGACGAAAGAACAACCGGTAGCAGTGCTGGCCTTGTCGGCTGAAACAGGCTGAACTGTATGAATCCACTCCCTCCGGCGTATTAGTTGGGCCTGCGGCGGCGGAAGGGCGCATGGGAGGAGGGCAAGCACTACCCGCTCATGCATACTCAACTTTCAACTTTCCGCTCTACGCTTTCTTCTTTCCTCTACAAAAAAGAGATAATTCCAGCCAACTAATTGATTCAAATCAATAAAGGTAGATTATATTGATCATTACCATTCAGGCGGTAGCTAGCGTAAGCCCGCCATTGGGGCGCCACCATGATTGAAACAGCATTAATAGGATGAAATTAACTGTTCGGGAGCGCGGTTTTCAGGAATACAAGACCGGCGATTACCATTTACTCCCTTGACGTCGCCATCTGAGGCATTATTGACGAATGGTGGATATTTTGCTTACCCTGCGACGACCCTGAAAAGAGTAAGAATACTAAGTATAATCAAGGAAAGTTTCATGCTTAAAATCCGGACATTTACGGTTGTTCCCCAATTGCCACAACGGCTGGAACCCCTGCGTAGACTCGCCTATAACCTGTGGTGGAGCTGGGATCACCAGGCCATCTCCCTCTTTCAGCGACTGGAGCGAGACCTGTGGGAACTGACCAACCACAATCCAATCCGGATGCTCGGAACCGTCACCCAGGACCGCCTGGCAGCCATAGCTGAGGATGAAGGTTTCCTGGCCCATATGGATAATGTGATTGGGAAGCTGGATGCCTACATGGCCGGCAAATCATGGTTTCACAAAGAACACTCCGATCTCATTAACAGCCCCATCGCTTATTTTTCAGCGGAATACGGGCTTGTGGAGAGCCTGCCCAACTACTCTGGAGGCCTCGGGGTACTCTCCGGTGACCACATGAAGTCCGCATCCGATCTTGGCCTGCCCATGGTGGGTGTGGGATTGCTTTACCGCCAGGGCTATTTTAGACAATACCTGAATGCGGATGGATGGCAGCAGGAAACCTACCCAGAGAATGATTTTTACAATCTGCCGCTGGAACGGGTGCTTGGCGCGGACGGTGCCCCGGTAATCGTCAAGGTGGACTATCCCGAAGCCACAGTCACCGCCCAGGTATGGCGTGTGCAGGTGGGGCGAATCCCCCTGTATCTTCTGGATGCCAACATCCCGGAGAACCGGCTGCAGGACAGGGAAATCACCGCCCAGCTATATGGCGGCGATCTGGAGATGAGAATAAAGCAGGAGATACTGCTGGGCATCGGCGGTATGCGGGCTCTGGTGGCCTTGGGGATTGAGCCATCCGTGTGCCACATGAACGAAGGCCACTCAGCGTTCCTGGGGCTGGAGCGCTCCCGGATGGCCATGCAGCAGTACAACCTCAACTTCAACGAGGCGCTGGAGCTGACCGCATCCAGCAACGTCTTTACCACGCACACCCCTGTTCCGGCAGGAAATGATCGCTTCCCATCGTCGCTGATGCGGCGCTACTTTGCAGAATACAGCGAGCAACTGGGGCTGCGCTGGGATGCATTCCTGGCCCTGGGGCGTGAAAACCCCAAGGATCAGAATGAGTCGTTCTGCATGACCGTGCTCGCCATCAGAATGGCTGATTTCAGCAATGGGGTAAGCAGACTGCACGGTGAAGTCTCCCGCAAGATGTGGCAGAGAGTCTGGCCTGACGTGCCCGCAGACGAAATTCCCATCCACCACATCACCAACGGGATACACACCAGGACCTGGATCTCCCAGGACATGGCAGACCTGTTCAACCGGTACCTTGGCCCACGTTGGATTGCTGACCCCCATGATCAGACCATCTGGCGCCGCCTGACCGATGTGCCGGAAGAGGAACTATGGAGAACCCACGAGCGGCGCAGAGAGAGACTGGTTGCCTTTGCCAGACGACGGCTCAAAGCCCAGCTCAAGCGGCGTGGCTATACTCCCAAGGCAGTGAGTGAGGGCGACTGGGTGCTGAATCCCGAGGCATTGACCATCGGGTTTGCCCGTCGGTTCGCAACCTACAAGCGGGCCACCCTGCTGTTCAGAGACATGGACCGACTGACCAAGATTCTATGTAATACAGATCGTCCGGTCCAGATCATCTTTGCCGGCAAAGCTCACCCCAGGGATGACCACGGTAAGGACCTGATCCGCAATATTGTCCATACCATCCGGGAGAATGGACTACGACACCACATTGTGTTCATTGAAGACTACGATCTGAATGTGGCCCGCTACATGGTCCAGGGGGTAGATGTGTGGCTGAATACCCCCAGGCGTCCTCTGGAAGCAAGCGGTACCAGCGGCATGAAGGCCACCGCCAATGGGGCTATCAACATGAGCGTGCTGGACGGCTGGTGGGATGAAGCATACAACGGCCAGTGCGGCTGGGCCATTGGCGAGGGAGAGGAGTACTCCGACCACGCCTATCAGGATGAGGTGGAATCCAACGCCATCTATGATATCCTGGAGCACGAAGTGGTTCCGCTCTTCTACGATCGCTCAGCAGATGGACTGCCCCGCTCCTGGGTAGCCAAGATGAAACACGCTATGGCGGACGTCTGTCCGGTGTTCAACACCAACAGGATGCTGGTGGACTACACCGAAAAGTTCTACGTCAAGGCGGCTCAGAAACGGAACCTGCTCATCGCTGACTCGGTGACAAAAGCCAAGGAGCTCACCCACTGGAAAGAGCGGGTGACCGCCAATTGGGATTCAATTCATATTGAGGATGTGAATGCCATCACCGGTGGTTCACTCCAGGTTGGCTCTCAGCTTGAGATTCAAGCCAGGGTCAATCTTGGCCAGCTTAGTCCTTCTGATATTGCTGTCCAGTTGTACGAAGGCCCTCTCAGCCCGAAGGGAGAGATCACCAATGGCAATCCTATCCCCATGAAGGTGGTGAACGAACAGGATGGGCTATACAACTTCCAGGGCGTAATCCCATGCAACAAGAGCGGCTTGCACGGCTTCACAGTGAGGGTACTGCCGGCCCATGAGGACATGAGCCATCCATTCGAGCTGTTCCTGATTGCCTGGCACTGACTGAGGCATTCCGGCGCACTGCTCCATGAGTAATCAAAGGGGCACCATGAACACCACATGGTGCCCCTTTTTTATTAATTGCATAAATGGAACATACAGAAACGGCTGCAAATGACCATCAATGGTGGGCTATTCGGTTTTTGGCTCGTCTATTTCAAGCACTTCGGCAAGGAGGCGATTCAATTCTCTCTCACACTCTCTCACATTCCCCTTCTCATCAACAACATGAGCACCACCCATCTCCTCTTCCCGGCTCGACTCATTTCCCAGTTCACCTTGTTCTTGTTGCAAAGAGGAGAGATTCAACACTGGCGCTGCAGCCTCATTGTCAGTGACCTGAACACTGGAATCCACTCCATGGGGCTTTGGTCCCCCGCCTGGCTCTAAGTCCTTTGCTCCATCTGCCCATGCTATGATATCCATATCCATACTGTCAGACCCATCCCCTTCTCCACCATCCTCCTGAGCCAACTCCTGCCACCCTGCAGCTCGGCTGCTGCGGCGAGAAAAGAGTCTGGCTAGGGCACCGAAAATACCATGACCCGCTTCTTTCCCGTTTAGTCTTCTGGCTCCCTGATAATCTTCATACTCCTCTGCCCCACCTGCCTGGTGGCTGGTTGTATCAGGGGAAAAGTCTGAATGAGAGCGGGACGTTTTGCTTGCTGCGATAATTTTGAGTCCCGCACCCGAACATGAAGGTGGTGAAGGTGCTGCTGTTGCGGCGCCAGGAGCGGGAGCGGGGACTGGCGGGGGGACAGGAGAAGGAACAGGGGCAGCAGCGGTAGTGACCGGGGCGCCTTGAGCTTCAGCAGGGGTGATACTTATTATCGGTGGCGCCTCATCCTGGGCATGGGTCAGATCAGGTTTGGTCTGAGCCAGGATTGGCTCCCCGGCCTCACACTGAGCATGGCCAGAAGCTGTCAGATCTACACCGCTCCCGAAAACACCAGGAGCAGCCTTATACCCAGCCATGGCCCGCATCACCCCCAAACCACCGGGAGCCACCTTACTAACAACTACAGTGTTCGCATAACAACCGAATGGGGGGCCTACGCCCGACTCGATCGGCTGGAGGGTGACTGATGATACCACTCCCTCGCCGGCGAGAAACCTTGCACCATCTCTGGAGAGAATCTCGAACCGAATGAGAGAACCGGGTGCCACCTGTTTTCCTGTGAAGACGATCAGACCGTCTGGAGTGAGGTAGGTACTGTATTCGCTGATAAATTCCCGTAGATCCGCAAATTGCAGTTTTAATCGGATGACGGCTTTTACATTATTGCCAGCCAAGAATCCGCCTCCAGCGTTGAGTTGCCCAAAAAGTACCCTCTGTGTGGCATACGAGGGACTCCCTATGCCTACAGCTACGCACTTGCACGAGGCCGGGCATAATGCTGTTCAGTCTACCACAGGAACAGACAGGGGCTCAAAGAACCGACATTAGAAAAGAGGAGCGCCCCACACCACTCGCCAAGCAGGAGCACCACTACATCACATTGCCACCCAGGCTCCACTCACCCTGGCTGAAGAACTACTACCTCAGCGCCTTCTCAACCATGGCAGGAACCGCCTTGAGGGCATCATCAATACCGTCCACATCATCGCCGCCCCCCTGCGCCATCTCCGGCCTTCCACCACCCCGTCCCCCAACCATCTTGGCAAGCTCGCCCACCAGAGCTCCCGCCTTCACCCTGCCGCTCACATCCCCAGTTGACATGGCCAGAATGACCACCTTCCCGTCACTGGCCCCCATCAGCACCACCACCCCGCTCTTGAGGCGATCCTTCAAGGTGTCGCCCAACTCCCGCAAGGCCTTGGCGTCCATCCCATCAACCCTCGCTGCCAACAGGCGCACACCAGCCACCTCCCGCACTCCGTCCATGAGATTAACCCCCTCTCTGGCAGCCATCTTGCTTTTCAGCTTCTCTACTTCCTTCTCCAGTCCCTTAATCCTGGCCTGGAGCACACCAACCCTCTCCACCGCTCCCCCCGACGCCACATTCAGAGACCGTGCCACCTCATCCAGAGTCTCCCGCTGCTCTTCCAGGATCCGCACAGCCTCCATACCGGTCGCCGCCTCAATACGCCTCACCCCGGCAGCAATCCCCGACTCGGCCAGAATGACAAAGATGCCAATATCGCCAGTGCGGGCAACGTGCGTACCTCCACAAAGCTCCTTGCTATCCGAGCCCATCTCCACAAGACGAACCCGCTCTCCATACTTTTCGCCGAAAAATGCCAAAGCCCCACGGCTGATCGCCTCATCCATGGATGTCTGCTCTACATGAGCCGGCTCGTTGGTCAGGATGTGAGCATTCACATCCTGCTCCACAGCAGCCAAATCCTCCTTGGTCAGAGGAGCAAAATGGCTGAAATCAAAGCGGAGGCGACCAGGTTCAACCAGGGAGCCCTGCTGCTTCACATGCTCCCCAAGCCTTCGTCGCAGGGCTGCATGGAGCAGGTGAGTAGCGCTGTGGCTCCTCTGGATTGACTTGCGCCGCTCCACATCCACCACAAGCTCCACCCCTTCGCCCTCTCGAACCGTGCCCTGCTCAACCACAATGCGATGCACAAAGAGCCCACCCTCACGCTTGTCAGTGGCCATCACCCGTCCCCGCCCCGACTTGCTGCGCCAGATACCCGTATCCCCAACCTGTCCACCCGACTCCGCATAATAGGGTGTGTTATCCACAATCATATCTGCCACATCGCCCTCCCCGACAACATCAACCTCGTCCCCCCCCTTGACCAGGCCATGAACCAGAGCATTTTGCAGCTCTACAACTTCATACCCGCTGAAGGTCGTAGAACCGAAGCGTGCTGAGATCTCCTTGAACACCGCCCGATCAGCAGCACCCTCCTGCCCCTTCCAAGAGGCCCGCCCCATCGCCTTCTGCTCCGCCATCAACGAAGCGAAGCCCTCAGTGTCCACACGGAACCCCTTCTCCTCACCGATAACCTGAGTAAGATCCAGGGGGAAGCCAAATGTGTCATACAGCTTAAAAGCCACCTGGCCAGGCATGACTCGCTGGCCATCAACTTCCTGCCAGACCTCGTTACGCTCAATCAGGTCCAGCCCCCGATCCAGGGTCCTGCGGAAGAGCTCCTCTTCCCGTAGAACGATCTGCCCGATGCTGACCCGTGATTGCTCAAGCTCAGGGAACACCTGGCCCATCAAGTCCACCACAGCCAGACACACCTTGTGGAAAAAAACCTCTCCCATTCCCAACCGCTGTCCATACCTGATGGCCCGGCGCATAATCCTGCGAAGCACATATCCACGCCCTTCATTCTCAGGAAAAACCGCATCACTCACCAGGAAGGCTGTTGCCCGGGCGTGGTCAGCGATGACCCGCATGGCGAAGTCATCCTCACTGTCCGCTCCTTTTACCTTACTAGCCAGCTCAGCAACCAACTGGAGAAGGGGCAGGAACAGGTCAGTCTCATAATTGCTCTCTACTCCCTGCACCACCGCAGCCAGCCGCTCCAGCCCCATACCCGTGTCAATACTGGGCCGGGGCAGGGGATTAAGGGTGCCATCGGCTGTGCGATCATACTGCATGAAGACCAGATTCCAGATCTCGAGGAGTCGGTATTCGGGGTCATCACCATATTCGGGTCCCCTATCCCAGAGGATCTCGCTACATGGTCCACAGGGACCTGTATCGCCCATGCTCCAGAAGTTATCCTTCTCACCGAGGCGGAGGATGCGGCGCTCAGGCACGTGCATCTTCTCATTCCAGAGGCGATAAGCCTCATCGTCATCCTTGTACACTGACACCCACAGCCGCTCCGGGTCCAGCCCGAAAACCTGGGTCAGCATTTCCCAGGCGTACTCGATGGCCTCTTCCTTGAAGTAGTCACCGAAAGAGAAATTACCGAGCATCTCGAAAAAAGTGTGATGCCGGGGAGTTCTGCCGACCATCTCCAAATCGTTGTGCTTGCCACTCACCCGCAGACACTTCTGTGATGAAGTTGCCCGGGAATACTCGGTGCTCCTGGAACCGGTAAAGATATCTTTGAATTGGACCATGCCCGCATTGGTAAAAAGCAGGGTTGGGTCGTCAGGGGGAATGAGCGGGGAGGATCGCACCACCCGATGCCCTCTTGCAGCGAAATAATCGAGAAACAATTTACGTAATTCGGATGCCCGTAGCTTATCCATTTTCTTCCTCTATTGCAGGGATGCCTTTATCAATCGTCAATCGTAATCGTCAATCTTATGGCACCCTTCACTTTCTAACCGGAGCCCCCACATTACACCATCCCCATCCCGGCCGGGTAGAATACCCCTATTCTCCACACCGTTCAACAGGAACAGGACGCAACCAATAATGCAAAAAGCGCACTTCTTCCACCTTTTGCCAGTTCAACGTCCCGCAGTCGTGCCAATATTTATTCAACGCCAACGGTTTTGTACCCTAATACCCCTTTCTCATCCTCATAAATCATGGAATGTGATAGATTCAATTCCGTTGCGTTATCTTTGCGTATGTTATTTCTCTTTTATGATTCTGATTTACCAGACAGCATCCACCATGCTCGTACCAAAGTCATTATGATGATGCGGGTGATGTGGTCACTGACGACTACTGCTACTAAGACTGATACTGATACTGGAGGAGCACCGATGAATTTGGGTCATGCCAGGAGCGGCTTACAGTTCAGCGAACCGCTGTTGAGTGAGAGGAGTGTTCCGGGACGGCGGGGAGACTCGCTCCCACACACTGGTGTAACCAGCTACACAGCCGAGAGCACCATACCCGCCAATTTGATCAGGACAGAAGGGGCTCCCCTCCCCGAGCTTTCGGAACCCGATGTGGTCCGACATTTTACTCGCCTCTCCCAATGGAATTTCAGCATCGACTCCGGCTTCTATCCGCTTGGGTCATGCACCATGAAATATAATCCCAGAATCAACGAGAAGACCGCCCGGATACCAGGTTTTACCAACATCCACCCCTACCAGCCAGTGGATACAGTGCAGGGAGCGCTGGAGCTGATTTACAACCTGGAAAAAATCCTGGCAGAGGTCTCCGGCTTTGCACGAATCACCCTGCAGCCAGCCGCCGGTGCCCATGGCGAGCTGACCGGGATGATGATGGTAAGGGCTCACCACCGGAAGCTGGGGGCAAACAGGCGGAGGGTGCTCATTCCAGACAGCGCCCACGGCACAAACCCGGCATCATCCGCCTTGAACGGGTACGATGTGGAGACTATCAGGTCTTCTGCGGAGGGCATCCTGGATCCAGGCACCCTGGAGGCAGCCATGGGGGACGACGTGGCAGCAGTGATGCTCACCAACCCTAACACCCTGGGGCTGTTCGAGAGCCATATCCGCCAGATTATCCAGATCACCCACGCTAAAGGAGCCCTGCTCTACTGTGATGGCGCCAACATGAACGCCATTCTGGGTAAAACCAGACCCGGCGACTGGGGGGTGGATGTGATGCAGTTCAACCTCCACAAGACCTTCAGCACGCCCCACGGAGGCGGCGGCCCGGGCTCAGGCCCAGTAGGCATCTCCGCCCTGCTGGAGCCTTACCTGCCCACACCGGTGGTGGTGCAGGACAGCGCAACCGACAAGTTCAACTTTGACTATAATCGGCCTGATTCCATCGGCAGGGTTAAGAGCTTCTATGGAAACTTCTCGGTTATGGTGCGGGCATACACTTACCTGAGAGAGCTGGGAGCACAGGGTCTCAAGGACACCGCCGAGATGGCGGTGCTGGCAGCACGGTACCTGAGGGAGCGGCTGCGGGCATACTATCACCTACCCTATGAGCGGGACTCCCTGCATGAGTTTGTGCTCTCTGACAAGGACCAGAAGGAAACAGGGGTCAAGACCCTTGATATTGCCAAGCGGCTCCTCGACTATGGATACCATCCGCCCACAGTGTATTTCCCCCTCATTGTGCACGGTGCATTGATGATTGAGCCCACCGAATCGGAGAGCAAGGATACCCTGGATGACTTCGCTGACGCCATGATCGCCATCGCCAATGAAGCGAAACAGGACCCGGCTGTAATAACCAGCGCACCATCCACGCCCTTGTGCGGCCGCCTGGATGAGGCCACCGCTGCCCGCAGACCAGTCCTCACCTGGAATCACCGCTAACAACTGTTCTCTCTAACTGTACTACCACCCTATGCTCCAGCACTTGCACACATACCCCAATACAATGTGCGACCTGGCATGCGTGTTATTTAAGACAGTTTTAGTTTCAATAACTGTTTGAGCGAATTGGGTGCACCGCTGGCGAAGGGCACGGCATGCCGCATACGTGTTCTTTTAAGGCAAGTAGATTTCCCAAAATTGTTAAGGCGGGTTGGGTGCACCGCTGACGAAGGGCACGGCATGCCGTGCCCCTA
>CAYZFJ010000074.1:0-15681 GCA_964477705.1 uncultured Myxococcia bacterium | reverse complement strand
CTAAATGTGATGGCGACACGGAGCTCTGGAGGGCGAGCGCCGCTCGCCCCTACAAACGATTGATGCTAGAGCTCATAGGAAACACCCCCCTTGCACATTGTCCCTAGCACCCACTTTCAACTTGTCAGTAGTTGTCGCCGGTGTCGCAGATGAAACGGGTGGAGCCGTATCCAGGGGCATTAATGTCATTGTACCCATTGATCTCCCCACTGGGCTGGAAAGTATAGTACATGGAGCTGGTGATATTATTATCCCCATTAGGCTCGGAGATGTCGGACCGATCCGTAACCCAGAATGGTCCACCATCCCCTGCACGCCAATTGCAATTAGGATTGGAACTCATTAACGGTGTACTTCTACAGGTCGCCCCATTCCATTGGGGATAAATACCCATAATGTACAGATAATTAGCATTGCTATCAGGACCGATAGTTCCATTGGTAGCAATCATATAAGCAGATATCAGGTGATTGCGAGTTCTGGGGATGAACAACCTCATGCCCAAATTATTACAGTATGCCTCAGCATCAACGGCATATGCATTAGTCTCGTGATTCACCTTATAGAAAGTATACCCAACTCCATCACTAATCATGTCACAATAGACAATAAGATTTACCCCTGATTTGGGGTTGATGACATAATGACCATTATGCAGCCCAGAGTGCATTTGCCGATAAAGTGCACAAGAACCAGGTAAGGAAGAAGCTGTAAATGGGTCTAACTGGCTCCCTGATCCCCCAATCACTGTCACTGTACACGAAGCCTGGAAGCCGCCATCCACAGTAGTCACACGAACAGTAGCGGTCCCTGTTGACACACCGCGCACATTACCATCCTGATCCACCGTGGCTACCGCTCCATTAGTCGATTCCCAGACCACCTGCTTGTCCTCTGCGTTCTCAGGGAGAACCGATGCAATCAGTTTATGGGTCTCATTCTCAACCAGGCTCAAGGCGCTCTTGTTCAAACTGACTGACGCAACCGGCACTAAAACTACAATAGTAGCTGTAGCGGTCTTGAATGTGTCCAAAGACATGGCAATTACTGAAGCAACGCCAGGAGAAATACCACTTACTCTCCCAGCACTGGTCACAGTGGCAACGCTCTTATTGGTAGAGAGGAAGTTCAAGGCCGGATTGGACGCGTCAGCAGGCTCAATCTCCACCTGGAGGTCCGCATAGCCACCAACAGGAATGGAAACCAGCGCAGGCGAAATTGTCAACCTGGTTACCGGTGACCATACAGTTACCTCACAGGTGGCCTGGAACCCACCATCCACAGTACTGGCAGTGATTATTGCGCTGCCTGCTCCCACCCCTGTGACTACCCCGTCATCAACGCCAACTGTGGCCACAGCCTGATTGGACGAGGACCAGGTAATCCGCTTATCCGAAGCCTGCTCAGGTACAACCGCCACTTCCAGATCAGAGGTGGTACCCTTATCAATCCTTAGAGTTACCGGAGTCAAGACAATCCCAGTAACAGGCACCTTCACATTGATCGAGCAGCGAGCCTGAAAACCCCCATCCTGAGAGACCGCATTAATATGGGTGGACCCACCGCTGTTTCCTGTTACCAGACCACTCCCGCTGACACTGGCAATGTTCGCATTATCCGAGAACCAGATCACCGACTTGTTAGAAGCGTTAGCAGGCGATACCGTGGCCACAAGCTGTACCTGCCCATGCAAACCCAACTCAAGGCTCTCATCAGACAAGGTAATACCGGTTACAGGCACACTGGTTACGGCTACCGTACACTCCGCCCTGTACCCCCCATTCTGCGAAACAGCAGCAATGACAGCCTCCCCCTCGGCCACAGCAGTGACCCGTCCGGCCTGATCAACAGTGGCTACCGACTGGGTGTCCGATGACCACACCACACCCTGCAGGGTGGCGTCTACCGGCTCCACAAGGGCCTCAAGAACCGCCGATTCCCCTGGGCGCATGGAGAGATAATCCTCAGAGAGGGTGAGACCGGTTACAGGAATCCTGACCTGAACAGCCACCTGGTCACTGAAGCCACCATCCGTGGTAGTCGCAGTCACTACTGCGCTGCCCTCCCCTGCACCAGTCACCACTCCGTCCTCATCCACAGAGGCCACACCCGGATCCGAAGATTCCCACATCACCCCCCGCTCCGTAACATCCACAGGCGTGAATCGCACCGTCAGCGCAGCACGCTCCCCCAGAGCTAGTTCAAGCTCATCCGGTGAAAGCTGCACACCAGCCACAGCACTGAAACAGACGCCATCGGTACAGACTTCGCTTCCCACACACTGGAGCCCACACTGGCCGCAGTTCAGACTGTCAACTGCGAGGTCTTCACACGAATCACCGCAGACTGTAAAACCTGGCGGACAGGCAACCTGACAATCACCCCCTGAGCAAATCTCAACCCCGTCGCACATCCTACCGCATTGGCCACAGTTGTTACGATTGATGAGCAGATCCACACACCCCCCACCACACTTGGTCAAGCCGGAGCCACAGTCCTGCACGCATTCCCCGCTGAGGCAGACCATGCCACCCTGGCATGCCTGATCACAACCACCGCAATGGAAAGGATTAATATTCAGGTCCGCACATTCACCGTTGCAGTCAATCTGGCCATCAGGGCAGGCAATGACGCACTCTCCACCGTAACACACCCTCCCCTGGCCACACACATTACCGCAATCACCACAGTTGTAGCGATCGTTAGCCCCATTACGGCACACCCCGTCACAGAAAATCCATCCAGTAGGGCAGTTGGCGGCGCATTCACCAGCCAGACACACATAACCTTCTCCGCACTGAGTGCCGCACGAGCCACAGTTTTGGCGATCCGAGTTCAAATCCACACAGGCCCCATCACACACGGTCCTCCCCTCCCCATAACAGATTAGACTGCACTCACCACCAGCACACATCTGCCCCGCAGAGCACTGAAGAAAACACTGACCGCAATTCTGAACATCCGTTGAGAGATTTACACAGGAATCACCACACGGACTCATTCCTAAGTTGCACCTGAGGACGCAATGCCCAGCCTGGCAAAAATCCTCCGTTCCACAAACAGTGCCGCAGGCTCCGCAGTTATTACCATCGGTCTGGATATTGACACAGGTGCCATCACAGTTTACAAAGCCAAACAGACACAACTCCCCACACTGGCTATCACTGCATCCCATACCAGCGCCGCAATCATTACCGCAGCTGCCGCAATTAAGAGGGTCCGTGGTCAAATCCACACAGGTCCCATCGCAGGGAGTGAGCAGGCTATCATGGCACTGCCCCCCCCCATCTTCCCCCGGAATATGCCCCCCATCCACGCTGCCGTCATCCTCACCACCAACTTCCCCATCACCATCACCACCACCACCGGTATCCAAACCGCCCCCATCCTCCCCAGAGTCCCCCACAATCATTGCATCATCAGAGACATCCAGATCACTGGGCTCAGGAATCTGAGCAGAAGAACAGCCTGCGCTGAGAAACATGATTAAAGAGAGTGTAAAAACAGAGACAGGTGCTAATGCCCAATTGGCCAATCGGTTACCAGCCTGGTACTTCATGAGTATCCTCCAATACAATTGGAAAAATCCGCCAGCCACCCATTCACAGAACTAATCCCCCGCCAATCCCCCGCCAATCCCCCGCCAATCCCCCGCCAATTGGCATCCCAGCTTGATGAAGATCTCACCATACATTCCATGCATGTTGAAATCAAACACAAATAGAAGCTGAACCATGAAAGTATCAATTGAAATTATCTTTGATATTCAGCGTTTATCAGCGGGATCGCAGACAAAAAGGGCGGAAGCATACCCAGGATGGTTTAGATCATTATATGATACCAGCCCATTAGCATCATAGTTATATCCCATAGAGCTGGCCGGGTGATTGTCCCCGTTAGGTTCTGTGATGTTAGTACGGTCAGTCACCCAAAATGGCCCATCATCACCAGCCCTCCAGCCACAAGATGAATTGGAGCTGGTCAAGGGCATAGCCGAGCATGTTGAGCCCTGTTGTCTCGGGTAAATACCCATGATGTAAAGGAAATTAATATCGCCCCCCGGAGGGATGGACCCATTGCGGGCAATAGCCTGGGCTGACAGATAATGGGCCTGGGTCCGGGGAATGAAAAGACGCATGCCCAGTCCAGCACAGTGACTCTCCGCCTGTTGTGCATTATAGGTGCTGCCCACCTGCACCTTGAGGAAGGTGTACCCGCCACCATCCGTGGTCATGTCGCAATAAACAACACTCTCCACTCCAGACCGGGAGATTCGAAAGAAGCTGCTAGGCAAGCTGGCAAACTCTTGTCGGTACTGGAGACAGCTCGCCTTGAGTGAACTGGTACGGTAAGGATTTCCGCTCGTTCCATTCCCCATAATAGCCGACACTTCCACTGCACACTGGGCTGTGTGCCCTCCCTGCACAGTGCGCACGGTGATAGTTGCCTGCCCCACTCCTGCAGCCACCACATGCCCATTGTCATCCACAGTGGCCACGTTATCGTTGCTGCTGGACCAGGTCACCCGCCGCTCCAGCGCTTCGGCAGGCAGCAGGGTAGCCACCAGATCATCCTCCTCTCCCGGCGTCATGGCCAAGCTGGTCCGATCCAGACTTACGGAGGTCAACAATGGTCGCACAGACACCTGGGCATTGGCGCTGAATGCGCCCTCAACCGTAACAGCATAAATCACCGTATCGCCTGGGGACTGTGCGAAAACCGTACCGCTCTGATTTACAGTAGCCACGCTGTCGACCGTACTGGACCAGGTAATCCCCTGCTCAGTGGCATCAAGAGGCACAACCGAGCCAACCAGACTAAATGACTCCCCGACGGAGATGGTTGCCTCTGCCGGTTCCAGAAGCACCCCTTCAACAGCCACCCGCACCGTGACAACGCAGGTAGCCGTTTGCCCCCCTTCGCTGGTCACTACCGAGATCTCGGCTTCACCCTCAGCAATGGCCTCAACCCTGCCCTGGCTATTCACCGTAGCCACCACCGGATTGTCCGATTCCCATGTCACATCCTGGTTGGTGGCATTCTCCGGCAAGACAGTTGCATGGAGGGTGGCGGACTGCCCCCGATTAAGATTCAAGGCAGTCTTGTCTAGTCTGACAAATGTAACCGGTACAATCACGGTCACACTACTGGATGCGGTAAAGTTGCCATCCACAGTGATCACAGAGATAGAAGCAGAGCCACTGTCTACGGCAGTAACCAGTCCGCTTGCATTCACAGTGGCCACATCAGTGTTGGAAGAGAACCACAACACACTCTTATTCGACGCATCTGCGGGAGTTATAGTAGGCACCAGCAGGGCCTTCTCGCCTTTCTTCATCGGCAGATGCAACGGCCTGACAGTAATACCGGTCACGCTCACTCTCCCCACATCTACTGAGCATACGGCGAACAGTCCTCCGTCAGCGGTAGTAACCTTTATGGAAGTGGTTCCTTCAGAGATGGCGCTCACTCTTCCAGTGTTATCTACAACTGCAACCTGTGGATTGGTGCTCTGCCATGTAATTGCCTTATTGGTGGCGTTGACCGGGAGCACCGTTGCTGTCAGAGTGGCCTCGCCGCCCACCATGAGTGTTAGACTGGATGGCTCCAGGGTAACCGAATCAACCGCCACATCCACATTCACTACACAAGTGGCCCTGTGACCTCCCTCCACGGTGCTGACCGTTATTATTGACTGCCCGGACCCAACGGCCGTGACCATTCCCCATGAATCCACTGTGGCAACTGCCGTAGAGAATGAGCTCCAGACGACAGATTTATTAAAAGCATCCGGGGGAAGCACGGTGGCTACCAGTTGAACACTCTGGCCCACCCGCATTTCTGCTGTGGCTCTGCTAAGGTTGACACCAGTCACACTCTTGATGCAGTTCCCAGCGTCACACCTGGCCCCCGCCCCGCAAGTGAAACCGCACGAACCGCAGTTCATGGCGTCACTTGATGTATTGGCACACGTCCCACCACAGTCTTCCCATCCATGCTGACAGGGAAGGAAGCAGACACCCTCCTCACATATCTGACCACTGCTGCACCCATGCAGGCATTGGCCACAATTCGTCCTGTTAGAGTTCAAATCCACGCACCCCCACTCCCCGCACAGGGTGAGACCATCGCCACATGTGAAGGCACATTGGCCAGCGGAGCATACCCTCCCACTGCCACAGCCATTGTCACAGGTTCCACAGTGCCGAACATCTGACTGAGTATAGACACACTCCCCCGAACACAAGGTCTGGTTCAGATCACAATCCGGCGTGCACACACCTTCCTGGCAAATTTCCACGTCCGGAGTACAGGCTATGCCACACTCGCCGCAATGATCTAGTGACACATCCGTATCTACACATTGGCCATCACACAAGGTGAGTCCGCTACCTTCCGGACATGAAGAGACAACGCAGACACCTTCGTGGCACTCCTGCCCCTGTTCGCAATACCAGTCACACAGGCCACAATGTTCGATGCTGGTACGACCATCCACGCAGACGCCATCGCACCACAGGAGACCCTCACCTGCTTCGCAATCTTGTTGTTTATCGGGCATGGTATCGCTTCCCGACTGGGCATCCCTCTGACTCTCGCCACTCCCCGAATCCTCTTGAGAAGAAGCATCCGGCTGGTGGTCATTTCCATGGTTTCCACCATCGGGCACCGTGGTATTTTCACACCCGGCAGTGACCAGCCCCAGGCCAGAAAGCATGGACATAAGAGTGAACATAAGTATGCAGAACTGAAAACGATAAAGCAGGAAAAGAGCAGGTTGGATAGGTTGAGGTGCAGAATTACCATGGTGACAAGTGAAAAAATCATGTCGCCCCAGTTGCCCACACCGGCTGCTAAAATTCACCCAAAAACGTACGAACCTGGAGCAACAAAGATCCATAATACCTCCTCCAGCAGAACATAAACTCATGGATCAAGGGAACCCATCTGTTATGGCAGGCTCAAATATTGGTACTGGCATTGGTGCCCCATGTCAAGAGACAAGCAGGTCTGAATCATTAAGCTGCGTCACAATGCACAGACAATGCGCACCTACTCTGGATCATTTAATATAGGCTGAAAAATCAGCAGAACTGGATAGGAAAGGATAGGTTTGCGAATGGGAGAGCAGAGACAAGGTGAGTTAGAGCATGCTGGATGCTGGGAAAGAATAAAATGAGAGCTCAACAATCTCCATTGTCCATGAGCGTCAGGTTACCGGTCCACCCCATCCCACGGAGCCGGTCTGCAATGGACTGTAGAGAAGAGTGGCAGAGCTTGTGATTCCCAAAGAAAGTCAAGGCTTTGCCCAGTGAAGAAAGGCTCCCCAGCCCCATCTGGGTAAGCTGTGCGTTGCGCCTCACCAGAACCTGACCGCCAATCCCATTCACCCGTCCAAGATTTACAGTAGAGAGCATATCATTATTACGAACCTCAAGATCTTCGCTGATAATCAGATCTCCACCAATAGTGGTTAGCTCAGGAAGGGTCACAGTGGTGAGGACCGGGTTTCCCCTGATTGAGAAGTTGCCTCCGATAGTCTCAAGGCCAGGAAGAGAGACTGTAGCGAGAGTGCTGTTCAGCCATTGATCCATGCTGGCACCCAAGAGCAGATTGCCGCCAATCTCTCTCAGCTTGGGTAGAGAGATGGAGGTAATGTCAGGAGCCTGCACGATCAGGTTACCCGCAATTCGGTTCACACATTCTAAACCAGCCAGATCTGCAAAAGCATGGACTGTGTAAACCTGGCCAATCTGCACAAACTCCCTGCAGTCCTGGTCCCCGGTGGGGCCGGTATCTTCAACCGTGGTGGTTCCTGTATCAGTGGGGCCAGGATAATGATTGCCCGTATCAGGGTATGGATAAGATGTTCCCGTATCCAGGTCTGTGGGCGGTGGAGTAACCTCTGAACTGGCGCAGGATTGCAGTACCATGGCAGAACCGAACACCACCACTCCCAACATCACCATTATCGCTACCCCGGCCCATGTGAGCGCTCCAGACGATGAGGCTCCACGGTGTGACTGCAATACGGGAGAGGGTGATGAGTCGCAAAGCAGATGGTCTACCTCATGGCAGAGGCACCCGGGTACGGACACCTGAGACGGGCTGGCCGCATTCTGCCATCCTGCATGGGGTTTGCAAACAGATGAAATTTGCTTGTTCATGTTGCTTCCTGCCATTGAACCATCGCAGTTCATGCCCCCTTTATCCAGACTTAGAGCAGCATACAAGAAGTTACAATGACAGGCAAATGGTCATGGGAAAAGAGAGCCACCAGCGGGCACCATGTCACGCATACGTGTTCTTTTAAGGCAGTATTTGCAGCTCCCAGAGTTTGGTCACCGGGGGGGGGTGACCGCATGGTTGTCTGGCAACGTAATTATTGGGAACGCGTCATCCGCAATCGGGTTGGGTGCACCGCTAACGAAGGGCACGGCATGTCGGCATGCGTTCCCCTACAGGTTTTGGATGGGATTTATTGGATCTTCGAAAAAACGGCAGGCATTTAATCCCAGAACCGGCAGCAGGGATTTAGGCAGAATCTGTCCCATGGATAAGAACTTTACATACTCATCGGGCACATAGGTGATGGCATCAGAGTTGATCATCAGTCGATCCGAGTATGCCTGGAATGTCTCAATCAGTTCCCCCGCATGGGCAGGGGATAACTTGCTGTCGCTCACTGTAATCCCACAGTGATACCCTCTGGCCAGCACCTTCTCCAACATATCTGCATCGTTCAGGTGATCCAGCACAGCCCGGCCAGCAGGAAACGAATACTCGTCCAAAATGGCCAGCTCCCGGTCCAGTATACGCTGCTTGTCCTTGCGGGGAGTATGAACAGCCAGGGGCAACCCCAACCGCAGTGCCAGCTCCACATTAAGCCGGAAGATCTTCTCTTCTATGGCCAGATCCGCTCCTTCAAGGCCGCACTCCCCCACACCCACAACGTCTTCCTCTAACGCAGCCTCTTCAAGCAGCAGCACCAGCCTCTCAACAGATTCGCCTCCGCCCCCCCCTCCGCCTCCGCCTCCGCCAACTGACACGGGAATGGAGCGAGGATGAATACCCACCAGCCTCCAAACTTCCAGACCTCGCTTCTCCCGGCCCCAGGCACAGACTTCCTTCTGGCTCTGGAAGTATCGGGCCAGGGCACTGCCATTCTCCGGAAGCGTCGGCACCCAGGCCCAGCTGAACACCATCATCTGTTCTGCATTCAGCACATCAGTAAGCCCTGAATCCCAGACCTGATCAAAATGGATATGGCTATCGGACAGGATCCGGTTTCCCATCCCAATTCCCAGTTTCATGTAACTCACCTGCCTGTGTTTGTTCGAGCTCATCGTGAGTAGAATGGGCATCATACCATAATTAATAAACTAATATGTTGATTGCCCCAACTAACTAACCAACCCAACCAGTCCCTGCTCCACAAGTATGGGCATTTTACCAAAAATTTTGAACCACTAGACTTGTGCTATCATTTGTGGGATACTTGAATGTTTGGGAATCTGAGCCAATCAGCACAATCCCTTCCGAGGTATAAAAACTACAGCAATGAAACACAATGTGAGTAACAGAAAGACACCATCATCCATAACGGCTACGGCCAGTTTTATGGTAGTGGCAACAGTTGCCGCTATGGCATTAACGGGCACCAGCCTGAGCGGCTGCTCCGATGACGCCCCTGCCCATGTCGATGGCGATCCATGTGAAACCTACTTTGATTGCGAGTTTGGATACACCTGCATCGATAACATATGTATGGTGGCCTCCGGCAACAACAACACCACGGACACCGGCACCAACAACCAGCCTGATACGGGACTGGACCTGGACACAACCATCCCTGATGGGGAATGCGTTGATGATTCATTGGCCGGCAACCACAGCCAGGGGGAAGCCCACCCAATCCAGGCGGGTGTGCTGAGCGGACTGGTCATCTGCGGGACCAACAGTGACTGGTTCAGCCTGGACCTGTCCAGCGCCAGCAGCACAGTCAACGTCACGGCTACCTTCAGCAAGGAGCTTACCCAGGATCACAGCCTGACCCTCTACCGGGCAGACGGTTCCGCTGTTACCACCGGTGAGCCATCAGACCGCAACCTGAAGCTCTCCACCACTATCCATGAGACAGGGAAGTTTGCGATCCGTGTGGCAGTAGACAACAACGCCCATTCTGAGACTGCCCACCAGTACACCCTGTCTGTTGCCATTTCAACCACAGGCGGGGGCGATGATGACACCGGCGTGGATGAGCAGGATACCATGGTGGAGCCGGACGAAGACACCGGCACCGGCACCGGAGAGGAGCCGGATACTGGCGATGGCGGAGGCGATCCTGGTGATGAATGTCTGGACGACAGGTATGCAGGAAACCACACCGACCAGTTTGCAGCCCTGATCGAACCTGGAAGCTTCCAACCTCTGGCCATCTGCGGTGACAATGATGACTGGTTTTTATTTGAGGCATTGGAAGGTTCAACCATCAAAATCAATGTCACTTTCAGCAACGGGAACAGCGATCTGGATATAGAGCTATATGACGGTTATCTGGACCTACTCAATTCTTCAACAGACACAATAACCATAGAACAGATTGAATACACTACCTACTACACTGATTCTTATTATCTGAGAGTTTTAAAGTATGATGGTCCAGATACTACATACACCATGACCCTTGAAATTATCCCGCCGGAGCCTGTAGAGATACCATGCAGGACCATCATCAGGTGCATGGTGAACGACTGCACAGACGACCAGGCATGTGAAGCTGACTGTATGGACGAGGGTTCACAGGAAGCACAACAGGAAGCCCAGGAGTTGCTGTCGTGCATTGAGACCACTGCAGAGTGTACCGGCATCCTGCCGGAAGCGTGCTGGTCAGAGACCTGTGCGGCAGAGCGAGATCTGTGCTTCCCGGAGATTACTGGAGACTACGGTTGTTCCGATGTATTGACCTGCATATGGTACTACTGTGGAGATGATGACTGGCTCTGCCAATTTGAATGCCGAGAGAATGGCACCGCTGAGGCCCAGGACCAGTTGGAAGCACTGGATAGCTGCCTGGTTGCCCACTGTGTAAACCCGGAAGACGGGTCCCCAATCGGGGGAGGCTCCTGTGCCAGTGATAATTGCCAGGTAGAACTTGACGCATGTTACGGGTATTGACCAGTTGATATATCACTAATCCCGCTTCCGGTACACGGAGCGATGAAGCGAGGTAGAGGCACAAGAAGATGAGCTCAACACCTGTCAACCCAACTGATTGTGGTAATCATCGCACCCCTTCGTGCCCCACTCTTCCCCCTGTTCCCTGTCTGCCCAATTTCCGACACCATACCGGTCACCAGTATTTACCAACAGCTCTACTCATGTCAGCACGGCCCATGGCTTGTCTGATCCTCATAATGGGACTTATCTTACCCGCTTCCCTGAGTCTAGCTGGCTGTGGAGACAATAATTCTGGTCATGGCGACACAGATATATCCGAGGACGTTACCCCTGACCCGGGTGATGGGGGCAGTGACCAGGATGGTGATTTAGGTTGGGATGGGGGTGACGGGGACAGGGACGCAGGCGAGGACGATGGCGGCGATGGTGATAGTGACAGCGGAGACACCTTGTGCATCTGCACTGAAGTGAACACCTGCTGCGACGGCTGCAATCCAAGAGATATTGGTGTTGTATGCGACAGCGGCCTCACCTGCGCCATCAACTCCACCTGCAGCGAGAACGGCATCTGCAGAGGAGTCTCCCCTTGCGAGGCCCTTAACCCCCAGCCAGAATGCAATGCGGCCACATGCAACGAAGAGGCCGGCTGTGTGTGGATTCCCATCCGGGAAGGATTCGAATGCACCCCGCCAGAGGGCTTCACCGTGGCCCACTGTGTGGCAGGACAATGTACAGGCACCACCCCCAACGAACCGCAACCGGTACTGGAACCCTTGCTCGATGCCGGGGACGATCACACCTGCATCAGGTTGGCAGACGGCACAATCAAGTGCTGGGGCAGTAACGGCAGTGAGCGTCTGGGCATGGCCGAAACCGAGGAAGGGTATTCAACAGTCCCGGTGCCAAGCAAGGCTGGTGCGGAGTGGGCCCAAATCTCTGCTGGTGGTGAGCACACCTGCGGGCTGAATGGGAGCGGACAGCTTGAATGCTGGGGCTCTGACAGATATGGCCAGTTGGGCACAGGCACCGGCGGTCTGGGAGAGGACAACAACGGATGGCGCAACGGCCAGGCCGGCGGCCAGCACAGTTGCGGCTTGCACCTGGACGGCTCCCTATGGTGCTGGGGCATCAATAATTCAGGCCAGTTGGGCATAGGCTCCTTGGTCAACCAGCCAGCTCCAGCCCAGGTGGGCGTGGATACGGACTGGGCAGACCTGGGGGTGGGGTTTGCCCACAACTGCGCCATCAAGGGGGACCATTCCCTCTGGTGCTGGGGATTCAACGGCTCCGGCAGGTTGGGGAACGGGGGCGAGTTCGGTACTCGAACCAGTCCCGTATCAATTGGCCCCGGTATCCAGTGGAGATATGTAGATGCGGGCTGGGGGCACACCTGCGCAATCGACACTGGGGGTGGGCTGTGGTGCTGGGGAGCCAACTGTAACGGGCAAATTGGAGATGGGACTGGAGATCCGTCCGGTCACTGCCTCAACATACTCGTCCCGACGCCTATCGGCTCGGACCATGACTGGGTTACTGTGGCGGTTGGCGGGAACCACACCTGCGCAATAAAGGGAGCGGGTGAACTCTGGTGCTGGGGCAAACATGACAAGGGGCAACTTGGTCTGGGCGTTAATGCAGACCAGTACCACATCATCCCGGTGCTGGTTGAGGGGGTAGATGTTGGTGGCGAAATTTCAGTTACAGACGACCTGGATACTGGAGTTGATGGAGACGGAGACACCAGCCTGCCCACCACACCACCACCAGTCTGGACCGTCCTCTCCTTAGGGTTTGATCATTCATGCGGTATGAAATCGGATCACTCCATCTGGTGCTGGGGAGCTAACGGTATGGGGCAAGTGGGTGACAATTCCACCGAAAATCGTTTCAATCCGGTGAAGATAATAGACTGAAGAGAGCAGTTCATTTTCATCTGCATCATCTGCATCGTCAGAATCATCGGAATCGTCAGAATCATCGGCGGCGTCAAAATCTCCTAACCCATCGCCGTCCACACCACCTACCTCGTCACCAGCTCCACCACTATTACCCCACCCCTCGCAAGCAGCGCCATAATCAGGTCTGGCCGCCTCCTCTTCCTCGTCCAGGGATTGGAACTCCCTGCCATGTACCCAGTATTTTTCGCCGCTCGGATGAACCTGCACCCCGATGTTGCCACCCACCACATACTCCCCATACAGGGATTCCATCTCCTCGGCCACACCACTGGTGATCAGCACTTCTCCCACATCAAGCAGCAACTCCATCACCCTCACATCCGGGTGACCATACCCATTTACTCCCGTTGAGCTGATAGACACTTCGGGATTCAGTACTGAGATAAAGCAGGGGTTGGATGAATTCTCTGAGCCGTGGTGATTAACCCTGTAGATCTCCACATCGGTGATATCGTGGGCGATCAGGGTCTCCACGTCGTTGTAGCTGGAGTTGTTTCCACCGCCATAGGATTTCTGAGCATCGAATCCCGACAGGTCTCCAGCGGTGAACATCTCGAAATTCCCCACTGTGAACTTCAAACCTATGGAATAGTCGTTTTCAGATGGGGGCCATTTCTTCAAGAAAGACGGATTAGATACTGACATATTTTTCAACAGATCATTAGCGCTGGAGCTGATAACTTCGATCTGCATGCCGGGCCCCATGTCGATGGTGTCTCCCAGGCTTACTGACCTGCGCTTTTGAACCAGTCCATCACTGAGCCACCTGAGGACCATCTTTTCATAGATCCTCTGTGGGTTCGGTTTTTCAATCCCATAGATTGCACTGCCACGGTCGATGATGGTTCCAACAGTGACCCGCTCTTCTTCAATCAAACCGTAAAGCCCGGTGTTGGTGGCCTTGCCGCTGCTGTATGTCAGGTGCTGCCCCAGGTGATCCGCATGGTAATGGCTGACGACCACATAATCCAAATGGAGCTTCCCCGTAAACTTGCGCAGGGCTTTGACAATGTTCTTGTACTTGTATCGGTCCTCAGAGGTCATGGAGCTGCCAGCATCCACAAGCATACTCTTACCGTTAAATAGAATCAGCGTGCTGTCAGCCTGCCCCATGTTTATGAACACAAACCTGGGGATTGATCTCAATGGTACGTCTGCCAACTCATCCGGCAGAAAGTTGTCAGGAACTTTTGTTGCTGCCCATGGGATGGTAGCTGATTTGCCATCCTTGGCCATAGTCTGGTGTCTATCACCACTCTCACCACCGCTCCCAACAACACTACGCCCTGAAGCGCCTGGACCGGGGCCAGTAGCAGAGGTAGTAGCACACCCGGTAAAGCCAACCACTGTCTGGACAAGGAGAAAAGCCGACAATAAGAAAAAGGAACCGAATTTATCAAACCTGGAGGCACACTTCATTCTCTACTTGCTTCCTCTTAACCTGAATCAACATCCTGGGAGGATGGTCAGTAATCTAATCACGAACAAGGCCATTATGCTCTTGCAGAATGGAGCACCTGCCCAAAACACCGGCTAGTATATTCCGAACAATCCGATTAATGCCACACTGTATTGAAATATTGACCATTATTGGGCTAATGGCAGCCTTGCTGTAGGATTCAGAGGCACATGAGAGCTTACATGACAGACGAAAATAATAGATAAACGGGCAAACTTGGTCGAGAGTACAATGCGCTAACCTGAACGGTATGGGAAAATTGAGCCTCCCCCTACCTGAACCGGGCTTATGCCCCCATGACATAGATGATTGCCATCATGTTACACAGAATACTTTGAGGTGCCATTGTCATTACAAAAAGATACATGCTCGCTCACAGGAAACGGGTATAACGAATTTTGAACCTACTGCTAACTGCTAAAGCAAGAACAGGACCGGCAACCACCATGAAACAAAGTACACTGAAGGACACCATGGGAGAAGGGAACCAGATTGAGTTTATTCCATATAGCGAAGAAGACCATGAAGAACTGGCAGCCATGATTGAAGGCCTTTACAGGGAAGATCCAGTCCTGGATCTAGTTATGACTCGGCAAAAAATCGAGGCCACCATTGGTGAGTTGAGCAAGAGACCGTCAAAGGGGAGAATCTTCACATTCTGGACGAGAAGAGAGAACAGTCTGGTGGGATACGCCATAGTCATCTTCTTCTGGAGCAATACCATGGGTGGAGACATAGCCATCGTTGATGAGCTGTTCGTGAAACCCGGGTGGCGTTCAAGGGGGTTCAGCACCTCATTCTTCAAGTACCTGTCCACAGAAGCCAGGAGCGAAGAAGGGAGACCATTTAAAGCGCTCCAGCTTGAGGTTACCCCTGCCAACGAGAAGGCCTACCAGCTCTATCTGCGATTGGGATTTAAGCCAGCCAAGTTGCGCCCCATGTTCAAGAAGCTTGCATAACCTGCCAGCCCCCACCACACCCTACCCCACTTTGCCCCAGCCCCCGCCTCCAAGCCCGCTCAACGGCAAATGTGTGTTCTGTTAAGCTTCAATTCCATATCACCAAGCCCTTAAACGCCCTATT
>CAYZFJ010000073.1:0-15690 GCA_964477705.1 uncultured Myxococcia bacterium | reverse complement strand
TAGTGCAATTATTATAGCAAATTTAATGCTGAAAAATGAGGGGATCAGTCAGGCATCACCGTTCTTTTTACAGAAAAATTTATTCTCTGATACACTAATAATTTCAGTTGGTACTGCTGCGTATGCTACTTGCTGCTCAAGTAAAGGTGCACCGTCCTTATTTTTAAGGAATGCATTCAAAGAGAAGGGTTCTGAATTAATGATAACATCTGGAGGTAGTGCAAATTCAATAGCAACAGGCGTTTTATCATAACATCCACTTAAAAATATTGAACCAATCATGATAAATGCAACAGCAAATTCTTTCATAAAGACCTCCAACAAGAATTATTCTAAGTGAGGTTGTCGTATCATAGGATGTTTTGTCAACCCTATTTTCATATTGATTGACAAAGCTCCAAAGTCGACTCTGGCATTAATCTGCGGATTGCACAATACTAAGTAATGGCGCTGTGTCTTGGTGTTCTCTGGCTTGGCTGGCTTATTCTTGGGCCGCCCCCTCTCTTTAGTGTGATTATGGGAGAATAACAGAGAGGCTGGGGGGAAGGCAACACCCAATCACGAATATGGTGTAAAATGACTTACTGCTACTGGCTAGCACCGGGCATGTTCACCATTACGGCGTCATTACCACCCGACGTCCTAATTATGCAGCCCCACCCTCCCCACCGGTGGTGAATGGGGGGCCCTGTGTCAGCATAGTCGTCAACGACACAGGGAGACATCAACTACTCTCTCATGCTCTCTACTCGACCATTGCTTTGAGGAGGGCGTCTCTGGTGTCGGAGTAGAATTGGATGTCGATCTTGGTTGCCATGTCATCGGTCAGGTCTATTAGCTGTCGGCGGCAGGAGACTGGCATCAGGAGTGTGGTGGCTCCCTTTTCGACGGCGATCTCGGCGATGATGACTGGGTTGTGTATGGGCTCAACGGACCCGCCCAGGTTGATCTCGCCCACGATGATGAGGCCACCACGAACGCTCTTCTTCAAGAGTGCGGTGCAGAGGGCGATGAGTGATGCCATGCCGAGTTTTGCACCAGTCTTGGATGCATCGAAGGCTCTAAGCTGTGCGGTAAACTCGTGGTGCCGTGGGTCTTTGTCGCCTACCAGTTGCATAGACCTGGCGTAGAGGTTCTGCTCGGCGTAGCCCATGCTCTCTTTGAAGGCTGGGGGTATTGGCTTGTTGAGAATTTTAACACCAGAACCCGGGCCCTCATTAATTTCGATTCGGTAGAGTCCTGGGTGTTCCTCGCCACCACCTGGCGAGATGGTCCAGACCTGGCCCGGCTCAAGGGGATCGTTACCGATACTGTTTTCGCTCTGCAGCTCTGGTGTTGAGACAAACTTTTCCACACCATCAGCACCCATCACATAGCTAAAGTGTGTGCTGCGGAACTCTGCAGCGCCAATGCGTTTCTGCTGCTCCTTTACCCGACGTCTTGCCTCCATGGCAATATGGACAGCCCACTCGATGTCTTCATTGGCCACCTCACCCTCGCCCGGGTAGAGAAGCTTGATTAGTCCACTGACTGTCTTATTGACTGCGTTTGTATCGCGTCCTGACAGAGCGCCACCAAAGAAAACCCGATTTTGCAGCACTCCAACCCGACTTTGATTGCGAAGCTGGCTCCAACACTCAGACAAAAAATCACTTACCAGACCGAAGTGATTGGTCAACAGTTCCTTGCCGATTTTGGGTACATCCCAGCCAGGCAGGAATGCGTGGACTCGGTCCATAAAAGCGGTATCGTCTCTCATCTCAGGTGGCATGGGCCCGAACAGGTGCCCGATACGCTGCTGGTGTTCAACATCCACATCGAAGTTACCAACCAGGACGATGCTGCCGTCGGCACGGATGCTCTCTTTACCACGGCTGAATTCACCAGACTCCATGTAGCCCTTCATGATGTTCACGCCATCCTTCTGATCAAAGGAGATGCCGGACACCTCATCGAAGCAGACCACGTCGTATTGGCAGACTAGTCCTCGCTGGCCGGTGGCGTTATTGACGAACATGCGGGCAACTGTAGCTTTGCCGCCGGAGATCAGGTGCGCATATGGGGAGATCTGCTGAAAGAGGTGACTCTTGCCCGTCCCCCTTGGGCCCAGCTCCACCATATTGTAGTTGCGCTCCACAAAAGGTACCATCCGCAGTATCAGAGCATCTCGTTGACGCTGAGACAATCCGTCAGGCTCAATACCAATGGAGCGCAGCAACAACTGTTTCCACTCGTCAGTGGAGAAATAGTTACGGGCCTTAGCCAAAGTATCGAGCACATCTCGTTTGGACAACTGGATCTCCCGTAACGACTCAACCCCAAAGGGCCTCCCCTTGCTCTCCAGTGCGATAGCCCCATCGTAGTTCAGGCTGATCTCGGCATAAAAGCCGCCTGTCAGCATTCGCTCATGTGTATTAACCAGCTCAGGGCTAATGCGAACATCGGTCAGCCGCAGGCTGGGTAATGCTGCAATATAGGAGTCGGTCTTCGCATCCAGTCGAGCGGTGATGAGGTCAATAATCTTGACCTCGCCGTTTTCCCTGGCCCGAGCCTTGAAGAGTTCCTCTTCTCCGGCCTTGACGGTTCGAGATTTGAGCTGCCTCTGGACGATCTCGAGGCCCTCATCAATCTCATCCTGCTCGGTGCTGGCACAGTACCGGCCGAGTAGAAACTCGACAACGTATGTGGGCACTGGGAACTGGCGGCTAAAGGTCCGGACCAGATCTTTCCGGACCAGGTACCCATCGAGCGAAGAAGCTGCCTTCTTATCAATCTGGTCCATTTCAATCATTGTTTACTACCTCCACCTATTGTGGTGGTGATTTGCGCAACCAGTGCTCCACTGGCATCAATCAAGACTGCTGTTACTTCACGCCCCTCCATGTCCTCGTCCTCGACCACTACGGAGGCGGTTCCGTTATCTTTCAGAGGCTTGCTGCCAACGACCACACTGGACGATGCATTGCCAGCCTGCATGCGGATATCAAGTGACAAACCACCCGAGAAGTTGCCGTCTACGGCAACGGTGCAGCGCAACCCCTTCCACACCACGTCGGTAAATTCGACAGATGCTGCCGCCTGGACAGATTTACCTCTCGTCACTGTCAACTGCAACGTCAGGCACTCTTGCAGACTCAGGCCGCCGTGGGTGTACTCCTCCCCTCTCTTGAAGCAGCTTACGCCATCAGCGAGGGCAAAATACTGGTTTGGGTTCCAGTACCATGGATAGAGCCGCTCCCTGGTGGTGGCCCCGGGTTTCAATGAGGCGCACCGACCCCACTTGTTATCAGTCAAAGCGCTGGGGAGGTCGATCTTGGGCAGTCCCCCAGGCAGCAGCAACCAGCCATGGTCTGTCACAATACGCACACGCTTCCACCCTGCTGTCAAAAGCTCCTTGATGAGGTCTGCAATCTCCAGAATCAGAGCATCTATGTGCTTGGCAAGCTTCCACCCTCGGTCGTGACCTTCATGGTCAAGGTCTCCAAACTCACACCAAGCCATCCCCTGCCCACCAGCATCCCCACCGCTACCGCCCCCGCCGCTACCGCCCCCAGCGTCCCCAGCGCCCCCGCCCATACCACCGCCCCCGCCACCAGCCACAGAGCGTTCAAGGATCGCCCACCCTGCCTCGGTCAACAACCTCTTCAGGTGATAACCGCCCTTTAATGACTGACCAGTGTCTGCCACCGACGGCTCAAAATCAGGGCTGCTGTCATCCCCCCTGATCTTGTCTCGCACTGGAGTAACCGCTGCCTTGCCAGTTGCCGTTACGCTAGGCAGGGCTGCCCAGACTGGCTCCTCAGCCACCTCAAACCCATGTGTCTTCAACGATTCAACCAGCCGTTTTCCAGCATCGAACCGGAGTCCGTCGATGAACAGGACGCAATCGCCAGGGCTGATAGGGGTTGCCTTTGCGGTCAGGCAGGTGCCTCCGGGGTACGATGTGCTCTCTACCAATGTCTGTAGGTAACGGGCCGACTCTTCCGCCCACGGCAGGTAAACCGATCGGACAGCGGTCGAAACAGCATCGAAGTCAGCAGAGCAGTTAATATGGGACAAGGCCCGGACCACTCCGTCATCGACCCGCCACCCTTGAAGGCGATAACCGGTCGCCAAATCGTCAACGGAACCGGCTGCCAGGCCACCTCGGGTGTTCTCGGCAATAGTGGCCAGATGTGCCAGTGCACAAGCCAGGGGTGCATCACCCAGTTCGGCCCACACTAATGAGCGTCTGCGCCCGTGTTGTTTTTCGAGCTCCTCAATCTTCGCTCTCGCTTCATGTGCGGGCACATTAGCAAGCGCCATCAGGTCACCTCGAAGGATTTTTTCCTGGTTATCATTCCATTGAGGCCAACCGTCGAAGGAGTCGCCTCCCATATGCCAGAAGAGGAACTCGCTTGGTGGGTAACACTTTCTGATCTGCGCCGGGATGTTCAGGTAGCGCTTGGGTGCCTCGCAGTAACGTTCCCAGACCGCACTCCACGGGCCTTCATGGTTGGCCAGGTTGGCGGCCCCGGCCAAGGCGCCTTCGTCCTCGGGATTGAATGCCAGTTGGGACTTGCAGACCTCAACAAAGGCTCTCCATTGGTTCTCGCCCCGCCCCGCCCGGAATTCATCCTCCTGGTCGAGCCATTGCAGCAGGTCACGGATCGGGTCGCCCCCCGTCAACAGGGTGTTAAAGTAGTCCTTATCCAGGCGTTTCCCTCTCAGTAAGGATACATCCTCGTCAAGCAGCCGGTACAACGCCAACTGCATGGCGTTCTTGGCTTCATTGTCCTGGGCCACATCGAGCCCAAGCCCTCCCTGGTCAGTCTTCAGATAGGCCAGAATGGTCCAGTCTTTTGCATTGATCTGTGACCAGAGCACTCCCCGGAACTGCAACTCGGCAAGTGATTTTAGATGTTCCGGGCAATGCTTGACATCCCGCAGGTCCTGACGGCTGACGCCCGGCATATAAAGGATTGGTGTCCGCTCCTTGGGTAGTGAGACATCATCGACACGACTGGCAATCAGGCAACGCAACCAGATGGCAGGCCCTGTCCGCTTCTCAGGGGCATAGTCTCCAAGGATTGCAAGCTCAGGCAGCTCGGCCTGAAGAACAGGAATGGCGGCCTCCCACTGACGATCACCATCCGGCCACAGGATACAGGCAGGGGCGACCTGAACATCCTGGTTAAAGACAGCGGCACCACGAACTGATTTAAGGAGGTGATCGATGATTTTCATTCTTCACCTCTGACAGCAAGACTTTCAAGCCAGTTTACCCACTCATGGAAAATCGGGCATTCCCGCCGGATAGTATCCAACCCCACATCAAGAGCAATCAAAGGGCCATGTAATACCTTTTCAATGAAGTTAGATTTACCAGCACCGTTGGGGCCAATCAACAAGTTCAGCTCGCTCAATTCCAGATCACATTCACGGATTGACTTGAACCCCTTCAGCACTATCCGGGAAAGCTGCTTATTGTTCATTCAAGGCCTCCCGCTCCTGCCTGGCTTCTAGCTTCTCTTTCAGGGTCAGGTGGTGATTGTTGATGCGGTCGCCTTCTTTTCCGCTGTAGTGGGGGCCGAGGTGGTACCAGGGGGCTGTCTCTACGTCTTTGCCCCGGTCTTTGTCCCATTTGATGTTGGGTTTGTCACGCAGGATGCCTACTCCTTTTTTGCCCACGTCGGGTACGGTGAGGAAGGGGCGGATGTTGAGGCGCACACCATCGTTGAGGTCCGGGTTCCAGCCGATTGGCTGCTGCTCCAGGGGCTTCCAGCGCACGAAGATATCGTAGGGCTCTTCGCCTTGCAGGATCAGCTCCAGCTTCTTCTTGAGGGCCTCGGCGGCGGCGAGGCGGCTCTGGGCTCCGTCTATGCCTTTGGTGATATCCTGCTTCTGGCGGCTGATCCAGTCGCCCAGGTAGGTGTAGGTGAGGGTCTCCAGCAGCTTGGCGTCGAGCTTGTGGTAGTTGACCAGGGCGGCGAAGCCGTCAGGCAGTCCATCCCAGATGTGCCAGATGAAGGGGCGGTGCTGGAACAGTTTGCAGTGCTGGGTGAAGAACCTCTCCCGCAGCCAGCTCTCCAGGCTCTTGCCGCTGTGCTCCACAGCGGCAAGGAGCTTGCTTAGCCAATCGGAGAGTGGTTCAAATGGAGGGTGGTCGGTGGAAGGTGAGCTGTCCCCTTCGGTCTTACTGACCACTGAAAACTGATCACTGACCACTTGCTTGTGAGCGGCAGCGAGCAAGCCAAACAGGCGGTCGGCGGCCGACGCCTCGCCCCGCACTGGCGGGATGCAGACGATGCCGTCGCCGTCTGCGTAGCTGACCAGTTCTTGGCAACGGTTGACCCACTGGCGCTGCTCGTCGGCCAGCTCCATGTTGGGATCCAGCTCGGCGGGCCAGCGGTAGCCGAGGAGGCGGGCAACAGCCACCTGGAGCACGGTGTCATCGGCACGCAGCGGGCCGTGGGCGGTCCACTTTGCTCCCTCATCCCAGATCACTGAGGCGCAGGGGTGGCCATGGAAGATCCACTGGGTAGGGTCGTCGGTGTAGGGCCTGGGCAGGCCGTTTGGGTATTTCTCTGCTGCTACCTTGGTCCAGTGGTCCAAGTCGAAGGGGACTTTTGTAATGGTCGCAGCAGTAACTTTCAATGCTTGATCAACAGCTCGGACGTTATCGTGAAAATCACTAGATTCAACGTAAGAGCAAATTGCAGTGATTATATTCTTAGAAATAGTACTAATTGGACAAATATTATCATCGAAAACTTCTCCGTTATAATAAAATGATTCTAAGTTTCGCATTTTATTTACAACTACACCAGGTGTACCCCACACATCTTGTCCATGCAATCTACAACCTAATTGCTGATTAAGCTCTATATCATCCAAAGGAACACGGCAAAGTTGACTGCGACCTGACCATGGAGATATTCCATTCGGTGAATTAAGCCACGGTACATGCCTTTCATCTATTCCTATAAATTCCCAAATGTAACGCAGGTACCTTAAGCTATCGCCCGTTGTGCTTCCTTTGCCATATTGAGCAAAATTCGATAGCAGAGCGACTTGTTCAATATTATCAAACGCCACTCTCGCATCCGGGTTCTCCAACTGCTTTGCCTGCTCGACGCTCCTGATCTCTGCTGTCAGCAATTGGTCTGCTTTTTCTGCGGCGGTGCGGGGTTCGGAGACGTCCAGCCCGCACAGCAGGTGGCCGCCAGAGGCAGATCCGAATAGCCCATCCAGTTCACTCGCTAAGTTGCCATGGCTAATGTCTAGCAAAATGGCTTTAACCACCTCACCACTAATTGTTTCAAAAGCTCCTGAGCCTAACCGTGCAAGCAGATTCCAGGTATCCTTTTTCAGCAGCTTCTCACGGAATTTCTTGTAGGTGGTCAAGAAGAGCCAGTTCTGGGGCAGCACAACGCTGGCTGTGCCTCCCTGAATACAGAATTCCAGACAACGCTCAAGGAATACGGTTGCCAAATCGTTCTTCGCTGCGGAATAATTCCTTTCACAGAAATCCCGCAGCTTCTCATCCTGCTTGCCCCGAGCCAGATAGGGCACGTTGGTGATAACCCAGTGATACTGCCCGACAAGCAGGGTGGCAGCCTTGGCCAGCCCCTGGGCAACTACAGCCATCTCTGTCTTTTCATCATCCTTTTCATCATCTAATGCTTTGGTTAATAGAGGGCTGACTTCTTCCCACTTGAGCTCAAGCAATGACTCCATACCCAGACTTGCTTCGGGATTGATCAGGCTACCCAGGATCGGAGCGTCCTTGAACTGTTCGTAAAGTTCTTCGAGCGCTATCAGCAATTTGATGTTGTCCTCGGCCAAGACCAACCAGTTCTCCTTCTTGGCGCTGATCGACAACCCGGCACAAGCCACGTTCAGCTCCGGTAACGCTCGGTACCCGCCAGCACCTGGGTATTTCCAGGCAGTAAAGGCCAGGGCGAAGGCAGCCAGCTCTACACAGCGCTGATCAAGCTCCAGCCCGTGGATGTTTTCCCGCAGCACCGCATCAACCGCCTCTCTGGGTGAGAGGCCATCCCGCTCCATGCGCATGGGCACCAGCATCAGGAAGGCGGCCACCAAGAAGTGGCCTGACCCGCAGCAGGGATCAAGGGCCTTCAGGTCAGCGAGCTGCTCAGGCCAGCGGCCGAAGGTTCCAGCCGCCGGAGTCCACTGCTGGTTACCCTCTCTGTCTTCCTCCTGCACAAAACGCAGGTACTCAAGCGGCACCCCGGGCAACGAAGCCTTCCGGCGCAGCTCCTCTTCACTGGCGGCATTTTGGAGGTCGGTCTCACTGAGGCATCTCGCCGCCCACCAGGCCCCCAGGGAGTTGTCGAGCAAAAAGCTGACCATGTAAGGCTCAGTAAATAGCTGGGTCACAGCGGGCAGCTCTCGTGCCCCTATCTTGACCTCAGAGTCATTCACCTGGTCCTTCCGCTTCGCCTGCCAGAACTGATATACCCAGCCCAGGCTGTCGGAGGCGGTAAATACCTCCAGGGGTAGGTCGGCCACCAGGTGCTCAAGCTTCTGTTGATGCTCAGGTGGGAGAACAAGCTCGAAAACCGGAGAACTATGTCTAAAGATTTGAGGCAACATGCGGGCGGCGAAACGGGCGGCAAGCTCCCAACCATTGGCAGCGCCTTCATCAGCGGCCAGGTCTTCACACTCTTCCAGACTGACTGCCACCGGCTCATCCGGGTCGGGATACATGAGCAGGTTGTTCTCGGCCAGGAAGCGGGCGAACAGCATGCGGTGCCAGTGCTCATAGGCAACCTCGTCAACAAGGCACTCCATGGTCTGGACCTTACCACCATTCAGAGAATCACCCAGTTGCCGTCCGTGGACCCGCAGCCTGCGGCGCAGCTCTCGGTCCTGCTCGCTCAGGTGGGCATATGGTGTCGCCTCGCCGACCCCAAGGTGCTCCAGCGCCACCCGGGCAGCCTTCTCAGCGATGTCCCGCGCATCCCTGATAGTGCGCTCCAGTCGGTTTCTTAATGTTTTGTCCAGTGGCTGCATAGGTGCCTCCGTGAGAGAGTTGTCAGTTATCAGTGTTCAGTTGTCAGTATGGGGTTTTCAACTTTCTTCTGAACTCTTTTTTCTGTACTCTTTATTCTTGGGAATTTGGGTTTTTATGGACTTCATCAAGCCGACTATCATGGCAGAAATTTCTTTCGACTCTTGAATCCATATATGGGCAACCTGTTTTTCAACATACCCTATTTCTTGGCCTAGGATGGTCTTCGGAGGAGGGCACGGCATGCCGTGCCCCTACAGCCGAGATCGGGTATTGGTCGAAGAATTGCTCCAATAAATGTTCATGCGCAATTCAGAGCTCAATTATTGCCAGAATTGCGCAAATAATTGCGCACATCGCACTTGAACCCCGATTTATCCTTCACGCCATTCATATCGTGCTCCCGCTCCATACCCGGTACTTCTTACCGAATTGTGAGCACGGCGCAGGTCTCGCATCAACCGGGATACTTGGTTCCGATCAAAATGGGTTATTTGCCTAACCTCTTGATTACTTAAGCCTGGCTCACCCCTCCGGGCACGCTCAATCAGGATACTGAGGACCCTGGTCTTGGCCGCTTCCCAGTCTATGCGACGGCGTGTTTCGGCCTGACCATCGTCAACAAGACGGGCATACAAGGTTGGATGAATGCACCAGTAGGCACCTCGCTTAGCACCTCCGTGCTCGATGTAGCCCAGTCCTTCCATAGTCGCCAGACGCTCTCGAATCTCTGGCTCACTCCGCTGACACAGGGCAGCGGCAGTGGCAGTATCCACTTCAGAATGCTGCAATAGAAATTGTAGCAATAGCAACTCATCCACGGCCAAGTTGTGCCCTCTACGGCTCTCTTCAGCGACAAAAATGCGGAAGGCTACGTTCAGTTCACGTTTAGGAAAGCACACCAGAACAGATTCACCAATCTCACGGATCACAGGCGGTTCCTTGCCCTCCATCAACAGGGCATTGAACATTCGGCCAATACCCAGGTTTCAGCAGATCCACATCCGAGAGCTTCAGCAATTCCGCAGGGGCATGCTCTTTAGCTGCCTGGTTGCGTAACGATTCCATGGCGACGGCCGAGATTAAGGTCTGGTGGAATGGCGCAATGGCTTCCGCTGTGTAGTCGGTTTCTCCAGTCTCAACGGCGATTTTGCGGCGTAACGTCCCTGTTAGAGGTTTGCAATCCTTGCCGATTCGGATAGAACCACGACCTGCTGTGTCAGTATATGGAGGCATGCCGGGATAGATGTGCATTAACAGCAAACGACCTGTACCTTCAGGCACCATCAAATTCTCGAAAACCGGGGTGAGCTTTGGATCGGTCTGGTCATAGACCGCCTTTTTAAGGAGATTAGTATCAATCTCGAGGGGGACACCCTGGATAGCGTTTTCACACCCCAGCACATGCTCCCTTACACCAAACACCACAGTGCCGCCACCACCATTAGCCATACACCACTGACTGCTTTCCTCTGAACTCTGTCCATTTTTATCTAATAACCACCGGGCCAGCCTGTAGTGCAGCTTTGAGCTGCCGTTTCACCTCGTCAACCCAGGCTTCAATCTCTTCATCGGTCTTCAGGGTGCGCCGTGGCACCTGAATAAACTGGGCCAGAGGTTCACAGAGCTTGGCTGCATCACGGGCCACATTGTTAAATCGGGCGGGCATGGCCGCCACACGGTCGGCAAACATCGGCAGAGGGCAGTTGTTCAAGGTGTTCAACACATCCCTGGTTGACTGCACCTCTACTTTAGGTCGGGCAGCTTCATGAAGGAGTTGGCCAAATAAAAGTTGGTGACGCTGTTCAGGTTCCAGTTGTTGCCAGTTTGAATCATCCCGCAGACGCTCCATGCCCTGCTTATGACGCAACCCATACTCTTGATCCAGGCGGTTCAGCTCCTCCCTGAGCAGTTGTGTCAGGTTGGCGACCAGGGGGGTGATCGGGTCAGGCTCTTCCAGCAACTGGCGCTGCTGCTCAATTGTCTCAGCATGAGCCAGCATCACTTCGGCACCCTGGAGCTTAGTGGCGTGGGCTACCAAACCCTTCAAGACACTCCAGTTGGGCCAGCGTTTCGAGATCCGTTCAGCGAGCTCCCGCCATCGCTCGATGTTTTGCCCCAGCTCCTCCCGCTGGTTATAAATAATAATCAGTTGCTCATTGCCCGCTGTGGTACGGATTTCGTCGATAAATTTGGTATCTGGCCGGGCCGGTTTGGGGGCCTCACCGCCAGCCTGGTCTGCTAAATCCAGTACTCTCTGTAAGAACTGCGGCACATAGGCCAGTTCCTCACCCGGCGTAGCGATTATTCCGACCTTCTGAAACAGCTTGCGGATCTGGATGCGCTGGGCGGTAGAGACGACAGTGGATTCTACCTTGAACGTCACCTTGCCGATGGCTTTGCGCTCCAGCGCCTTCGGGTCAAGGACCTGGCCGCGCTCATCATGGGCACGGACAAGGCCTGTTACCAACAGAATCTGGAGACCACCGTCCACTGCATCACGAGACCACCCATAGGTTGAGGACTCAAAGTTATAGCGGATTTCTGCCCCTTTTTTGCCACCGGCGATGAAACCCAGGATGGCCTTGCATACCGGGTTTGAGGAGGGCTCTCCTGTATCTCCCACAGCCTTGAGCGCATCGGGAGCGCCTTTTTGCGCTCGCTCATAAACCTTGGACCAGCCCTCGTGGTCGGCGGTATGGAACAGCGGGTAGAGCCGCTGCAATGCGTTGCGGGCTGCCTCCGTCACCATCTCCTGGAGATTGTTGCCGAGGATTTCATTGCCGCCCCCTTGAAAAACACGAGCCCCAGAGAAGGCCTCTTGGAGTAGTTCGCGAATCTTACCTTCCGCTGTCTGCCTGGTGGTCTCCATAGCATCCCGGGCTTCGGTGCCTTCCGGGCCATCGGGAATCCCCCGCTTATCCAACGTGGCACTGGCGGCCTTGTACTCTATGATCTGATGGCGAAGATCATCGGCCGAGCGTGAGGGGATGAACACAAATATGGTCGGGGATTGACTGCCAGCTTGCCTCGAATCAACCCGCACCGTGTTCTCGTTGCTGCTCCAGCCATTGCGAACCCAGACGCAGACCCGCTGCTCGGCGTCAGCAGGAAGCTGAGTCTCAAACACCGGATGAATTTCGCGAGTAACCTTGGAGTTACCCTGGGTCAGGGAGAGCTTACCTACCATCTCGCCGAACTTCTTGCGGATGCGGTCATCACGTTCAGCGTCGATACGGTGGCCTTCATTAGACAGGACAGAGCGCTGACTCTGAAACTCATCATTCCAGGCCGTACTCTCTTCGGTCTGGATGCGATACTCATCACCGACCTTCATCAACAGTTCACATTTATCGAGCAGGCTGGGCAATCTGCTGCGCAAATTGCTGCTGCCAAGAGAGATGTCCTCGACCATAAGATCGGCGAGTGTGTCAACGGTGGCCCGGATGCCTATTTCGTCATTCCCACTGCTACGCAGTCTATTAATGAGGAATATAAGGCCACAGGCGCGCCCCATGAGCTTTTCGTCTTGTGTCCCCTTGTACCAGTTGATGGTTTTCTCATGGACTTTACGTGGCAGGATGCGTGACTGGAGCAATTTGTCGGCAGAGTCGAAATAGAGATAGTCGGCCGGCACAACGTGGCCCAGGGGCTCGTTCAGGTTGGTCTGGATCACCTTGTGAACCATGCTGAGCTGGTTGCGAAGTTGACTGTCTGTTCCAGTTTGATCAAGTATCCTGAGTGTATTCTCCCATAATCGATGACGCACAGGTAAAATTGGATAGTCTTTGGGAAAATTAGGGATATCGTCCTGCCTGTGGCCGATGGTTGTGCCTGCCAGATGCCTGGAGATCTCGCCCAGGTTGGTCTGCATGACCTGCTCGATAAATGCCTTGGCTTCTGGCTTCTTGGCCAGAATGACCTGACGAATTACCGCCTCCACGTCCGCATCTGAGAGCTCCACCCGGATGGTGAACCGTCCCTCAAGTCTTTTCAGGTTGCTGGTACCGGTCACCGCCGTCTGGCCTGTAGCGATAAAAAGCAGCTTACCACCAATGTTTTTACTACAGGCTTCCACTACCTCCTGGACATCAAGGGAGCGCTGGCTGTCTTCACCAATGTACTGTTGCACCTCGTCGAGCACCACCAGGGTGAGCGGGAATTTGCCATCCTTGGTAAGTGCCTGTCGGATGGCCTTGATCATGTCATCGCTGGAGACGTCCTGAACGTAGGGGTAGAGGTTATTCAGGGTTTCGACGCAGGAGGCAGTGGATGAGAACAGCTTCGGCTTGGTCTGAACCAGCGCGTTGTGGAGCCCCTCAGCCACGTAAAAGTTGTCCAGCTCTTCATCCCAATCCAAGCCACTCTGCTCAACATGATCCCGGACCAGGTCATAGATGCCTTCGTGCTTGAGCCACATGACAAAGCGCGCCACCGGGTATTGCTCAGGCAAGCCGGCAGATTTGAAGATGATGCGCAGGAGGGCCAGGCGAACGCTGCCCTTGGCACCAGCACCGAGGGTACCGGACGCAGCGTGCAGGCACCCGTGGCGTTTAGCCTGGGTGCTGAGCTCCCTGAGATTATCGGCGATATTTTGCGGCAGGTTGGCTATGCCACGAGCCGTGGCTCCATCCTCAAATACTGTGTCGTCCCAAAGTGCCCGGAGCATTTTGACAAGGTGTGATTTGCCTGAGCCGTAAAACCCACTGACCCAAACTGCCGGTTGTTGCGCCTGGTCGATATTCTTCAGGTAGGTGTCAAAAATATGTGACATTCCCTTTTCGTATTGGCCGTCACAGACAAAAGTCTCCAGTTCGTAACGAAGTACTGACATCGCCTGACTGGTCTTATCATCGTTAACGTTCGCCACGCCCTCATTGACCAGTTTGCGAGTGGACGGATCCTTTTGGAAAATTTCACGGTTCAACACCATTAACTTAACCCCTGCCCTTCATTCATTCATTCATTCAGTCAGTATTCTTTGTCCGCAGTAATCGGTACGGCGAGATAATTCCACCCGTCATAGCCATCAAGCAGCCTGTAGTTGTTGTTATCGTAGCTGCCTGGGAAGAAAACCAGAAGCCGCCCATTGACCATGGGAGCCAGCTTTTCAACCACTTCTTTTGCTTTAAGAAACCCGAAGAGAGAACCCGCCCCTTTAACTGCCACCACGAAATCAGGTCCAATGTGGTTTGCCAGGAGAAAGATCTCGAATTCATTGGCGATAAACTCGAGGTACTTTGGCAACAGGGTGGAGAGCAGATGGGGCTTCTGGAAGTAACTCTTGGCGTACCTTTGCGAGGTGAGCCATATGGCAAAAGTATCCGTCAGGTCGAATATGGCCCATTGGTGGCCTGCCTGTCGTGTAGCAATCTCAAATTCATCAACCTTGGCACGCAACCAGCGCTCCTCACTCTCGTTATAGACACAGAAGATCACACGCTGTGGCGCAGCGGCATCATCCCGCCACGGAACGGAGATATATTTGCTGTAGGACTGTATCAGCCGCTTAATTCTGCTCACGGAGCCACTCCATCTCTTGCTGGTTTATCAGACTTGGGAAAAGAACCTCGATCACGTCCCCCACCCGTTTGAGCACAATCCAACCCTTGCGGGATGCTTCTTCGGCAAGCTCAATGGCTCTATCGAACGGGCAATCGAGCAATTTGGTGTATTCGGTCTGAAAGAGCGCCTGCCCCCTGACGCCAGTAAGATAGCCAAGGAGCAAAGCGTAGGAGACACTCCCGGCTGTTGGATTGGCTCTGGAGCGCACTTTTCGGAGACGTCCGGAGAGGTGGCCAGATTTGGTCCATGACGAATTAATATTTTGAGCAGTCGATGTAAGGGTAGCTTTGCTGAAACGGCCAGGTTCTCGGCTGTCAATAAATTCCTCAAGAGACTCACGGGCAATAGCCGAACCCTGTGAGAATTGCAGAAGAAACGGAGCAGAAGAGCGGAGAATGGGGTCCCGAGCATATGCACAGAGCAGCGCCAGCAGTGGCTGCCCACTGATGTCACGATTCCAGAAGTAGCGAAGAACTCGAAAGAGGATCTTGCTCCGATCAAGAGAGTAAAGGTCCACCAGGTGTCGATAGGTGAGTGTGCGGGTTTTGGTGGAGCGCTTACCCAGGCAGTTATCATCCACAATTGCCTGCAGGTAGTCAGCCTTATCGGCTTCGGGCTGATTGACATAAGCTAACAAGGTCTCGAGTTCGTCAAGCATGATGGTGCGAGAGGTGTGGGCCCCGCCACGTTCGAAGCTGAACCCGAACCTGGATAGTTGTTTATTCTTTTCTCTCATGCTCACTGCTGCTCTCACCTGCTTCGCCTTTACGAACCCACTCGTCTACTTCATATTTCTTAAACTTCCAGAGACGGCCGATTTTATGGGCAGGCATGGCTTTTTCACTAATCCACTTGTACACCGTATCCCGTTTCACACCGAGATAAACCCCGATCTCATCTACAGATAACCATCTGTCATCCATATCCTTTAGCTCCGACTGCACCCCCCTTATCAAAGCCATACCAAGCAAACTGATTAAGACAATCCTGGTCCCCATTGGAGGCTGTTAGCATCAAAACCTCAAGAGACCACTATGGGGGGGCGATGTCAAGGAGTTGCTTACCTTTTAGACCGAGTTTATCCGAATTGAGACCCATTTGGGCTTTTC
>CAYZFJ010000072.1:0-16023 GCA_964477705.1 uncultured Myxococcia bacterium | reverse complement strand
CTAGCTGCTCAACGGCCCACTCTAGATCTGGCTCGGCGACTACAAGTGGCGGAGCGATGCGGATCACGTCATGGTGGGTCTCCTTGCAGAGCATGCCACGCTCCATGAGCATCTCACAATACTTTCGTGCACCGCCAGCCTCAGGCTTCAGGTGGATTCCCACAAACAGCCCCCTGCCCCGCACTTCTTTAATCAATGGGCTGGCAAAGCCTCTGATCTGGTCAATGAGCCACATGCCAAGGCGATCGGAACGTTCCGGCAGTTTCTCATCCACAATGATCCGCAGCGCTTCACGCCCGATGGCAGCAGCGAGAGGGTTACCACCAAAGGTGGATCCATGTTCGCCAGGCTTGAACAGGCCGAGCACTTCCTTAAAGGAAACCACCGCAGAGACAGGATAAATGCCACCCCCCAGAGCCTTACCCAGAATAAATATATCCGGCTGAACCCCCTCCCATTCGCAGCAGAAGAGGCGCCCGGTGCGCCCCAGTCCAGTCTGGATCTCATCGGCAGCAAACAGTACGCTGTTTTCGCGGCAAAGCTCCCTGGCCTGCTTCAGGTACCCATCCGGCGGAATTACCACGCCAGCCTCTCCCTGAATCGGCTCAAGCAAAAACATAGCTGTATTCCCGTTGATCGTCTGCTTGAGGGCTTCAATGTCCCCATAGGGCACCACCCTGAATCCGGGGGTAAATGGTCCGAAATTGGCCTTGTACTCTTCATCGGTAGAGAAGCTGATGATGGTGGTGGTGCGACCATGAAAGTTGCCCGAACAGACGATGATTTCAGCTTTGTTGGCGGGAATACCCTTGACCGTGTAGCCCCACTTACGGGCCACCTTGATGGCAGTTTCCACCGCCTCGGCGCCCGTATTCATGGGCAACACCATATCCATACCGCACAGACCAGCCAGCTCCTCATAAAAGTGGGGCAATTGATCATTATAAAAAGCCCGGCTGGTGAGAGTAATCCGATCCATCTGCCTCTTCACTGCCTCAAGAATCCGAGGGTGTCTGTGCCCTTGGTTTACCGCAGAGTAACAGGCCAGGCAATCCAGATAGCGCTTGCCTTCAACATCCCAGACAAAAGCTCCCTCGGCTCGTTCCAGGACCACCGGGAGGGGCTTATAATTGTGAGCTCCGAATTGGTATTCCTTGTCAATCAAGGCTTTAGTGCGCTGCTGCATGAATATCACCTCCAAATACAGAAGTTAATAATCGACCTTTTCAGCAATAGATTTTGCCTGGGTGAACAGAAGCAGGTAATCCCTCCCTCCGGCCTTGGAATCAGTGCCGCTCATATTAAAGCCGCCAAAAGGATGCACGCCCACCAGGGCCCCAGTACATTTACGGTTAATATACAGATTCCCGGTAAAAAGCTGACGCTTGGCCTGGCGGATATGTTCCCGATTCAGGGAGTAGAAAGCCCCGGTCAAGCCATACTCGGTGCCATTGGCGAACTCCACGGCCTGCTCGAAACTGGTGGCCTTGGTGATAGCAAGAACCGGCCCAAAGATCTCCTCCTGGGCAATGGTGGCCTTGGCGTCCACGTCGCCGAATACGGTGGGCTCGATGAACCAGCCCTTGTCACCAACTCGATTGCCACCGGCAAGCAGGCGACCTTCACTCCTGCCCTTTTCAATGTACCCAAGAATACTCTCCATGGCCCTTTCATTGATAACCGGCCCAACGGTATTGGCGGGAACCCTCACATCGCCCACCTTGAGCGCCTTGACCTTGGGAATAATCTTGCCAATGAAGCGATCATAAATCGAATCGAGGACAATGACCCGGCTGGCAGCAGAGCATTTTTGCCCCTGGAATCCGAAGGCTGCAGCCACCACATTGGTTGCAGCCGCATCCAGGTCGCAGGGATCATCAATAATGATATAGTCCTTGCCTCCCATCTCAGCCACCACCCGTTTGATCCAGCGCTGTCCGGGGGCCACTGTCGCTGCGGCCTGATTAATGCGCAACCCCACCTCTCTAGATCCAGTGAATGAGATCAACCGGGTAAGGGGATGTTTGACTGCATATTCCCCAGCCAGACCACCCGGTCCAGTGATCAGATTAAGCACGCCAGCAGGCAGTCCAGCCTGCTCCATCAATTCGGTGAATGCGTACCCGATCAAGGGGGAATCGCTGCTCGGCTTCAGAACAACAGTATTGCCAGCCACAATGGCGGCAGTGGTCATGCCCACCATGATAGCCAGGGCAAAGTTCCAGGGCGGAATAACCAGGGCAACGCCCATGGGGGTGTACTTATACTGACCAATTTCACCAGGATAGGCCACCACTGGCTGGGGAGCGGCGAGCCGCATCATCTCCCGGGCATAGAACTCACAAAAGTCAATGGCTTCAGCCGTATCGCCGTCCGCCTCAGCCCAGCTTTTACCCACTTCGAGCACCAGGAGTGCATTGAAATACCAGCGTCGCTGTCGGATCATGCTGGCAGCACGGAGCAGAACTGTAGCCCGTTCCTGAACGGGCATCCACTTCCACGATTGGAACGCCTGGTGGGCAGTCTTGATGGCGTCCTCTGCTTCCCCTTCACCAGCCTTGGCAAACACGCCGATTACCTGTTCAGGGTTGGATGGATTGAATGACTTGAAAGATGCCGATGTCTTGACTCTTTTGCCACCAATCACCAGGGGATACTCTCTCCCGAAATCAGCCTCTACTTGACGAAGAGCATTCTCCATTCCTTCACGATTTGCTGGAATAGAAAAATCGGTCATCGGTTCATTGTGAAACTCAGTAACTGTAGCAACCATGACTCCTCCCTGTAGGTGGTAAATCAACCTATTGAAACAGAACGAACCACACTGCAATGTTGATTCGCACAATGAGGTAAACTGCTTACATACAAAATGGGCGTCAACTGATGGAAGACCGCTATCCTATCTGGACACAATCGTGGCCTATAACAAGCCCCAGGCCTATGTGAGGAATAACCAGCAGGCTAGGCAGGAGGCTGAGGCCGACCATCAGGCACTAAAAGCGCACACCAATGCAGTGAATCAATCAGGCAGGATACTAGACCAGAAGCGGTAGCTGTTCAACCAGTTTTCCTCCACACAGACCGGAAAACAGGGAAATATGGTGACTGGTGATCCAGACAGGGAGTGGGGCTGGCAGCTCACCAATCAGGCGGGAAACAGGGTGTATCTTATTCCTACTAAAATTGAGGGCATTTCATGCCGAGAAAGTTACAAGGTACAAGTTGCGTGGTGAGAGTGGTTTACGAGCAATTCAAGGTCAGTGCATATCGGCAGAGAGTTGGGGGGTGACAGAGGTTAGGTGCGCCGCTGACGAAGGGCACGGCATGCCGTGCCCTTACAGGCGCGTGAGTAGCCGGGGACACCGCACGGAAGCCAGCTGCCTTAAGCCGTGCCCGTACAGGCGCGTGAGTGGTAGTGGACTTTCAAACGGAATGCCTCGGTTAGCGGCCGTGCCCGTACAAACGACTCCGCTCCGTTTGATTGCTGAAACCCGCCCCAATTACCGCAGGGCTTCTTCGGCCACATATTCCCGATCAAGCCTGAATGGTTCCAGGGAGATAGCTGGCTCCCCTCCTGCTACCTTGGTTGCCAAAAGTCTGCCCATGGCAGGTCCAAGCATGAACCCATGGCCACACATACCCCCGATAACCCACAGTCCCTTTACTGGCGTCTCTCCAACCACAGGGTTGCCATCAGGAGTCATCTCATAACTACCGGCCCACTGTCTGAGCACCTTGACGCGAGCCAGTTCAGGCATCAACCGCACCATCCGCCCGGAGGCCCGGCAGAGAAAATCCATGGTTGAGGCACGGGAATTGCCTGGAACAGGTGGAACAGGAGTAACACACCCGATAATTTGTCCAGCGCCAGCTAAACGGGTGAAGTAGCAGCCCCCATCTCGATAATCCACCAGCATGGGCAGACCGCCTGCCCCGGTGGGTTCAGTAACCAGAGCTTCATGGCGCTCTGCAACCACCGGCACCTCTACTCCAGCAAGACTGGCCACCCGATTTATCAATGGTCCAGCAGCAAGAATCACATGGTCGGCCACGTAAGCTGTACCGTCAGTGGTAGTCACCCTGCCCACTCTCCCATCAACCACATCTACAGCCGCCACCTCAGCCCCAGTCACCACTCTGCCGCCCAGTTTCTTCAGCATCCGGGCGTACCCATACACCACCCGAAACGGGTTGGCCTGCCCATCCTCTGGACACCAGGCAGCGCCCAGCAGACCTTCACTGGAGATGCCTGGCACAATATTAATCACTCCTGCCCCATCCAGAATAGAAACGGGCAATCCCAGCCCCACTTGCAGCGTTTGGAGGGTCCGATACCGCTCCAGGTGCTCCTGGTCATGGGCCAGGAACAAATATCCGGTTGATGCCCACTCAACGTCCACTTCCAGCTCAACGGACATCTGCTTGAAAAGGCTGACGCTCTCCATGGCGATACGAATGGTGGGCTCATTGGAAAATTGCTGGCGCACCCCGCAGATGCATCTCCCTGAAGATCCGACAGCAAGATACTGCCGCTCCAGGAGAGTAACCCGCATCCCATGATACCGGGCCAGGTGGTAGGCTACGGAAGTTCCCAGGATGCCACCACCCACCACCAGCACATCGGACAGGTTCAGAGACCGGGATGAAGACGGGTTCAATCGTCCACCTCCAGACAGGAAGCGAGATCCCCTAATGACACTGGACAAGAGGGAGGCCGTCCCACAATGCGGGCCACCTCTTCCACGGATACTCCCAGGTGCCGGGCCACAATTCGAGCAATAAGGCTGCTGCAGGTGCGACCCTGACAGTGCCCCATTCCACACCGGAGGATCCGCTTTATCTCCTCTGGTGAATTAAAGCCCTCATTGAGCACATCCAAGATCATCTCTTCGGTAACATCCTCGCATCTGCAAATAACAATGGGTTCTTCACCTACCAGAGTTTTCATTTTCCCTCTCTCTTCCTGCCCTGATATGCCTGACGGAAGAGACCAGATGACGCTCCATACGCACCGTAACCACAGATGAACGATCATCAGGCCAGGAACTGCCAGAGCTTGCATGAATGGATTTATCACTGCCGCTGGCGACCACCACATCACTCCTGGCTCCGCCGCTGGCTCTTCCGCAGCCAGTACCGACTCCCACTCCCGCTCCCGATCCCACTCCGTCGCCCATCCTCCTCACCCGGACCACATCACCAACCCCCAGAAAAGCCCCGTCTCTACCAAACAGGTCAACCTGCTCCCCAACCACCGGGACCGGGACAAATTCATATGGGAGAGATATCTGCCCAACCTTACCCCCATCACCAAAGTCACCCCAATCCTCAACAAAGATAGCCAGCCCTGGACACCTCCCCACACACACTCCGCATCCGGTGCAACGCTCACGCTGCAGCTCCGGTCTGCCGTTCAGCCCATCCCCGGCGATGGTGATTGCGCCAAGCCTGCATGAGGCCACACAAGGATTGCAGGGGATATCCTGCACACACTCAATTACAGCCTTGCGCAGACCGCCTTGGGATGATTGAGCACCTGGGCCACGCCCGAGCCCCGCCCCCAACTGTTCAAGCGTTTTCTGGTCCAACACACCATCCGTCTCATAGTGAGAAACCTGTAGAGAGTGGGCATCAGAGTTGGCATCAAGAGAGCTGGTTCGGGTTTCAACTGGCGCATCTATCGGTACCCCTGCGACATGCTGCTCCCCTTTACACCATAATTTCCTTTTTCCAGTCAGGGCTTTAGCCCCAAAAGGCCCGTTCCGAAACCACTCTAGAGCTAGAGCAGGGTTATCATTATCACCAGCTTTTTTGGTTACCTCCACCCCAAGCTTCGCTCCATGGCCCCTAACTCCTGCTGCACAGTGCTGCTCAGCTACCGCCCCACTCCCACCCTCCTCTCCAGCAGTCTCCTGACCACCACAGGCAGAGACCAGATAAGAAGCAATCGAAGCAGCAGCCACCCTCCCCTCAAGCATGGCAGTGGAAGCCTCCTCAATCCCGGACACATCTCCAGCCACATAAAGCCCGGGGATGGAGGTGGCCATACTGCTGTCATGCCAGGCCACATGGCCGCCCAGCTCCCGCACAAATTCGATCCTGCAGCCTGCCTGCCAGAGCAAATCGCACATGGGCGTCAAGCCAACGGCGAGGCAGATCACATCCACATCCAACAGGATCTCTGTGCCAGGTATGGCCCGCCCCGCCCCATCAACGCCGACCACTATCGCTCCCTCCACGCCAAGGCTGCCTATGGCACGCTGAACCGTGTGGCTGGTCAGGACAGGGACACCGCAGCGACGCAGCTTGGCCGCATGAACATGGTACCCCCCAATCCGCGGACTGTTCTCTACCAGGGCCACCACCTCAACACCCGCCTGCAGGAGCTGGTACGACACGATGAGCCCAATGTTGCCTGAGCCAATCATCAGCACCCTGCGCCCTGGCCTCACTCCATGCACATTCATAAGCGTCTGGACTGCTCCTGCCCCATAAACGCCAGGCAGATCACAACCTGGGAATGCGAGGGGGTTCTCACTGGCTCCAGTGGCGACCAGAACTGCCCTGGAGGCTACCTTCCACAAGCGATTGTCCTTATGAATGGCGAGCGTGAATGGATGTGATGGTGTAGGTATGGTGTTACTGCTGGTTGGGTGGTTGTAATCAGTGGATAAAGTAAGGGGTAGAGAAGAAAAACCTGAACTGTCATAAGGATTGGAACAGGGAGGGCTTGTTCCAGGCGGCGCCCCCAGCACAAATCCTGGTGGCGCAGGCTGTTGCATGACACCAGCTTCACTCTCTGTGCCCGGTGGTGATAAAGAACACGGTGGCACAACAAACCTGTCATCCCGATATAACCCAATCACGGTGCTCCCGGAAGCCACTGAACAGCCGGCATCAAGCAGCTTCCCATGGAGTTGCTCAGCAATGTGGAACCCCCTGAACCCACAGTATTGGGCCCTTGAGCCGAAGAACTTGTGGGTCTGCTTAATGAGCTGCCCACCCGGCACAAACCCATCGTCCACAACCAAAGGCATAATGCCACGGTCAAGGGCTTCCACACCAGCGGCCAATCCGGCCGGACCAGCCCCGATGATCGTGAGGTCCGCAGTTGTTAGCGGTTCATTTAGATGTAGCATCTGAACCCCCAGCCTGACCAGCATCGAGGGGAGCCCGGCTCAATCTCAAGGTACGCTCCACCACCATACCGCTCCTAAGGGGAGTGACACAAACCATCACATCGGGCACCCCATCTACCACCATCCTGCAGGACGAGCACTTGCCCATGGCACAGAAAAAGCCACGGGGCCTCCCCAGCCGTCTGCTGTGCCCCAGCATCCTGATACCTGCCGCATGGAGTGCAGCAGCCACAGGTTCCCCTTCGCATCCCTGCAAGAGTTGCCCTTCAAAGTAAAAATTAACCAGCGGTCCTTTAGAGAAGCCAACGATGGGGTGCTGCCCATCCCCTATGCGTAAGTCAGCAGAATCATGTTGACCCTGATTACGGTCAGGAACCATTCCAACCACCTCTCAATACTAGAACCTTGAAGCTGGAATCATGAACCTAAGGCACTGAATGCTTCTATTGTTCACACTGCAACTTGAGGGCACGGCATGCCGTGCCCCTACATCGGCAGGGGGATTCCCTCCTCACTTCTCTCTGCCGGCACTCTCCGACTCTGAATTTCTGACAAACCACTTTCAACTTGCCCCTTGCCCCTTCCCTGGCATGCCATACCCCTGCATGGGCTGGTCAACTATGTACCTGAAAAAGCAATCCTATCCCGAGTGATTTTCATGGTCAATGGGAGATTCAAACCATACACCATGGTAATAAAGATCCTTATTCAGTTGTCCTGTCTAAGCTGTATCCAGACACATCATTTTTTCATATATGTAAATTTCGTTTGCAGTGGGGTGACATGTGAGCAAGGAGTTGCTATAGCCATGGAGTGGATTTTGCACATTTTAACCTTAAAACCAATCCAGCGTTAATGAACTTGAGCAGCAAGAAAATTCCTATGAACAATCAAATTTTGCCCATGGCAATGAATCGTCCCGCAAACACTGGGGTTGGGAATACCGACGCCAATACCACTGCCAAACATCCGGGACCATCTGGTACAGCCTTCTTTGAAGGAAAAATCGACTACCTGCGCAAAATTGCCGAAGAAGATATAGCGGACGCAGTCCTGGTTACCTTCCTGGAATATGTGTCCAGTTTAGGGCTGGAGCTCTACCCCGCCCAGGAAGAGGCCATCCTTGAAATCCTGGCTGGCAGGCATGTGATCATCAACACCCCTACCGGTTCGGGCAAATCTCTGGTAGCCATGGCCCTCCACCTGCTGGCCATGGCCAAGAACCTGATATCCTACTACACCTGCCCAATCAAAGCCCTGGTCAACGAAAAATTCTTCGACCTCTGCCAAACCTTCGGTGCAGCCAACGTGGGGTTAATGACTGGCGACGGCACTGTGAATCGGGACGCACCAATTATTTGCTGTACTGCGGAAGTACTGGCTAACATGGGCCTCCGCTCCACTGCTCCCCCATGCCACTATGCGGTCATGGATGAGTTTCACTATTACGGCGACCGGGACCGGGGAGCGGCATGGCAGATACCCCTGCTCACCGCAAAAGAGACCCAGTTCCTGATGATGTCAGCAACCCTGGGGGATTGCAGCCATATTACCGAGAAAATCGAAGATTATTCCAGCCGCAAAGTGTCCGTCGTCAGAGGCTCACAACGGCCGGTTCCCCTAACCTTCCAGTATGAGGAGATCCCTGTCCACGAAGCTGTGGATGATCTGGTGAACAAAGGAGAAACCCCCGTCTACCTGGTCAACTTCACCCAGAAAGCCAGCGCAGAACAGGCCCAGAACATGACCAGCATCAACGTGTGCTCCAAGGAGGACAAGCAAACCATCAACAAGGTGTTAAATACGGCCCGACTTGATACACCATACGGCAAGGAACTCGCCCGCCTGCTGCGCAACGGTGTGGGGGTGCACCATGCAGGCTTGCTGCCCAAATACCGCCTGCTGGTTGAGCGACTATCCCAGGCAGGTCTCCTGAAAGTAATCAGCGGCACGGACAGCCTGGGCGTGGGTGTGAACATCCCCATCAAGACAGTCCTCTTCACCCAGTTGAGCAAATTCGACGGACGTAAGACAGGAATCCTCTCCGCCCGGGAATTCCATCAGATATCAGGCAGGGCCGGGCGCAAGGGGTTTGATGATCAGGGGCGAGTGGTTGTACTGGCACCCGAGCATGTAATTGAGAACAGGCGCATCGATGCCAAGGTTGCCGCTGCCCCCCACCTGAAGAAGAAGCTGGTGCGCAAAAGCCCCCCCAAAGGATTTGTCAACTGGGACAAGAGCGTCTTCGAACGTCTGCTCGCCTCACTGCCAGAGCCCATGGAACCCCAGCTGCAGATTAACCACAGCATCCTGATGAATGTGCTCCTTGAGGATAGCGAGCAGCATGACAGAGGCTACGGCAGGCTAATCCAGATAATCCGGCGAAGCCACATCAGGCCAGGAGAACAGCGGCTCCAGATCAAGAGGGCAGCCGAACTGTTCAGGTCATTACGGCAAGCTGCGATAGTGGGCCTGCTCCCCCGTGACCATGGCAGGGGGTCCTCGGTATGGGTGGATTCCAACCTGCAGGACGACTTCTCACTAAACCAGGCCCTTGGACTATTCATGGTGGAGGCTGTCAACAGGCTCGACCCGAACGAACCGGACTACGCCCTCAACATCCTCTCCATGGTGGAATCAATCCAGGAAAACCCCAATGCCCTTCTCTTCAAACAAATCGACAAATTGAAAGGCGACCTGGTCGCCCGGCTTAAGGCCGAAGGGGTACCTTATGAGGAGCGGATGGAGCAGCTTGAGCAGGTTGAGTATCTCAAGCCCATGGCCGAATACATTTATGACACATTCAATGAATTCGCCAAGTCCCACCCCTGGGTAGGTAACGAGAACATCAAGCCCAAGTCCATCGCCCGTGACATGTATGAACGGGGGCTGGGGTTCAATGAATACGTAAGAGAATACGGTCTTGCCCGCAGCGAAGGCGCCCTCCTCCGCTATCTCTCCCAGGTCTATAAAACCGCCTCCCAGTCTGTTCCCACCTTCTACTGGACAGAAGAGTTTGAAGACATCCTCAGTTACCTGCTCACCATTGTGCGGCTCACCGACTCCAGCCTCCTGGACGAATGGGAGAAGATGGTTGACACTGGCAGCAGCGATGAAAAGTCAACCACAGGGCTCTCCACACAGGGTGTATCAGCAGGGACTGGTCGCACGTCTGACGGCGGTGATCAGGATGACCAGCCCACTGCCACTATTCGCAGGCAGGTGCGACTCAATCCAGGCACTGACTTCAAGGGCTTCCAACGCAGAATCAGGAGTGAGATGTTCCTGCTCCTCTCCACCATGGCCACAGAGGATTACGAAGAAGCTGTGGAGATGATGAAGAATCCCGTGGAAAACGGCTGGAATGCCGAAACCCTGAAGAGTGCATGGGTCAGCTTCCTGGAAGCCCGTTCTGGGCTGAACAGAACTCCCCGTGCCCGGCAGCCCCACCTCACCACCATACGAGAGGAGCAACCAGGATTGTGGCATGCCCAGCAGACCATCCTGGATAACCAGGATCTCTCCGACTGGGCCCTGGTATGTCGAGTGGATGTGCGGGAACCCGTAGACCCAGATCGTCCTTTGATTGAACTGGTCTCCATATCATGACTGGAGAACTGGGAGCATAGCCGGTCATCCCACCCGCCACGCTGCCCCCCCCCACGCCACCACCACTGCCCGGGCAGTTGAAGCCTGGCCCAACTTGGCGTGACACGGCAAGAGAACCATTGTTAAACATCTCATATATGGGTGATGCCAACGGTCGCACATACCGCATACTTGAGAAATTCATGAAATCTTGTGGCAAAGTGGCAATCCTTGGTTTATCTTCCTCCCATGTTTGCATCCGACTACGATTTTCATCTTCCCCCAGAACTGATCGCCCAATGGCCAGCCCCCAAACGAGACCAGAGCAGATTGATGGTACTCGACCGCAAGGACGGTAGCCGTTCCCACTATCAGTTCGACCATATTATCAACCTGCTCTCCGGCAACGAGTTGATAGTCTTCAACAACACCAAGGTCTTTCCAGCACGCCTTCAGGGGATCCGCCCCCTAACCGGCGGCAAGGTGGAAGTGCTACTGATTGAGCCAGAAAACCCCACCGCACAGAGCGAGACTGACCACCTGCTGAAGGCTGCCCAGTGGAGAGCCATGGTCAAACCGGCCAAGAGGGTGCACCCAGGCGACTACCTGCTCCTGGGTGACTCCATGATCCAGGTCACAGCCAACCACGGCGGGGGCGAAATCACCTTGGACTTCGCCGGATTTACTGACTCTGAATTCAACCAGTTTCTGAACCAATCCGGGAGCATACCCCTGCCTCCGTATATTAAGCGAGACACCTGTCCCGATGATCTGGACCGATACCAGACCGTCTATGCAGGTCCTCCTGGAGCTGTGGCAGCTCCAACTGCGGGCCTCCACTTCACACCAGAGCTGCTGGACGCCATCAGGCAGAAGGGGTGCCAGATCGCCTGGGTTACCCTCCATGTGGGCCCTGGTACATTCCGCCCCATGCAGACCGAGCGGGTGGAAGACCACCACATGCACCATGAGCTCTACACAGTACCGACTGAAACTGCGGACATGGTAAATCAGGCCAAGCAAGAAGGAAGACCTGTTCTTGCGGTGGGCACCACTGTGGTGAGAACACTGGAGTCGGCCTGCCGACAGGGACGGTACAAATTGGGGATGCCCGAAACCGCATCTACCACTACCACTACCACTACCAGCTCCAGCTACAACAACAGGGGCATCCTGGAAGCAGGATCAGGGAGCACAGATATTTTCATCTACCCTGGCTTCGAGTTCATGATTGTGGATCAACTCATAACCAACTACCATCTGCCCAAATCTACCCTGCTGCTGCTGGTTTCGGCCATGGTGGAACGGGAGACCCTGCTTGAAGCCTACAGGGAAGCTGTGGCAAAACAGTACCGGTTCTTCTCCTATGGTGATTCCATGTTCATCCGCTAGGAAATAGACTCTCCGGCAGCAGCAGAGCAGATGCTTCCGCAGACAGTGCAAACACTAATAGACCCCAACAATCATACTGACGAGACGTAATCAGGCATGGGAAACATAAACAATCACACCATTATCGATATGGAAAACAATACTGCCCCAAAAACAAATCCGGGGACTACCATGAACCAGGAGTCAGCTCAGGCCACCCAGCATCGTTCGCCAGTAGGCAACCTCGATGCGCTCAACTACACCCTGACAGCCACCGACGGCAATGCAAGAGCTGGCATTATCCGAACAGCTCGACACGCCCAGATTGAGACCCCCGTTTTCATGCCAGTGGGCACCCAGGGCACAGTCAAGGCAATGGCCCCATGGGAGTTGCACCAGATGGGATTCCGCATCATCCTGGGGAACACCTACCACCTGGGTATGCGCCCCGGCCCCGATCTGATAGCTACCCTGGGTGGCCTGCACAGTTTTATGGGATGGCAGCACAACATACTCACCGACAGCGGCGGATTTCAGGCATTCTCCCTGGCCGGCCTAGTAAAATTTCGGGAAGAAGGAGTAACCTTCAGATCCCACCTGGACGGATCAATCCATCTGATGAGTCCTGAACGTTCCATGGAGATCCAGCAGGCTCTTGGCTCAGACATTGCAATGGCATTTGATCACTGCACAGCCTTGCCCGCCTCCCGCAAGGCAGTGGAAGAAGCCATGGCCAGAACTACCCGCTGGCTCCAGCGCTGCATAGCAGCCCACAACCGAAGCGATCAGGCCCTCTTTGGCATCGTCCAGGGCGGCACCGAGCCAGACCTGAGAGCCATCCACGCCCAGGAACTGGCCCTCCTCGACCTGCCCGGCTACTCTATAGGCGGCCTCTCCGTAGGAGAAGACACCCAGTCCATGCTCGACACCCTGGATGCAACCCTCCCCCACATGCCCACCGACAAGCCCCGTTATCTCATGGGTGTGGGCACTCCAGAAGACATAGTTGAAGGGGTAATCCGGGGAGTTGACATGTTTGACTGTGTCCTCCCCACCCGCAGCGCCCGAACCGGCCTGCTCTTCACCAGTCAGGGAGACGTGGTCATCAAACAGGCCCGCTGGAGAGAAGACCCCTCCCCCCTGGACCCCGAGTGTACCTGCCCCACCTGCACCGGGTTTTCCAAGGCGTACCTGCGCCACCTGTTCGTGGCCAAGGAGATACTGGGCCTGCGGTTAAACACCATCCATAATCTGCACTTTTACCGTCAACTGGTCACAGATCTTCGCAGAGCTATTATTGACGGCACTCTCACTGCATACTGCAGCCAGTTCCATACCAAACGCTCCACTATCGGCACCAGAACCTGGAGCAACCGAAACAAGACCACCAACAGCTGAGCCACCAACAGGCAGGTCACCAACAACCGAGCCAACTACCAATCAGCCCAGCGATAAACATGAAAAAACATAAAAATCCTTAGACCGAAGCATTACAGGAACAAAAAACGATCCTATCCTGTTAATACATCGGTCGAAAACCAACAATAAATACCCGGATGTTTCCTATTTGCATCAAAAGGGCATGAAATCGACATCTAGGGCATTGACCCGACACCAACTGTTTGTTAAGTTTCCGTTCCTCGACTCATCGAGAATTTTACCCAATACACAGGAGGCACTGTGACTGAACTTGTTAATATTCTTGCAACCCAGGCTGGAGAGCAGACGGCGGCAGCCGGTGGCGCCGCAGGATTCCTGGGCAACCCCATCTTCATGTTTGTCCTCATGTTCCTGGTCATCTACCTGCTCATGATCAGACCTCAGCAGAAGAAAGCCAAGGAGCATAAGAGTTTTCTCGACAACCTGAACAGGGGGGATCAGGTCATCACCAGTAGCGGCATTCTTGGGCGCATCGTAGACTTACATGAGAATATTGTCGTCCTGGAGATTGCTAAAGACACCAGAATCCAGCTCCTCAGGAGCCAGATCTCCGGTCCCCAGCAGACGAAAAATGGTGCTGCCGACAATAACGGAAAAAAGGGGAAAGCAGCCTGATTAGATTAAACTAGGCACACTCTTTGTTCTGACACTGATTGATAGATTAATCGGGATAATTCGATTTCAGGCCAGGTAGTGAGTTCCCCCTTATCGGTGGGAGACCAATGACGGCAAAGATGGTATTTGAAGGTGAAGGAAGGTGGAGGTAGGCAGCAAGACCACACCCCAGGCGGGTGGTTCAAGCAGCCAGTCGAAGCCCATCAACTTACCCCCGGATAACTGCCGCACATACTCTAATCGTCCAAGGTGGAAGCCAGATAACTACGAAGCCAACAGAATTTGTATCCCGTAAGCCTGCGGTTGCCCGCAGGAGTCCTTTTATTTCAAGAGGAGAACGACTCATGGACCGTTCGTGGTGGTGGCGATTCAGTCTAGTAACTGCACTCATACTGATCGCTGTGGCATTTATACTGCCCAATGTCCTGCCCGAGGGCAAGACACCTTCGTTCCTGCCGAACAAGAAGATGACCTTAGGCCTTGATCTGCAGGGTGGCCTCCATCTCCAGTACAGCGTTGAGGTGGAAAAGGCAGTCTCCGACAAGCTGCAAAAGCTCGCCCAGGATGTTGTCAGCAGAGTTCGCAGCACAGATGCGAATGTGCAGGCAACAATTATCCCCAAAGGCCGCACAGCAGTTGCGATCAAGTTCGACGACCCATCCCAGGCCAGTAAGTTGAATGACGATTTCTTCAGGGACTACCCAAGAACCCTGGTACGAAAAGTGACCGCCCCCGGCGAGATCCAGTTCAGCTACAGCTCTGAGTATGTAGAGGAGATCCAGAGAGGTGCGGTCCAGAAAGCCATGGAGACCATCCGGAACAGGGTGGATGCTTTTGGCGTTACCGAGCCCTCAATAGCTACCCGCGGCACCAACGACATCGTTGTACAGCTCCCCGGGTTGAGCGAAGAGGACTTTGAGCGAACCAAGAGCCTCATCGGTCGGACCGCCCAGTTGGAGTTCCGCATCGTTGATGAAGAAGGGGCTGACGCATGGCTGAGCAACCTGGGCAAGCTCCCTGAGAACATCACCATCGAGCATGATGGCAGCACCCAGTATCTGCGGGCCAAGACCAAGGATGAGCTGCAGCAGTTCCTTGCCGACAAGGTGCCACCCACCCACTATGTGGGATACGAGCAGGTGGGCTCAATCGACATGCAGACAGGTCGGCAGACCGCAGATATGCATTGGCGTACTCACTATCTATCCGGTACAGCCCAACTGACCGGCGAATCTATCAATGACGCCTCCGTGGCCATTGATCAGCGGGACAACCGCCCCTTCGTCAGCCTGAACTTCGACAGCACCGGAGCCAGAATCTTTGGCGACTTGACATCCAAGCACGTCAATGACCGCATGGCCATTCTCCTGGATGACCTGGTCTATTCAGCTCCAGTAATCAACGAAGCAATCCTTGGTGGGCGAGCCCAGATAACTATGGGCGGTCTGCGAGACTACCAGAGCCTGCTCAACGAGGCGAACGACCTGGTTACCGTTCTCCAGAACGGTGCCCTTCCTGCACCAATCCACAAGCAGTTCGAGACGAGGGTTGGTCCCAGCCTTGGTCAGGACAGCATCAACGCCGGGATGATGTCCATTCTGGTGGGTGGTCTCCTGGTGGTGCTCTTCATGGTCATCTACTACAAGAAGTCCGGACTGGTCGCAAATCTGGCACTGACCCTGAACATTCTGTTCATCTTCGCCATCCTGACCATGTTCGGAGCCACCCTGACACTGCCCGGTCTTGCTGGTATAGTGCTCACCATCGGTATGGCCGTTGATGCGAACGTCATTATTTACGAGCGTATCAGGGAAGAGCTACGTCTGGGCAAGACTCCGAAGGCTGCAATTCAAGCCGGCTATAACAAGGC
>CAYZFJ010000071.1:12598-16179 GCA_964477705.1 uncultured Myxococcia bacterium | reverse complement strand
GATATGGAATTGAAGCTTAACAGAACACACATACGGCATGCCGTGCCCCTACAGGTGTTGGGAGGGATGTGTGACGAACGAAAATCTCAGCTTACCATGCGATCCCGTACCCGTTCCCGCTCTTCTTTGGATACAAACCGCACAACAGCCGCCTTGCTGGCCTTAGTCATACGCCTGGACCGCAAAACAGGGAAAGACAGCAATCTAGCCACAGACTTGACGCCGGGAACCTTGAACATAGATGCAGAGGGGCGTTTCCGCACTTTGTACTTCGCCTTGTTGACAGGAACGGCGGACATACTACAGGAGGGGCGGAAATGTCGAATGAGCCGCTTCACCCCAAACCAGCCAGCCAGCACAAGTCCAAGTCCCAGGATGACCTTACCGAGAGCAGCCTCGGTGGTTTCAATTTTGTGGACTAAAAATGCCAAATCCTCGCCAAAATACCAGCCAAGCCAAAGCCAGATGGGCACACTGATGAGGGATGCCAGAAAGTCGTAGAGGAAAAAAACGGCAAATTTTGTCCCTGCTGCTCCAGCAGAGAAGAAAGTGGCAAACCGGAGGCCGGGCACAAAACGAGCAGCGAAGATCATCTTGTTGCCGTGCTTATGGAACAGCCTCTCAAACTTTTCTCTGGTGCCACAGCCGATCATACGCTCAATGAACCGCTTCAGACGCGGATGTCTGCCATCGCTGATAGTGTGAAAAACCCGACCATAGGTGTAAACAACCACATCTCCACTCAGCACACCCGCAATACCGATGGCGAGGGCACCGACCAGAGAGAACTGCCCGATATAATACAAGAAGCCTGAAGTGATAACAGCCACATCTTCCGGTACCGGGCACCCGAAGGCTCCCGCCACTGTGGCTATATAAATGAGTAGGTACCCAAGAGGCCCTTCAGTGATCATTGAAGCTAGGTCCACGACTAACAACCTTAAATCAAGCTGACCGAGTGCAATATGCCAGCTGTCAGAAAACCAAATCTTTGCCACCATACCGGCCGTATACACGATAGTGCATTAAGAAACAAGAAGCATTATGGAAGCTCGACACAGGTAAAACCAGGAACACCAGCTCCCTCTGCTCAAAAGCATCGACCATACATCATGGCACAATTCTCAACTGGATACAATAAACGAAACATCCACAACCTTGCCACATTCCCGCCAAAAGACTATAGTCCAGTTTCATGGGCTAAGTCTCCTTTCCGGTGAGCCCTGAAACAGATAGCTTGCAATATGAAAAATCATTCGAGCAATAATCAATTGACTGATGCCTTTGGAGCGCTTCTGCAGGCGATGGAAGAGATGGGGCATGATATATCAGGGGACCCCAACTTCGTCGGAACAGCAGATCGCGCCGCAGCAGCATTTTCTGAGATGTTCCTTGCACCTGCCGATGTAAACAGGCAACTGGGAGAGATCTTCTGTGATGGCTTTCCTCTGGACCCAAAGGGGGAGTGGGACTGTATGGCCCAAGACACCGGCAAAGCCCCAGGCAAAGGCGAAACCAGATGCCGCACGGAGAGCGCAAGCAGAGAGAGTGAGCAAGAAATTCCAGGAATGGTCATGTGCGTAGATACGGTAGGATACGGACTATGCCCCCACCACCTGCTGCCAGTCATTTACAGGATCTCCACCGGTTACATACCAGGTCAAAGGATCGTTGGCGTAAGCAAATTGGCCAGGGCAGCTAGACTACTTGCTTCCCAACCCATGCTGCAGGAGACCATGACCAACCGCCTCGCAACTACGCTCATGGAGCAGCTTGGGGCTCGTGGGGCTGCAGCTTCTGTAAGAGGGTTCCATCTCTGTATGGCTGCCAGGGGAGCCAAATGCCACGAATCCGCTATTTTTACTTCCTGCTACAAAGGGCTATTTGCAGAAGATTTTTCCCTGAAAAATGAATTCCTCTCCCATATCCATTCTGCAATCCAAATGGGAACCCCGTCGCCAATTTAATGAATCACCTTTACCATTGATACCAACCTGCGCACGGATCTAATTCTCCTCTAAACCTGACAACTGGGGCGGTAAACCCATATTACCGTGGGCCAACGCAACCAATCCAGGCCAATAAAACAGATGGCACTTCTATTGCACAAGACCTGACCTGTGTGGGATGTGTGGAGAAGATGATGCCAAATGAATTCAAGAACAGGGAACCGGTTCAGGGGTTAATCAGCGTTGCCGGGAAAACTGATGGCCTCCTCAGCGATCATGTAGAGCATATGGCCACACCTAACGGCTATCTGCTCCTGGTAGCAGACGGGCTGGAGGATGCCATCAATCCGCCCAGCAGGATCGTTATCAGGGAGCTTAAGGAGAGCCTGGGGGAACGAAAACTGATCGATCCTGAGAAGGCCATGGTTGAAGCGTTCCAGAAAGCTGACCTTGCAGTGCGAGAGTATAGCCAATCAAGGCTGAGCAGGAGGGGAGCGCACCCGAACGGAGTGAGCAATGGCCGGGATAGTGATGGCTATGTCTTAACCTCAGGAAAACAGCCAGCAAAAAATGAGGATCACAGTCCAAAGGCCACAGCCACTGAGGCCGAATCCAGGGCAGCATCTAAGACTAGCGCTGAGGTGGAGTTCGATCAGCAATCGGCCACCACTGCAACAGCCACGGCTATCCTGCTCGATGCCAACGCCATCCATGTGGGGCATGTGGGCGATGGCAGGGCATACAGAATCCGGGGCAATTTAATTACCAGGATGACATCAGATCAAACCTTTGTACGAGTGATGATCAATTCGGGAGTGATTGAACCAGGGCAAGCCAGGGTAAATCGCCATCGGCATGCCCTGCTGCGGGCTCTTGGGGGCGGCGTCGACCCTGATATTACCGTGGCATTTTCCCATCTGGATATGGCGGCAGGTGACATCATCGTTGTCTGTTCCGATGGTTTGGCTGATGTGATTGAGGATATGGAAGTGGGGCGGCTGGTCTCTACCTTTTTCCCTCCGGATGCGGCAGCCCATGCGCTCATTGACCTGGCCTTGCGAAGGGGTGCTCGCAAGTCAATCTCTACCATTGTGGTGCGGGTGGGATAGGGGCTGGCAAGAGGAGCGTGGGCCGTGTGTGTGTGGTGTGTGGTGTGGTTTTTAGGGGAGGGAGGGTTCAGTTTGGAAGTACCACCGGCCCCCATCATCCCAAGTGCAAAAAAAAGAATCGCCGCTCCTTTTAGAGGCGGCGCTTCCACTTGCTCAGGTCATCCGTTCATATTGAACGGAAAACTTCCTAAAGAAACTTAGCCAACTACATCAGCTTCGCAGAGGTCGGTCTCAGCGCTGCAGGTGTAAGTGTCGGGACACTGGCTCACTTCAGCCTCAGCATCGCAAGCGATGGTGAGAATGTCGATGCAGTAGGTGTCTACACAAGTGAAACCATCGTCACAAGCATCCTCTTCACCACAAGCGGCGGCACAGACGCCGTCAGCGATGCAATCAAAGCCTTCTTCACAAGCGGGGTCACAGACAGGCTCGACAATGGCTACACAGTAGTCAGCGTCGTTGCACTCAAAGCCTTCTTCACAAGCACCCTCTTCGCCACAAGCGGCGGCGCAGACGTCGTCAG
>CAYZFJ010000071.1:9237-12498 GCA_964477705.1 uncultured Myxococcia bacterium | reverse complement strand
CGATGCAATCAAGGCCTTCTTCACAAGCGGGGTCACAGACGGGCTCGACCTCAACAATGGCTACACAGTAGTTGGCGTCGTTGCACTCAAAGCCTTCTTCACAAGCACCCTCTTCACCACAAGCGGCGGCGCAGACGTCGTCAGCGATGCAATCAAGGCCTTCTTCACAAGCGGGGTCACAGACGGGCTCGACCTCAACGATGGCTACACAGTAATTGGCGTCGTTGCACTCAAAGCCTTCTTCACAAGCACCTTCTGCGCCACAAGCGGCGGCACAGACATCGTCAGCGATGCAATCAAGGCCTTCTGCACAAGCGGGGTCACAGACGGGCTCGACAACATCAGCCACGCACTCGCCAGCTTCGTTACAAACCAGCTCGCCATCGCAATCTTCGTCGGTGGTGCACTCGGCTTCTGCGGCTACACATTCGCCATCATCATTACAAACTTCGCCATCTTCGCAATCAGTGTCGGTCTCACAAGTAACTTCGTCATCACCGCAGCCAACGAAGGCTACCATGGAAACGGATAATGTGAGAGCCATCATCAATTTAAACAACTTCATCTCTATCTCCTTTGTTAATATTCCGGTGCAGACCATGTTCACCGCACCTGAAAAGCCCTGTTCAACCCCGACCATCGGGGATTATGCTTATGCTGCTTGTGCATCCGGTTGGTCTTTTTATAGGCAACTGGCTCATCTTGCAACTAATTAAGCACTATCTTTTAAGGTATGCAACACCAATGCCAACCCAAATCAAACGCCGTTAAACCCGCATTAATATTGGGAATACCTGTTTTATCCAGCCCATTAAAGGTACGGATAAATTTTTAATCATGACATTGATGTCACGCTTTTTTCAGCCGAGCTGTCATTACTTGATTATGGCCCCTTAAATGGTTGAATATCATCATGTGACCTGACAGAACCGATCCTGGTTACGAGGTGTTGATGACTGGCTAAAATTACAATCAGCAGGTTACAATGTACGAGAGCTGTCAGTTGTCTTCCCGCAACGGAGAAATGACCATGAAGAGCCACACCAAGTACTTTACCATGAACACCAAAGCTCACCGGCAGCTTGTGAACATTACCCGTGATGCACAGCTTGCTGTTGAGGAAAGCGGGATTCAGGAAGGGATGCTCTTAGTCTCCGCCATGCATATCACTGCAGCGGTAATTGTCAATGATGATGAATCGGGCCTGCACAGGGATCTGGAGGAGTGGCTCCAGAAACTTGCCCCCGAAGGTCCCGACTACAGGCATCACCGTACCGGCGAAGTGAATGGAGATGCCCACCTGAAGAGTCTGCTCCTCCATCACCAGGTCATCCTGCCTATCACAGGAGGTAGGCTGGATCTTGGTCCTTGGCAGACTATCTTTTATTATGAATTTGACGGTCAACGTCCCAAACGACTGGTCATGAAAGCAATCGGACAGTAAAGCCAAACCCTATCCACTCCCACTTTGGGTTGGCATCGGCTAACGAATATGAAACGGTTCAAGAGCATGTTTCAAGAGATTGAATCACAGATGGAGGAATTGCCCCCTTTCATCAAGAAGATCCAGCTTATCGATGAACCTCGCCTGGCAGTCTTTGACGCAGATGGGACCCTGTGGGCAGGCGATGTGGCAGACGACTGCACCCTGTGGCTGATGAGCAAGGGTGTTATTCCCATTGAGCATGACCGCTGGGAAGAGTACAGGCAGCTTTTTGATGAAGATCCCGACCGGGGGTGTGCCTACCTGCTCACCTTCTACAGGGGGCTCTCCCTGCACACACTGCGCCAGCATGTGCTCTCCTACTGGGCTGATTACATGGGGCTTCCCTTCATCTCGAGCACCATTACCGTACTCAACCACCTGACCAGGCTGGGATTCAAAATCTGGGTGGTGTCCGGCACACCTGCTGAGCTGCTCATGCCTCTCTCCCAGATTCTGGCTGTGGATAGAATCCTGGGCAATGATTTCCAGGTAAACAATCAGGGAGTGATTAACGGGTGTCTGGCTGGAATCTCTTGTGTGGGGCCTGGTAAGGTCGCCAAGGTGAGGGCCATGTGGGACGGTCCTGTTCAATTCGCTGCTGGCAACGCCATGATGGATGAGGAGTTGCTGCGCCTCGCCAGAGATGTGGCATGGGCTGTTCATCCCCACCCCCAGCTTGCAGAGCTGGCCAGAAGGATGGGTTGGGAAGTGACCATGGGTGACTCTGCACCGTATGGGACTGCCGGCTGGCTCACCTTGGCCCAGGAGCTTGCCCGTTTCAGTCTAGCAAGCGGTGATACAGAAATGGCAGAAGGAGAGGAGAAAAAGGGCAGAAATGGGGAAGGGGCGGATTAAACAGGTGCTTACGGTTAAGAATCCGTACTCTCAGTTTTTACCTGCACCGACAGAAGCCGCAGCCGACCACTCTCATCTACCACTAACCCGCCCAAATCCCCCTTGGGAGGCAATCCCTGTTTCCCCCTAAAGAGTCCAGTCCACACTTCCACAGTACTTTCAGGATAGGTAGGAGGAAGCGCAATCACCAACCTGTCGGTAATATACTCACCCGGTTTCCACTTGGAGATGGGATACGCTCCACCAATGGGATGGTGATCCGCATTAATCATGCGGTGACTCCCTTCCACATTGGTAACATGGACAAATGGCTTCCAGGCTCCATGTAACCTCTCATTACTTCTATAATAGACAGTGAACTCAATGGCCTCGCCAGGGGCAATTACCGAACTTTTCAAATCAAAACCGACCAAGGAGACATGTCCATCCCCAAACTCAATATCCAACGGATATGAAGGATCGGGGGGCGTAGTGGATACGGCCTGGCGAACCGCCTTGGCGGCGATCACCTTGTGACGACGATTGACCCGGGACTTCCAACCCAACATGGCCTGCTCCATCTCATCCATGTCATCTGCTGATACTAGGCGGAACTTGGTGCCTTTCAGTCCGGCCAGATTGGTCTTTTCGCCGGGATCATTCCTCAGATTGAACACCTCCATCGGCTGGCGCCCATAGTGGTAGATATACTTCATGTCCCCATCAAGGACCGCCATGCACCGATCCCGATACCAACAGGAAAAGAAGAGGCGACGATCGTCAGGAACCGGATCGAATATGCTTATCCCGAGGGGTTTGGACCTGCCCTTTACCTGTACTCCCAGAATTTGGCCAACCGTAGGGAGAATATCGATAGTTTGCCTTAACCCCGAACTGACTCCGGGGGGTACAAGAGCTTTGGGCCCCACCAGAACCATGGG
>CAYZFJ010000071.1:0-9227 GCA_964477705.1 uncultured Myxococcia bacterium | reverse complement strand
CATGGGCACCCTCAACCCCTCCTCGTAGATCACATTGTCGTGCTGGAACCTGTGGTGTTCTCCAAACCCTTCGCCATGATCGCCCACCATAATAAAAACTGTATTATCCAGCAGACCAGCCTTCTCATATTCCCCATAAAGCTTCTCCGTGAACCAATCTACATAGCGCAGGGCATTCATATAGTTGCGCTGGGCCTTGGGCATTTTCTTATAATGTCGCTGCTTGAACCATTCAGGCACCGTGTAGGCATGGTGAGAGACCAAGGTCAGGTATGTGGCAAAAAACGGTTTACCCGTACTGATCTGCTTCTTAACCCATGCCATACTCGGATCCAGCATGGCCAAATCCTCATACCCGAAGTAATTGCACTTCTCGTGAGTAGTATCATCAGACATCTCTTCGCCAGAGAAGAACTTTTCGTATCCAAAATTGTTCACGAGCTGGCGCCTGTCTTCAAAGGCAGGTATGGCTGGTTGAAAGAAGCCGGTTGAGTAGCCTAACCCACTGAGCAGGTGGGGGAGACATGTGCCGCTGCTGGCACCGGGCTGTGCCTCAGTTACTGGTTGGTCAATTTTAGGCGGATACCCGCATATGGCAGAGTAGAGAGCTTTAGAGGTGTGGGGCACCTGGGTATAAGCCTGCTCCACTACCCTCCCCTTCTCGTAGAGGCTTGCCAGGAATGGGGTTGTCTCCAGTTTGGGGTTCCCCACGCTGGTGGAGTGAAGACCGAAAGACTCCAGAAAGATAAGGACTATGTTTGGTGGTGCCTGCTTCTCATGTTGCGGGACTTGTGGCGCATTGGGATCGGAATCGGTATCAGGCAGTGAGGTAGAATCGGATGCAGTATTCGTCACTTTATAACCATGACCATCGCCATCTGCCGCTGCACTGGCAGGCAGCACCCAATGGAACGGTCTGTTGGTCACATTGTATAGTCTATCTTCCTCCACAGACACTCTGGATCTGCGCTGCCGCTCACTCCCAGGAGTGGTCTTCCCAGATTTCCGACCATGGGAAAATGCCCCGCCATACCTACTGTTACCATCCCTATCACCACCATCACCGCCACCATCACCGCCACCATCACCGCCATCATCGGAGCCGTCTGCATCATCACCCTCTCCCTGGCCCTCTCCCCCTGCACCGCCCATGACAACACCGAACAAGCTTCTACCTAAATCAGTTGCCATCCCCAGCAAGGCAGAGCGTCCAAACGGAACCACCGAAGACTGGACATAGAGATTATCAAACATACCCAGATGGGGCATCATAAAGAGAAAAACCACCAGCCCGATGCCCCCTCCAATCACGCCCCATCTCAACTTGCGAGAGAAACCACCGATTCTACGAATGGTGAGGCGAACAAAAAAAGCACTCTTCCAGGCAATACCAATGGCACCCAGTGCAAACACAGGCAGCAGAAAGATCACGACCGCACTCACCTCAGCAGAAAATGCGTGCCAGAGTTCACCGAGCTGACCAATTCCGAAGATGAGAAGTTGGCCATCAAGGAGGGTTCCAGTGCTGGTAAAGAACTGGTGTTCAATGACCGAAAGCATGACCAACAGCCAGCAGAAAAAAGCACCGCCCCCAGTGACCAGTTTAGCCCCCCCTCCTTTACCCACATTGCGGAGTAAGCGCACCAGTGCCCACCACAGGAAGGTAATTATTACAAAGGAGAGCAGATCCTGACGGGTAATAAACACAAGACCCTGCCAGTTGTCGACTCCCATGCGGAGTCCCTTGATCACCTTGAGCATCACAGCCAAAAAGCCGGGCACCAGAGCAATTAGCCACAAACCTGTTTCCCGGCAACGGCCCCTATCCAGTTGGTCCCGATTTACGCAGGGAGTGTCCTTTGTTTCTCCCCCAGCAGTTTGTGATTGTTCGGTAGTCTCTGCCCCATTAAAGTCCGTCAGGTTATCGCCCATTGATTCCCCAAGTAACTATGCAAGCCGCTGCTCTGTAGCAACGCACACAACAGTTCAACTATCTGAGGCAGATCTGCCTCAGCCTGATTCGAATGATAACTTCATTAATGATCAATGAATTCCGGAAGGTCTGATTCTTATTCCAACCCATTCATTGTAAAGCACTAAACATATTGCAACCGACTGTTTAACTCAACTGGTGAATTTGGAGAACTATTGTCTGCATGGTGGCTCAATTATTTTATCGCTGTACTGCCCGATTGGCCGGCACATTCCAAACAGGTTCTGACCTACCTCCGTCTGCTCAACCTGCCGCTTGGACTTCTTATCAACTTCGGTGCCACAACATTTAAGGAAGGCTGTAAGCGCATTGTCAACGGGCAGCAAGACTTCGTGCCTTCGTGTGAATCAAATAAAGGTGCTGCGACTAGAAAACGCACCTTGCTTAGTTTATAAAGGGGGTTTATGGATGCCGCACAAGCTTGACCATGCATCTAAAACTAGGATAAACTAGCATTCTCAAGCACATTTTGTGCATTGTTGTACATACCGTCCCAACAATGGTAAAGATCCCTTTACAAGAATATCTGTAATAATGACTAGGAGACTGCATCTGAGCCTGAAGCAGCAATTCCATCACCCCCAGGAGTCATGAATGTTAGTGCGCCTCATCACAAACCCTTCAAGGGGAAAAATTCTCCTCCCCGCACTCCTCATATACTGCCTTCCTCTGGTAGCCAATGCCACGCTGACAACCAGCGAGCAGGATGAAATCAACGCTCTGCCAACCAGAGAAGAGAGCTACGCTGATCTGTTCGACAGCGCTCTGACCGACCAGGAGAATGATCAGGAAGCGGCCCCCGGCTTGGTTGAAGGCACCAGCGCTCAGGTTCCTACCGGAGACTCTGGCGCTGCCCCAGATGCTGCCCTGAACGCCGAGGCTGAGGCTGAGGTCGAGGCTGAAGACGCTGACGTCTATACCCCTGTTGACAACGGCCCTGCCAGTCAGGAAGAGCCCCCCGCTGCTCCATCAGCGGAAGCAAAGAGTAGCAGGATCACAGACTGGCTGACCCCCAACGCTCTCCTACAGGTGTGGGGCGTGCCATACACTGGCGAAGATAGCGCCGAAGACTCCTTTGATCTCATCGAAAATGAGGGATTCCTGATCAGGCGAGCCAGAGTAGGCCTTGATGCCAACATCGCAGACCTGGCCACCGTCCACCTGGTCCTTAACATGCAGGATGCAGCCCGGAGAGAAGAATCGATCATTCATGCGTACATCCAAAGTCAGATTGTCAACGAACTGATTCTTAGAGCCGGTTACCAGAAGCTCCCTTTCACCATCAGCGACCTGGCCTCAACTTCCTCTATCCAGTTTGCTGATTGGGCCGCTACTATTCAGCTCTTTAGTGACCAGAGAGCTGCCGGGTTCTCTGCCAAAGGTACCTTATTTGATATGCTGACCTATCACGCGGGTATTTTTAATCACTCAGACAAGACCTTTTCAAACAGAATCAATCCGGGCTACAGGGCAGTGGCCAGGCTCGACTTTACCCCCCTGGGTCCCATGTCAAACCAAGAGAGCGCCCTAGAGCGAGGTCCATTCAAAATGGGAGTGGGGCTGGGCAGCCTCTACAGCGATGGCCAGGTAGCAGACCGGTTGGGCATCACCACCGATCTGCGCCTCCAGTATGCGGGCCTGCAAATGACCGCCGCCCTGGTCTGGGATAAGACCAAGCCCGATTTTGAGCACGGATTTGCCCCAGCTCAGTCAACTACTATTGAACGTCTTGGCTGGTTTGTTCAGGGTGGTTACATGATCCTGCCCAGGTTCCTTGAAGCAACAGCCAGGATAGACTCCCTGGACGACAACAATAATCTGCAAAATGCAGGCGATGCCCGGCTCTGGACTGTGGGCATGAACATCTATGCCGAAGGCCACGCCCTGAAGGGGCTGATCAACTATACATGGCACCAGGAGTTGGAAGGCCCTGACCGTGAAAACAACTCCCTGATCGTGGGCGTGCAGGCTTCCTACTAAAATAGGAATGAAAAGAGACTCTGAATTAGAAAATCCTAATCAGAAGAAACGATAGACGGCCCAGCCTGCTAAACCCGCCAGTGCAGTTAGCACCAGAGACGGCCGTATGGATCACAAATATGAGAAACCCTCAAAATACTAATTTGATTTATCCCGGGCAGCTCCGTCTCCTTCCTTTGCCTTTGCCCTTGCGCTCGCCCTTGCGCTCGCCCTTACGCTCGCAATTATCCCTCCTCCTCATGATCTGCACCCTCTGGGCGGCAGGGTTGGCAGGGCTTGGCTGCCAGAGCACCTACAACCCTCTGATGGCAAAACGCATCGAGAACAATGAAGAGCTCATCGGCGGTCCTGGTGCAGTGGCCGGTCGTGGTGACTTCATCATGGCCAACGATCGTATCAGGGTGGCCATACTCGCCGGCGGTAACACGGCAGGCCCTGGTTTGTTTGGTGGTTCAGTGGCAGATATCGACCTGGTCCGAGACGGGACCGGGAGCAGACAGGCAGCAGGTAAGGACTCTTTTGCCCAGATCTTCCCCATGGCCAATGTGTACATGCCTGAGCCAGACGTGGATCAGGTGACAGTGCTTGAAGACGGCTCAGATGGAGAGAGGGCGGTCATCAGGGTGGTCGGCAGAGGTGGCATGATGCTGGATGCCCTGAGGCTGATAGACTCCGGGTTTCCCATGGCTGAGGACGAAGTGATAAGGCTTCAGGAGATGTGCGGTCTGGAAGGCCTGATTACGGATGTGGAGTTCCAGACCGACTACATTCTGGAGCCAGGGGTCGATTACCTGCGCATGGAGACGGTGGTCAACAGGGCACCCGCCCGCAATACCGCTGACCAAACAGGGACATTTGATGATTTCGACAATGACGGGATCCCAGACTCAGAAGATTCCTGCCCCCTGGACCCCAGTGCGGGCATCCACTACCTGCCCGGCTTGACCGGAGAATGCAGGGAACCGAATCCAGCCACCTGTGCCGGACTAAGCGAACTGGTGGAGGGCCCCCTCCCCTTGGCTCCATTTACTGAGGAGAGCAGCGCAAATATCTTCCGTATTATCCTGGGCAATCTGGCCCTCCCCCAATCCAACGCCCCAGGGGCAGCTAATCTGGAGGAGAACAGCGAAACCAACCTGCGACCTGGGCTGATCGGGGGAGATTTTATCTACTTCGGCCACACCAGCAGGGTGTTTCTTCCTGGCTTCGGGTTCGATGAGAGCGGCGGATTGGCCAGTTATACAGACCAGACAGGGAAGAACACGGTAATGGATCCAATCCCCATGTCGTGGCTAGCCGCCTCCGGAGACGGCGTCTCCTATGCCATAGGCAACCCGGAGGGCAAACTCCTCGCCCCCCTCTTTGCCAGCAGCGCAACTGCAGCATTCTTCGGAAAGGTCAACTGTAATGAAGAGTACTCACTTGCAGGGGACAGCTCCCAGAACGGCAAAGAACCGGTGGGGGAATGCAATGGGGTCCGCTCCTTCAGCTTCACCCGCTATCTGGCTGTGGGTGACGGGGATGTGGCCAGCGCTGTAGCAGGCCTTGAAAAACTGGGAGGGGCCACAATGGTAGACCTGGAAGGGGCCATATTTGAAGAAGGCACATCCAGGCCCATCGATAATGCATCTATATTCCTCATGCGGGTCCCTGCCACCTTAGACCGAGCCCAGGTAGATGCACTCCTGGCTGGGAACATGTCTTACGACCAGGTGGCGGCCTTGAACCGGGCAGAGGAGCCCCGGCTGGGACCGGGTCTGCTGATGCACATGGCAACATCAGGTGATGGTTCGGGGGAATTCTCAGCAAAGGTGAAGACCGGTACTTACCTGGCAGTGGCCTGGCACCAGGAACACGGAGTCTCTAATCCCATACCAATCCGGATCGCAGCAGAAGATGCCGTAGATGGGCCTTTGCAGATGAGCCTGCTTCTGCCACCAGCAGGAGAAGTAAGAGTCAGGGTAACTGACCATATGGAGAACCCGGTACCCGCCAGACTGGTTATTACCAGCAATGCCCCCATCGTGCAGCCACGCCCGGAATTGGGCGGAACCCCATTCGTTGATGGTGTGGTGCAGGTGGTCCACATTGACGGAGACAGCGGCAGGGATGGCATCGAGCGGACAGTGAGACTACCTGTGGGAGCCACCTACCGGATCACAGCCACCAGGGGCTTTGAGTATGAGATAGATACCCGGGAGATCACAATTCAGCCTGGTGGTGGGGCCACAAGCATCTCTCTATCCATGGCCAAATCTGTAGATACCACCGGCTGGATCTCTGCTGACTTCCACCAGCACACGGTCAACTCCTTCGACTCGGCAGTGACTGGCGAACAACGGGTGCTGTCCAATATGGCAGCCGGCCTTACCATGGTGGTGCCAACAGACCATGATGTGATCACCAATCTGGAACCAGTGATTAACAAAAATGGCTGGGAGAACCAGATTGCAGTCATGCCCGGTGTGGAAGTAAGCACCCTGGAGATGGGGCATTTTCTGGGATTTCCCGTCAGATACAGGGGAGAAGTGCCTAATGGTAACGGTGCCCCGGACTGGTATGGCATGGACTATGCTCCCCTACTCCAGTCAATCCGTGACATAGCCTCACCAATGAGCGGTGGCCGCACCGTATTAGCCGTAGCCCACCCCCGGGATGGCCTGCTCGGCTACCTGGACCAGATCGGGTTCGACCAGTTCAGCCTTAAAGTGGAGCCTGGCATGATGGCTTCCACCAGCCCTGCAGTGGAGCACCCATCGTGTAATTTCGATGCCATGGAGGTGCTCAGCTCCAAGAACTTGAGCCAGATTAGAACACCTACCGTGGGAGCAGTAAGAGAGTACGCCTGGCGGCTCCAGTGCTTGGAAGAACTGGCTCTGACCGGCTCTGAACTGACCGCATATAAAAAAGCAGTGGACGATGTGCTTATCCGCCGGCTGCTCACCAGGACCCCAGAGGAACAGGAAGCCTGGCTCAACACTACCCGCAATCCGAACCGGTGCAAGAAGGCCGACCTGAGGTTCGATTCATGCTCTCCCTGTAACCTGTATAATGTGGCAGGAGAGGAAGCACTATGTGAGGATACGGTCTCCCCATGCGATACCCACCCCGGCATGATGGAGGACTGGTTCCGGTTCCTCAATGGCTCCCTGCCCAAAGAGCAGAACGAGTACGCCTCTGACGAAATCCATGCTCCAACCGCACTGGGCAATTCAGATACCCACAACACCACCCTCTCAGAAGTTGGCTACCCACGCAACTACATCAAGGTAGACAGTTCAACTGCCGCATACCTGGAGCCTGATGAGGTGGTTTCGGGGGCGCTCCAGCGACAGGTATCCGTATCAGCAGGTCCATTTGTGGAGCTATGGGCAAACGACCACCCCATTGGCCACATGGTGCAGGTGGAGACCGCCGGCGAACCTGTCACAATCAGGATCAAAGTACAGGCACCGTCCTGGATGCAGATTGATCGGGTGGAGCTGTACAGGAATGGTGCACTGATCAGGGAATTGACAGGGGACAGGCTCCGCTTTGACCAAGCTGTCCGTCTTGACTATAACTACCCGGATGATCCGGGCGGGGTGGACTCATGGTATGTAGCAGTGGCTACAGGCACCAGTCCCAACGTGCTGCCTGCCATGGGCGGAGTAATCAGTTCAACCAGTTCAGGTCAACTCAACACCGGAAAGCTGGTGGAGCAGATACTGCAGGCATTCCCTGCGGCGACGATGTTTTATACTCCCGCCCCACCACTGCCCAGCAGCCACCAGGCCTACCCATATGCGGTAACCAATCCAGTATGGGTCGATGCGGATGGGGACGGCCAGTTCACTCCACCACGCCCATTCACCATCTGCCCAGCCGAAAATTGATTTTGTCTTGTGGTTCACACCACACCAATAAACAATAAATAATCGAGCCTTGAAGTCTTGGGATGGTGCGGTCATAGATAAGCTACTAATACAAGGCTGATGACCAATGACAGTAAAAATAAGCGAGACCATATAACTGGAGGTTCAGTTGGAGCAACGGTACAGGCAGATGGGCATGATGATTGGTGGCCCTCTTACCAAGGGCGTGAAGCTGCTGTTGATAACCACTATCGGGATTTGGCTCCTGGAGCTTATCTGGGTGCACTGGCTCTCACCTGGGCTAACTGCCCCTAACATGGCGCTGGCGTCCCTGCCCTTGCCCCTGGTTCCAGCTCAAGTATTGAATGGCCAAATCTGGCGTCTCTTTACCTACATGTTCCTCCATGATCCATCCAGTCCCTCACATATCCTGTTGAACATGTTCGGACTATGGATGTTCGGTGGGATGCTGGAACGGAGATGGGGTACCAGGTCGTTCATTACCTTCTATATATTATGCGGTCTGGCTGGTGGTGTCGGGGTAATGCTTGGTCACATCCTATTTGGTGCCTCTGGTATTACTATGACCATCGGAGCGTCGGGCGCCGTATACGGACTGATCGTGGCATTCGGCATCATCAACGCCAACAGCACCATTTACCTGATGGGAATCTTACCCATGCGGGCCAAGACAATGGTCCTTATTCTGGTGGGAATTACCTTCCTCAATTTCCTGATGCGTTCGAATATCTCCTTTGCAGCCCATGCGGGCGGTATGATTATGGGCGCTCTCCTGGTAACCGGTTACTGGCGCCCATCTCGATTGGCCTGGATAATCAGAAGGAAGCTGGGTTCATGGGGCGTTGGGTTGGGCCGCAGCAATAACCCCGAAAGTAGAAAAAGCCAAAAAAGAAGCGGTTGGGGTAAAAATAAGCGGTTGAGCCAAACCAGCGATAGAGGCAAAAAGGTAATCAGCATGTCCGGCTACAGAAAAGGGCATAGTGGAGATGATAAAAGTGATGGTGAATCCACTGGTGGAAGCAGTGAGCTCCCCAACTGAATGATTTGGGATCTCCCACAGGAATCGTTTCGGTCTTCTCTAAATGATGTTAGAATACCCTGCTTCAGAGATTAAAAAGCGAACAGTTTCGACAGGTAATAGAAAACTCTGGTATCATCCTGTTCCTCTTGCCATGTTTGACTGCCCGGTGGCTGAAGGAACCAGAGGGTGCACATTAGCGAATTGAAGCTTAAATGAACAAAGATTCGGTGAAAAATGAGAGCACACTGCCTGCGGAGACTACCATGACACCCGTTACGGCACATCTCCAAACTGGCCAGAACTCTACATCTACATCTACATCTATATTTGCGTCTTCAAATTCCACTAAACTCGGCAA
>CAYZFJ010000070.1:0-16496 GCA_964477705.1 uncultured Myxococcia bacterium | reverse complement strand
CTAGACAACAACTGCGATGGACAAGTGGATAATATTGAAAAGCTGACCAAGCCTTGTAGTACGGGGCTGTCAGGTGTGTGTTCGCAGGGGGTGTGGACCTGTGATGGTGTTGATAATGGGCCACCCATATGTGAGCAGACCGGGTTTGCTGCCGAGGAGGAGATCTGTGATGGGCTTGACAACACCTGTAATGGTTTGACCGATGCGGCTGATCCGGCCTTGGTCCTGGTGCCCTGTGAGAAACAGCTCGGTGTCTGTCAAGGTGCAATGAAGAAGATAAGCCACTGTGTCAACGGAGCATGGCAAGAATGTAACGATATGGATTATTTTTACTATTCTTTCGACACTAATCCGGGTGATTATGAGGATAACTGTGATAACTTGGATAATAACTGTGATGGCATTATTGACAATATCCGGCCAGAGAATTGCCCGTTAGATGGTGTTAAAAGTGGATCGTTATGCACGCTGGAGTCTTCTGGTATTAAATACTGTGAGAATAATGGCACCAATGTAGGTGTGGTTTGTGAATCTGCAATCAGGATCATGAGTAGCAACGATTTAACCTGCGCCAGTGTAACCAGACTCAGTACTGCTACTTATCTGGATAATAGCGGCAAGGTTGGTATTGTTGATCATAACATCCCGCGAATCTCCAAGGAACCCAGCAAAAACCTTAACGCTGTGCTCCACGAGGGAGCCAGGTCTAACCTGGTTAAATACAGCACCGATTTGACCAATAATATATGGAGTAAAGATTACTCTGTGGTAGCTCAGGAAAACTCTGACACGCCCACCACGGGAGATTTCAGCCTGGGCAAACCCTACAGAGTAACCTTCTGGTCGCCTGTGGAGATAACATCACAACCGTACCTGAGTGGTCCTGTTTGTGCTGGTAGCCTAATCACTTTGACCGTACAGGCAAGAGGATCAATCTCTCAATATGATTGGAAACGTACATCTGGTGGTAATTGGGTATCAGTTAATGATAGTGATAATTCATACTCTTTTGTTGCTTATGCTTCAGATAGTGGCAGTCAATATAAGTGTGATATTTATAGTAGTTACCAAAATACTATAAGTACCACACCGATTACACTTACAGTTCATACTGCTCCAACTGCAGCAAAGAATCTTACGAATTATCTTAATGTGGATTATGGCAAGTCAATCACTTTATCAGCTACAGCTACAGTAGGATCCGTCCCATTTACATATCAATGGGAACGATGTATTTCTAGTGGTTACGGCTGCTCTACTGTTTCTAGTGCTTCAAGCTATACTTTTAACGCTATTGGTAATTATTACTACAGATGTAAAATTTCTAATAGTTGTGGTAACGATTATACTAACTCTTCTCAGGTTACCATTAAGCAAACAGGATTCAAAAGTGTGCCTATGGGTGATGTAGAGCAATTTGGATTAGAAGGTAAAGTGCTTTGTGATGATACATATGAATCTTGTGAATTTGAGTTTGAACATAGAGGTGATGAGTTGACTGACCCTGAAGGCTGGTCAGTGGATGAGCTGGATGGGCTCCCCCACCTTCAGAAGTCGAACACCAGCTACCTTGATCAGACACCCAATGGTGGCTTATCGGGGAATTATGCCTTCAGCTTCCGGTATAAGTATGCTGGTAATCCCACCACCGCCAAGTTGCTGGCTGATGTAAACAACTATGTCAACACGTCGATCAACGCTAACAATGCTACCAGTTGGACATATTTAAGCAGAACCTACTCCAACACCCAGCCTAGTAATGTGGGATTCGGTGAAGGTGACACCAATCTCAGCAGCACCAACCAGGTGCTCTTATATGGTCCCCAGTTGGAGGCAGGCTCATTCTCTACATCCTATATACCCAACTCCACAGGGGGGATTGCTACCCGGGAGAGTGAAAAGATAAAATACGACGGCAGGTTCCTGGCTAAAGCCAATGATGCAGTGCCTTATGAAGGGACAGGCACCTACTTGACCTGGTTGCGCCCACAGTACAACTCTAACAGCGGCGATATGACGGATTACCCTCTGCTCATTGAGGAACGAAGCGGGCAGGAAACCGTCCTGGTAGGGTTTAAGCCGAGCTTAGGAAAGTTCTGGTGCTCTGTGGGGGGAGTGACAGCTCAGTCGGGCAACGCAAACTTCACCACCGGTAACAACCCGTGGATGTTTGTGGCCTGCACCTGGGACGCTACAGGCGTGAAACTGTATGTATCTACTTTAGCCTCCGATACTGGCTTGCCTACGCCGAATACAGCCGGAGGTAATGCCACCTTGAACCCCGATATGAGCGGTGTAAGCTTCCAGCCGGTTCCTCTCTTTGCCTGGAGCAGGGACATACGCCTCTATCGTAGAGCCCTGAGTTCGGAGGAGCTGGGCACGATTTTTACTGGGACCAAGTCAGATTATCGTTGATGTTGACTAATTGGTCTTTCGATTTGTAGATGTTTTGTGTTAGGGTGTCGTCTCGTTTAAGTGATGTTCAGCGTTCGGTAGGCCGCTGCTGCTGAATTTGTGCATTTAAGGGAAACTGTGCAAAGTCTTTTGTGGCAGTTTGTTTACTGATAGTTTATGGTGGATATCCGGGTTTTCCCCGGTTTGCTTGGATTCATGGTGCTGATGTCGGCAGAGACATCCAGACAGGTAGAGGACAAAGGAGCCTGCCAATGACCCGTCATTATGGCATTGTGCTGACCGTGCTGCTCAGCAGCTTTCTTGCAGCTGGCTGCATTATGGGCCTTGAAAAGCCTGAATGTTATGTGGACGAAGACTGTCCACAGGCAAATGGCGTTCAAATGGAATGTGACCGGGAAGCTGGTCGCTGCATGGCCGTGACTGATGAGACCCCTGACGTGGGAACCGATACCGGTATACACGACGACTCCGAGGTGGTCGATGATGTGGGCGGCGATGACGAGGACGCTGGCGACACCGATGTGGTCGATGATACCGGAACTGACACAGGTACCGATACGGGCACTGATGTTGGTGATACTGGCGACGACGTGGGTGAAGATGTGGGCGACGTAGGAATCTACGACTGCGGTGAAGGCCACGATGATTTGGTCCCGGGCGTAGGCACTGCTTGTGAACTGACGCATCTCCAGGGAGTCTGCCGAATTGGCACCAGGACCTGTAATGGCGCCCCAGGAGCTACCCCCATCTGCGTGCAGTCAGTTTATCCTACCGCTGAAGTCTGCGACGGCCTTGACAATAACTGTGACGGCTTGGTTGACGCAGCGGATCCCCTTCTTGTTGCTGCCCTGTGTGAAAAGCAGGATGGGGTGTGCAGGCTCTCCAAGAAGCCCGCTGATCTGTGTGTGAGTGGCGAATGGCGCGAATGCACCACTGCTGATTATCGGCTCCATTCCACACAGTTTAGTGCGGAAAAGTGTGATGATCTTGACAATGACTGTGACGGTATTGTGGACAATCATGTAACAAGTGGAGATGAGTGCAATACTGGGCTCCATGGAATATGTGCTCCAGGCACACTGCAGTGTGACTACACAAAGGGTCTGGTTCCTGTTTGTGTCCAGAACCGGCAGCCCGAAACGGAAGTCTGTGACGGGCAGGATAATAACTGCGATAACACCGTAGATAACGTTCCAGGCCTTAACGATTCCTGTGAGACAGGTCTGCTGGGCGAGTGCTCGCCTGGGAAGATGACCTGTATTGAGGGCATGGGCGAACAGATGATTTGTGTTGGCATTAACGCACCTATTACCGAGGTATGTGACGGTAAGGACAACGACTGCGATGGCATTGCGGACAATCCTATTGGTGAATGTCAGACTAATCTGCCGGGCGCATGTGCAGTAGGTGTACTGTCATGTGAGAACGCAGGTGGAACAGACCCCATTTGTAAGCAGACCGTATTCCCCGCCGCAGATGAGATTTGCGACGGCATCGATAACACCTGTAATGGTAGGACTGATGCGGCTGATCCGGCGATGGTCCTGGAAGCTTGTGACAACCAGAATGGTGTCTGCGCTGGAGCCATGCGCGTGCCTACACTCTGTGTTAACGGCAAATGGCTGCCCTGTGGTGAAGAGCAGTATCAGGTGGTTGCCGGTGGTCTCTACGGAGCAGAAATCTGCGATACTTTCGATAACAACTGCAGCGGATCGATTGATTCCGAAGACCCCGAGCTGGTCATGGAGCCATGCGAGAATCAGCAGGGCGTGTGTGCCGGTGCGGTCAAGCCTGCCAATCTGTGCGTAAGCGGTACCTGGCAGACCTGCGGTTATGAGGAATACCAGACTCACTCCTCCAAGTATGGTGTTGAGGTGTGCGATGGTCTGGATAACAACTGTAATGGCAAAACCGATGCTGCTGATAACCAGATGGTTGTAGCCTTGTGCGACAAGCAGGCTGGTGTGTGCGCCGGTGCGACCAGGCCGCCTGAGAGCTGTATTGGCGGCTCATGGCGTCCCTGCCCAGATTCAGTATATGAGGTACACAGTCCCAGTTTCACTACCGTTGAAGTTTGTGACGGAATGGACAATGACTGCGATGGGGTTCTGGACAACATAGATCCTGATCCATGCAACATTGTTGTACCGGGTTATCCATCCTGCACCCTGAACAGCACGGGCTGGCTTGAGTGCGCCGAGGTGAGCTTTGGGCAGTATGAACCTGTGTGCGGCCCTGAGCTTCGCATAGTGGTACCTGAAGACACCTACTGCGGTGAATTTATGAGGGCTTCAGAGGCCACCTATATTCTGTCTGATGGTAGTGTCGGAGTGGCTCCAGCCAATACAATCAGGTTCAACCATGATGCCGAGACCGGAGTGCGTGGAATTCTTTATGAAGGCCAGCGCAGCAACATGGCGATTTACAGCGAAGAGATCCAGGCTCCTGGTAAGTGGAACGCCCTCTTTGCAAGCTCATCACCGGTTGCAGGCGACGCCCCTATTGCTGGAGGTACCTCTTACCAAATTTCCTATGACCAGCGGTTTGGATACGTAAGGCAGAGCCTGGGTGAGATGGTTTCTGGTCCATATGTTGCCAGCTTCTGGGGTAAGGCGGGTAACTCTTCAAGGGTACTGCTCGGCAGTTACAGTAACGTGTCCGGTGGTGAGTATTTCGACCTTGGCAATAACTGGAGCCGTACCGTATTCCCATATGAGATTCCTTCGCCACCACCTGCTAACAATCAGCATGTGATTCTCTTCAGGAATCCTGATGCGCTTGTGGGAGGTCCGCTCACCATCAAGCTCTGGGGTGCCCAGGTGGAGCAGGGTTCGTTCGCTACGTCTTATATCAAGACTACTGGTACCGGTACTGGCAGAGCTGCAGATTCCCTCAAGTACACCGGTGAGGTGATCAATGCTAACGAAGGAACCTACATGGCTTGGTTCAAGCCCCAGTACAGCTCCACCAGCATCGATCTCCCTCAGTACAGGGTAATGGGCGTGGAATCACCTCAGTTAACTGATATCGCCTACTTTGATGCAGAGTATGGCTATCCTGAGGATGGTGCCTTCGTATGTCAGGTGGGCAATGTGGCTGCACGGCTGTCTTCATCCTTTGACTCTGACGAAGGATGGATCTTTGTAGCATGTAGCTGGTCCCTCAATGGTGTGCAGCTTATGGTCTCTACGCCATCTGATCAGTTGGAGATTCGCCGGGCAGTCCAGTCCGGGGTTGCCACGCTTGCTGGCGAACCGATTAAGGTACAGCCTGTGCCAGTATTTGGCACAAGCAGGGATATCAGGCTTTATAGCCGATACATGACCAAGGAAGAGATCCAGTCGATATTCGATATCAGCGCTGGAACTTACCGGTGACAGATGATGAATCTTCCTCCTGGCGTGGCAAGCGTTGCCAATGCTTGCCACGGGGAGGAGGGTTTAAATGTAAAGTTGTTAAGTTTTTGTTGCCCGATATTGGCCGCCCTTTGCAGGGCGGGGAATGTCCGGTGTTAAATCTGAAAGGTCCGACACTATTTCCATTGTTGAGCATGGCTTGAGGACGCCCGGGATGGTGGTATCCCGAACTCAATGTTCTGCTAGCCTTGCTGCTCAAAGGAGTCAGCCGATGCGCCACCCTTTATTTTATCCTGTAATGCTTCTGCTTTGCGGAGCGCTGACATTCAGCATCACCGGCTGTGGGGGGGATACAGAAACCCCCATAGATGATCCTGAATGTACGAGTAATGAGGACTGTCAAGAAGACGGTTCCACCATGGTGTGTAATGAGGATGGAATCTGTGTCCCCGATGATGAAGTCGATGTGGACGCGGGTTCTGATGCCGGCGGTGAGGAAGATACGGGCGACACCGACGTGGAGACTTGTGAAGATGGCAGGGTGAAGGAAGAGGAGATCTGCGACGGTATCGATAATGACTGTGATGGTATCATCGATAACGTCGAGGGTGCTGGCGATGAATGTGACACAGAGTTGCTTGGTATCTGCCAGGCAGGCACTATGCAGTGTGTTGACGGTAATGCCGATTTAGAATGTGTAGCTGTTTCTGAGCCGGGCGAAGAGGTATGTGATGGCCTGGACAACGACTGCAATGGCGAAATCGACAACGTCACAGGTGTAGGCGACGAATGTGATACAGGCTTGGACGGTGTGTGTGCAGATGGTGTTCTAGAGTGTGATCCAGAGGGTAGCGGCGAGCTGGTTTGTACCCAGTTGAATATGCCTTCTGAAGAGCTTTGCGACGCTCTGGACAACGACTGCAGTGGCCTGGCCGATGATATTGACGGGATTGGCGAGGAGTGCCAGGTTCCTGAAAAGCTCGGTGTTTGTGCTGAGGGTGTGCTGACTTGCTCCCCTGATTTGAGCCTGGTTCCAGTTTGTGTTCAGGTGGGTGTTGAGTCTGCAGAGGTTTGTGACAGTCTGGACAACAACTGTGACGGATTTGTTGACAATGTGCCTGGGGCAGGCGTTGGATGCGAGACTGGTCTGCTTGGGGTGTGTCGCCAGGGAGTATATGGATGTGACCCGCAAGGCGGCGACGAGCTGGCTTGCCTCCAGGTGAGCTTCCCATCTGAAGAGATCTGTGACGGCATGGATAACAACTGTGATGGTACAGTTGATACGGCAGATCCTCTCTTCGTGACAGCCCAATGCGAAAATCAGCAGGGTGTATGCAATGGGGCCATGAAGCCCGCCTCCCTCTGTGTGGAAGGTGCATGGGCTCCTTGTGACGACTCCCATTATGTTGCTCACGAGCCTCTGCTCTATGGTGTCGAGGTTTGTGATGGCGTGGACAACTCCTGTAACGGGCTTGTGGACGGCGCAGATCCTAACCTTATGGTAGACCTCTGTGAAAACCAGGTTGGTGCTTGTCAGGGAGCGGTCAGGACGGGCGAGAACTGCATTGGCGGTGTATGGCAGGCCTGTACTGACACCCAGTATATCGCTAACGGTGGTGGAAATTTCGGTATTGAAGTATGTGATGGCATTGATAATGACTGCGATGGCGAAATGGACAATGTGGCCAACCTGGGTAATGCCTGTAACACTGGCCTTCTCGGGAATTGCGCCACCGGCGAGTGGACCTGCGAGGGCGCAACTGGACCGAACATGATCTGCGAACAGATCGTGTTTCCCCAGGAAGAGATTTGTGACGGTCAGGACAACAACTGTAATGGCAAGATTGATGCCGATGATTCTGAGTTGGCGCTTGTCCTGTGCGAAAAACAGGCTGGTGTCTGTTCTAGGTCAACCAAGCCTGCAGAACTGTGTACCAATGGATTCTGGATGCCTTGTACACAAGACGTGTATGCGGATTACTCCGCTGATTATGGGCAAGAGGTTTGCGACGGCCTTGATAACAACTGCGACGGCAAGACCGATGCTGAAGACCCCATGTTGGTGCTCTCCGAGTCCTGCGAAAACCAGAAGGGTGTATGCTCTGGGGCGATCAAGCTTGCCGGTCTCTGCCAGAATGGTCAGTGGGGTCAGTGCGGAACCGCTGATTACCAGGCTAGGCATGAGAGTTATGGGGATGAGGTATGTGATGGACTCGACAATAACTGCGATGGCTTGGTAGATGCATCTGATCCCGCACTGGTCAAGGTTCTCTGTGAGAATCAGTTCGGCGTGTGCCATGGCTCTCTTAAGTCTTCCAGTCTTTGCCGTAATGGTGCCTGGGAAGAGTGCATTGATGCTGAGTATGAGTTCTTCAGCGAATCCTACGGCGAAGAGGTATGTAATGGACTGGACGATGACTGTGACGGTGTAATTGACAATATCGCTCCAATCGAGTGCGGTGTGGCCATTACCGGACCTGGCGGCAATCTGTGCAACATGAGCTCCAGAGGGCACTATGAGTGTGAACCTGATGGAAGCGATTATACCTTTGTCTGCGCTCCGTACCTGAGATTACTCGAGCCCCAGGATGTCTCCTGCGGTACCTTCACCAGGGCCAGCCGGGCAACCTACATTGATGAGCAGGGGCTGCTTAATACTGCCGTAGCTAACAATGCCAGGTTCCAGTGGGACGAGACCATCAATGACGAAGCATTCCTATATGAAGGCGAGCGCACAAATTTTATCGCCAACAGCATAGATATGAATTTCTATGGTGGTGCTAGAGAGTGGAACGGCTATCTGGCTTCTGTTAACCAGAATTGGGCCGATGATTTGGCTGTGTCTGGTGATTATCTTAGTGGCGGTACTTGGGAAGTCTCCTATGAGGCTATCAATGCCAGGGCATGGAATGTTATCGGGGCTTCAGCAGTTGGTCCTTATGTGGCCAGCTTCTATGCGAAGGGTGGTTCTTGCCCCGGCTTCTATGTGGACCGCTTCACCAGCATGTCCAACAATGACGTGTACATCACACTGACCTCCAACTGGGAGCGTCATATCATCGAATATGAGATCACCTCAGCTCAGTCTGGTCTGGAACATGGTATTGCTTTCCGTAACATTACCCGTCCGGCTTCCGGGCAGGTGGTTACTGCAAGCCTCTGGGGTGTTCAGGTTGAGAATGGTCCCTTCGTTACCTCCTACATTCCTTCTGATGCAACTGCAGCTACCAGAAAGGCGGACCTGCTCACCTATTCCAGTGACGTGCTGAGGAATGATATGGGTACCTACAGTGCCTGGTTCAAACCCCAGTACAATTCTGAGAGTGGAGCTAACGCTGAATACCAGATCTTCAGCATTGATGCTGGTAATGTTCTCTCTTACAAGACGGCCCAGAATGCTCTGGTCTGTAAGGTTGGCAACGTTTCTGCCTCTCTGAACGTCAGCTTTGACGAGAGCAATGGCTGGTTGTTTGTGGGTTGCTCCTGGAGCCCGCAGGGCGTAAGGCTGTTTGCTTCCACCAATGCTGCAGACTCAGAACCCACCTATGTGTTTGTATCTGGCAATGCTGTTATGCCTGCCAATGTGGGTGGTGTGAAGGTTGCACCTATCTATTCACTGAGCAAGGATGTGAGGATCTACAGGCGTGATCTGCCTGAGACAGATATCACTGCAATCTTTGCTGATACGGTTGGTACCTTCAGACCCTACTGAGTCTGAATGGTCATGGGTTAAGGATTGTGGCTGGAGGCTGCGGATTCTGGGGCATTAGTTCCAGGCCGCAGCTTCCGGACACGGTCTGATGGTGTAGGAGTGGGTTAGGGTGGTTGGGCGCTAGGGGATGGGGTGAGGTGGGACGGGATGGGGTGGAAGTTAATTAGGCGGAATGGAATTTGGTGGGTTGGACGAGGTGAGTGGGTGGCGACGGGGCAAGACAATGATGGGTGGAAATTCCAGGAATTGGGGGAGGTTGTGGATGAAAACCGTACGGTTGTATGGCATCGGATGAATACCGATCCCAATAGGTGCCGACCAGGCAAGTGAATCGGAGGCTGGAACATGGCTGATAACATGGTACAGGGCAGGTGTGGAGCCAGAGGTGTGCTGCTCACCATTGGTCTTGTCTTGATGGCTTTGGGAATTAATTTCCTGCCCTTGGCCAGTGATGTATTTGCCCAGGATGCTGAGCGCATGGTGACCATGGGAACCAGGCTGCACCAGCAAGGGCGTTATGCTGAAGCAATTGATATGTTCAAAAGGTCGTTTGAGCAGAACCCTGATGTTGCCCGTTTTATGGACATCGCACGGTCTCTCGATGCCGACAAGAAGTTGCCTGAGGCGGTTTCATACTATCGTCAGTATTTGGAGCAGGGATTCGATTCTACTCTTATTGCTGAGGCAGAGGAGAGGATTGATGCTCTGAGCCAGGAACTGGCCAAGACTATGAGTGAGATTCGTTTCCTTAGCGTTCCTATTGGTGTTGAGGTTTTTGAGGAAGGTTCTGAAGTAGCTCTTGGCAAAGCACCTTTCTCTTTCTGGTTCCCATTTGGCAGTCACAAGTTCATCTTCAAGCAGGATGGATTTGTCACTGTAGAGAAGACTGTCCAAGTTCGATCTGGGGATTCAGAGCGAGTTTTGGTCGAGCTCGAAGAAGACACCAATTATGACTGGGGTGAGTTTGCGGTAGAGGGTGGTCAGCAGGGATATACTGAGTCAGCAAGCGAACCTTTCCTGGGTATACCCACTACGTCCTGGGTCAGCCTGGGTGTGGGTGTTGTTGGCCTGGCAGCAGGCACTGGGTTTGGTATTTCGGCAACGAATAAGGCAGATGAGGCCAAGAACTATGACCGGATGGCAGCAGATGCTTCTATGACTAAGGAGATCGAGCTTATCGATGCAGCCCAGGGGGCAGCAACTGCCGCTAATATCGGTTTTGCTGTAGGTGGCGTTGGTGTAGCAGCGAGCTTGTTGTTCTATTTCCTCCATGGTCCCATCACCTTCTGATTTCCCTCTTCTTGATATTCTTCCCGATCGTGTTCTTGCTTTAGCGACTTTTTTACAAGCTTCTTTAAATCCATTAACTAGTTCGTTGTTTGATCACTTTATCCTCTGCTGGCACAATTTAAACTTTGAGCTGAACACACCATGGAGATCTGACTACTTTAACTTGCCCCTACATCGGCAGGGGGTGCTTCTCTTGTTCTTACAGCAACTTGAGGGCACGGCAGGTCAATGTTCCAGGTAGAACTGGGCGATGGTTGCCACAACCCGCTCAATGGCCGTGTGGTCCAGATGTGCCAAGGGGAGGGCAAGACAGCTTCTCGCTGCTTGTTCGGCATCAGGTAGGTTGTGTCCAATATAGCCATGTTTGATTATAGCCGGCTGCATGTGCAGTGGAATGGGGTAATAGATTGCGGTTCCAATGCCTTTGTTGCGAAGAAATTCCTGCAACTGGTCACGATGCCGGGCAAGGATCACATACTGATTGAAGACGTGTCTCCCATTGGGGTGGTCTTGGGGGAGGGTGAGTGGGGAGGTGGATGGATAGGAGGATTGGGCAGAGATGGGAGAGACTGCCTCAGAAGAGATGACCTGCTGTTTATTTTCATCAGCAACAGCCAACCCAGCCTGCGTGAAGAGTAAATTATACAGCTTTGCGTTCTGACGACGTTTATCAGTCCAGCTCTCAAGGTATGGCAGTTTGGCAGAGAGGATAGCAGCTTGAAGGGCGTCTAATCTGAAGTTGCCTCCAATACTTGTATAATGGATTCGGTCACTGGTGCCGTGGGAACGGAGAGTGCGAATAGATTGTGCAACCTGGTGGCTGTTGGTGGTCACCAGGCCCCCATCCCCCCAGCAACCAAGGTTTTTGGACGGGAAAAAGGAGAAACAGGCCACATCTCCCATGTTGCCACACTTGCGTTCCCCTATGGAGGCTCCAATAGCCTGGGCAGCATCTTCAATGATGGGGAGCCCGTGGTCGCAGCAGATGCGGCGTATCGGTTCTATCTCTGCCGGCCGCCCGAAAAGGTGAACTGGCATCACGGCCTTTAACCTGTGCTTATGTTTTTGGCTCGCTGCTTCAAGCAGGGCTGGATTCATATTGAAGGTGTTCAGGTCGATATCTACAAATAGGGGGATTGCCCCAACTCTGGCTATGACTTCTGCTGTGGCGAAGAAGCTGAATGGGGTAGTAGCTACCAGGTCCCCTTTTCCAATGTCAAGGGCCATCAGGGCCAGGAGCAGGGCGTCTGTGCCGGAGGAGACACCGATTGCGAATTTTGAGCCGATATAGGCAGCCATTTGTGCTTCAAACGATTCTACCTCTTCACCAAGGATAAACCGACCGCTGGCGCTCACTCTGGCAATAGCTTCTGCGACTGCTGCACCAGCGTCATCGGCTTGGTAGGATAGGTCGAGCAGGGAGATGGGGCAGAGCGAATTATTCATCAATCACCTTAGGTTAAAACCGGATTCCAGATTGGAAGGTACTCCCCATTCACGCTTGTTCCACTCCTGTTCATAGGCCAGGAACAGGGCCATGGGGTCGATTAGGTACCGGGCTGCAATGGGGAACTGGGCAAAAACATCCTTCTGTTCAGTGGGATCAGAGCCCAAATCGTAAATTGTATTTTTACCTTGGGGACGGGCAATCAGTTTCCAGCGGCCTAGCCTCATGGCATAGTACTGGGTGTAATGGGTGGCTACCGACGGGCGTGGGTAGCCGGCCTTCCTTACCCGTATGCCCTCCTCTTGGTGAGGCAGGAGGGATTCCCCCTGTAGCGAAATGGGAATTGGCTTGCCCAGCGCATCCATGATAGTCGGGAAGATGTCCGTAGTATCTGCTCCATCATGGAAGACAGAGCCGGGCTGGAAATAGGCCGGGTACCTGATCATCAGTGGCACATGGACCAGCCCCTCATGAACTGAGTGCCCATGGCCGACAGTTCCATGCTCCCAGAATTCGTCACCGTGATCAGATGTGACAATGATCATGGTCTTATCAAGGGTTCCTCTTTCGTCCAGCCATTGGAGCATTTTATCGAGCCAGTTGCCTGCAAAGGTGACTTCGTCATCATAGATGGCGGTGACACGAATCTTGTCCCGGTCAGTTACCTTGATTGCACCTGATTTGATCTTTCCCAGGTCGTGACCCGACACGGATTTGACAAACAATCCAGTATAGGGGTCTGGATCATACATGGGCAGGATGTCCTTATGGGCCCGGTAGGTAACGTGGGGATCAACAGGTCCCAGGTACAGGAAGAACGGGTTGTCGTCGTTTCTGGTAAGCCAGGTCGTGGCGTATTGGTAGAGTGCCGGTGAGAGATAGGCCATGTTGGAGCCCAGGGTGTTAACATAGGTGTCCCAGCCACGCTCATAGCCATTGCGTCTGGCAATATACCCGTTAGATGTGTACCCGGCGGTTTTAATGGAGCTGTCTTTACGGATTGCTTCTGCCATGAAGGGGATGGTTGAGGGAATAGGTATGCCAGTCCTGGTGATGGCGCTTCGCCGTGGGTACTGGCCAGTAAATATGGCCGCATGAGAGACGAATGATTCATTGCCTTGGGAATAGACCTGGGTGAAGGTGGCGCCTTCTGCTGCCATCCGTTCGTATCCCACAGTCTTGATCCGGGTGTCAGGATTAATGGCCTTGATGCGATCTGCCCGCAGGGTGTCGATCAGGTAGAAGATCACGTTTTCAGGTGGGGCTGGGGCTGGAGTAGGTGTAGTGGTGGTGGCATTGGTGGTGACCGTCGTCTTGCTATCGTTCAGATACATTGCGCCACCTGCCAGTTTGGAATTATGGCAGTCAGTGCTGGCAATGATTTCTATTCGGGCGATGCGACCTGCCAGTTGGTCTAATTCAGTCCGGAATACTTGGGGCTTTGAAGTGCCTGGCGTGACGCTAAAATAGTAACTGGATTCGATTGGCTGCAGGGCTTGTGCCGATATACCGTAGGCTGGGATTCTGCCGGATTTTACCTCGGGTGTGCCTTCGCCCTGAAGGTGCAGCTTAATCACACAGGCGTCCGAGGGCTTGGATTCGGCTCCTGGCTTGGGAGCATTGTGGGCTGGCGGGGCAACCTCCTCAGCGAACTCGGCAGTAATAGCCAGATCAAGGTGTGCCATGGGAGGAATAGCTACGTGCCAGGCGATGCCTCCATTGGGGGGTAGGTTAATTCCTGCCAGGAGGAGTTTGTTCCTCGATTTTCCAGCACCAGGAGTTGCTTCTTCAGCGGGTGTGCTGTTTGGGGTATCCGATGACAATGGCTTGGGCTGAGGCTTGAGCTGTTTGGCCTGGAGTTGTTTGTTGACTTTGCCAGCCATGAGTGGGACGGGCTCAGGGTTGAGCTTCCCATGCTCAACATGGGGTTGGGCCTGCTCCTCCGTCTGGCCAGGAGAATCCAACTGATTGTCAGCGTGGCTCTGGGGCGGGGCAATCTCAGCCTCGGTGGCTGTATCCTTTGGGCGGATCCAGATCCAGTGGAAAGGCCCAGCCGATTTGGAATGCTTTCCCCATTGGTAGGTCTTTGAAAAGGCGAATGAGATCGTGTTCTCGCCCTCAGTCAATGCATCCTTTTTTAGCGGAATACGTATGGTCTGCCATCCATCATCCAGTTGGAGCCGTTCCAGCAGCTTGCCATTCAGGGATACCTCCATGGTCTGTGCTTTCCTGGACTTGTGGCGGATCAGGAGCTCGTACAGGGCGCTGGATTGGGCTATTGATGTAGAGATGGGGACGCTCAGGGATGCTCTCTTGCCATTAAGGAACGCTACATGCAGGTTGTCCTCCTGGTCCATAAGGAACCAGTCCTTACCCATGTTGCCATGGGCATAGCGGACGAATCCCGGATCTCCAGCAAAGACAGCCAGTCCCCCATCTCGAACCAGGTGTCCTAAGGTGCGATTGTCCAGAAGGTCAAATACTGGGCGTCCCTTTGGTTCAAGCTTCGATTCGTTTGGGGTTACTTGAGCCTTGGCCTTGGATAAGGGACGGGCAGTCTGGTCGGCAGCGCTATTGCTTTCACCAGATGGGAGGGCTTCAGGAGCGGTGCCAGGCATTGAAACACTGGCCCCAGCAATATTGCCGGATGTCTGAGAGCTGTTTTTGCACCCCGCCATGGTAGGCAGCAACTGCCACAGCAGGAGTATTGGGACAATAAGCAGTACTGCAGGGAATTTGCGAAAAATTTTTCTCAAGTTTGGGCTCCGGATGTAACAAGAGGTTTACTGGCTTTGTCATGCTATTTCAGGCACTATTCAGTCACACAGTAATCGACTTCTTTAGCACATGGACCGGGCTACATCCAAAATTGTGAGCCATGGGGAAGACTTTATGGTGACAAGCTTTGTTAACGGCGCAGTAGGAAAAATAATAGCCTGATGCTTCTTCCTGGTGTGATGGTCTCCTTTGATAATAGGAATGGGCTATTACTTTTGTTCAGTTGGTAGACTTTTATAAAAAAAATGTCATGAAAAATGATAGAAGAGGAAAAGTGGGAGGAGAGGGGCTCATATACTATGTAGGAGTAAGCGGCGCTTGCCTTCGAGAGATTCGTGTCAGGAGTGGCCGGCGGGTTGGGTGCACCGCTGACGAAGGGCACGGCATGCCGTGCCCGTACGTGCGTAGGGAGGGAGAGCCAGCGGTGGGGAGGGCGAGGGGCAGCTTGATATTGGCATTTAAACTAATCCCCATTGGGGAATGCCTGAAGGGAGATACTCATGGGTGGTCGTTATCTGATTACTGGGGGAGCGGGGTTTATCGGTTCCAACCTGGCTCACAGGCTGGTTAAAGAGGGGCATCGTCCTGTAATAATTGACGATTTGAGCACTGGCAGGCTCTCTAACCTTGATGATATCAGCAGTAAGATTGACTTTATAGAGGGCTCCATTCTGGATGAGGCACTGCTAGACAAGGCCATGGATGGTGTTGAGTTCGTTCTCCACCAGGCTGCCTTGCCATCGGTGCAACGTTCCATGGAAGCACCCATGGATAGTCATCAGGTTAATACCAAGGGCACACTGCAAGTTTTTCTGGCTGCCGCACAGCACAAGGTGAAGAGGGTTGCATATGCTGCCTCTTCATCTGCCTATGGCAATATCGAGACTCTCCCCAAGGTAGAGGATATGACTCCAGAGCCGGTTTCGGTATATGCCATTACCAAGCTGGTGGGCGAGTATTACGCCCGGGTAATGACCGAATCCTTTGGGGTAGAGGTGATCGCTCTCCGTTATTTCAATGTGTTCGGTCCCAGGCAGAACCCTGCCTCCCAGTATGCGGCAGTGATCCCCAAATTTATTACAGCCCTTCTGGCAGGCCAGAGTCCCACCATCTTTGGTGACGGTACTCAGTCTCGTGATTTCTGCTATATCGATAATGTGGTCAATGCCAATCTGTTGGCGCTAAAAGCCCCCTCGACCGCTGCTGGCAAGGTGTATAACATCGCCTGTGGAACCCGAATCGACCTTAATGAGCTGGTAGAGGAGCTCAACGGGATTATTGGCACCAGCGTCAAGCCTGTGTATGAACCGGAGAGGGCGGGAGATGTGAAGCATAGTCTGGCAGACATCTCCAGGGCCGAAAAGTATCTGGGGTACCAGGTGTCAGTGAATATGAACGAGGGGTTGAGACGCACTGTTGATTGGTTCAAAAATCAATAGGATCATTTGTCAGGGAGGGAACTGGAATATGCGGGGGGGGGGGGGGTATGCAGGAGGCC
>CAYZFJ010000069.1:0-16688 GCA_964477705.1 uncultured Myxococcia bacterium | reverse complement strand
GGTGGAAGGACTGTAGGGAATACTACCAGACCGCCAACAGGCCGACCACGCTTGGGCGGAAAGATGAACTGGTAAGGTTGCACTTGATGCCGAAGCTTGCTACCAAGGCGATGGAGGACATCAAGGCTGCCGAATTGGAGATTATCCTTACCCAACTGAAGGCAAAGGGTAAGGCAGCTTCAACGGTTCGTCAGGTACGGGCTATACTCTCACATGTCATGGGCCGAGCTGAAAGGCTTGGAGTGATTCACGAGAATCCGATGAAGAGAGTGAGCACAATTCAAGTTCGACCTGCAGAGCAGAAGTCCACATACCTAACTTTCGATGAAGCAGATGCCTTTTTGAATGCGGCAAAAGACGAGGGTGACATGTGGTACTGCTTCTTCCTGATGGCACTTCGGACAGGACTTCGCCGTGGGGAACTGTACGGGCTAAGATGGAAAGACATCGATCTTGACCGACGTGAAGTCAATGTCGTGAATACAAGGACACGTGTTTCAGGAACTCGAGCAATTGTGGAAGGTACTACGAAAAGCGGAAGAGGAAGAACTGTTGGTCTGTGTGATTCGCTCATCAGTATACTCAAGATTCTTCCATCACGCTTTCCTCAAGAGCATGTATTCACTGATTCACAAGGCAAGGCACTTCTCCCTGATTCGGAAAGAACGGTTTTCGCACACGCCCTTCGGGGCTCCAAAATCGGACGGCATGTTCGATTCCACGACCTGCGGCATACCTGGGCTTCGCACATGGCGATGATGGGTGTTTCATTGGCCACCATTCAGCAGCTTGGCGGTTGGCATTCCTATTCGATGGTGTTGCGTTATGCGCACCTTTCAAAGGAATCCATTGTCAGGGCTGTTGATTGTCTCGAAGAACGAAAAATCGGGTGAAGGTGTCCAACAAGTGTCCAACAAGTGTCCAACAAGGCTGATTTCAGGAAGGGAATACAAGGCAAAGGTGGAAACATAAAAAGCCGCCAGACCATTGGTACAAGCGGCTTTGCTAGTTGTGCCGGAGGAGGGAATCGAACCCTCATGCCCTTGCGAGCAACGGATTTTGAGTCCGCCGCGTCTACCTGTTCCGCCACTCCGGCTGTGCGGTTGCCTACATTATGGTTTTGCATACGGGTTTGCAAGTGTTTTTTTAAAGAGATCGTACTGTTCATCCAGCGTTCTTGAGGGTGACAGAGGTCGGGAGGCTAGCGCCCAATCGGGGAGTTCTATCAGAGTGGGGGGTGACAGGAGTCGGGGCTGGGTGCGCCGCTAACGAAGGGCACAGCATGCTGTGCCCCTACAAGATGTTGGGAGGGAGGTGTTAGGTGGGTAATATTGGGTGGACAATAGAGCGCCGCAGTGGCTGGTGGGTTGGGTGCGCCTCTGTACGGGCACGGCATGCCGTGCCCGCACAGGGGTGGGAGGCAATGTATTGGCTGTATTTTATACCAGACGATACATGGTGTCTTTGTATTATAGGTGAAGTGTGTGAATGTGCTCCTTTACTTTGATTCTTTGGAGGCTTGAGGATAGGATACGTCAACATGGATGTACCAGAACGGATAGGGCGATATAAAATTCTGAAGGAGGTAGGCCAGGGTGGAATGTCAGTGGTCTATCAAGCCACAGATGTGACCTTGGGTCGTGAAGTCGCCATCAAAGTCCTCCATCCCCATCTGGCTCGCCGAGACGATTACCAGCGCCGCTTCCAGCGTGAAGCCAGAGCCGTAGCCAGGCTCCGCCACCCTAACATCCTGGAAATCTACGACTATTCAGGTACCGAATCCGAACAGGCATACATCGTAACCCAGTTCATCCATGGAAGCACCTTGCGAGCCTTTGCTGAAGAGCATGGCCCCCTCCTGCCCGAATTCACAGCCATGCTCGGACTCAAACTGGCAGCAGCCCTGGATCATGCCCACTGCATGGACGTGATCCACCGAGACATCAAGCCTGAAAACGTCATGGTCTCAAGCAACGGCACAGTAGTGCTAATGGACTTCGGCCTGGCCCAGCTTCGTGACACAGAGCAAGAACTTACTCTCACAGGCACAGTCATGGGAAGCCCGGCCCACATGTCGCCCGAACACATCATGGGCAAGGAGCTGGACGAACGAGCCGACATATTCTCCCTGGGCACCCTCCTCTACCTGCTCTGCACCGGCAGATTCCCCTTCGATGCCCCCAACGCCCAGGCCCTGTTCATGAAAATCCTGGACGGCAACTGTGAGCCTGCAGCAATGGTGCGCCCCCAAGTAGGAGAAAAATTCAGCCAGATCGTGGCCACCGCCATGGCAAGAAATCCAGAAGACCGCTACCAGAGCGCCGCAGAGCTTAAACGTGACCTGGAGCATTATCTGTCCGAGCTGGACATGCTGCCATATGAAGACCAGCTCCGACGCTTTCTGGACAAGCCCGGGCCAGTAACCATAGAGACTGAAAACATCCTGGTGACCAAGCTGCTCACTCGCAGCGCAGAAGAGTTGGCAGAAAACCAGCTTATTAAAACGGTCTCCATCAGCAACCGCCTGTTAGCAATGCGCCCGGACGACCCAAGGGTCCAGGGACTGCTCGACTCTATCAGAAGCTTTGGCACCAGACGACGCCTTCGCAAATGGTCCATTATAATCGGGTCCCTGGCAATTGTGAGTGCAACAGCCATAATCAGCGTGTACATGCTATCCCAGCAGGCTCAGCGAGAAGAGATTAGCCGCCGACTACATCCTGGCACTCAAACAACAGCACATGGAACCTCTTCGAGCGATTCGGCCACAGCCACAGCCACTGGCACTGCCCCTCCAACCAACAACGACCAACCTCACGGCACCACAACAGACCTGGCATCAGCACAGCTCTCAGGAAAACCAAACAGCACCCTGCTCACATCACCATCACCCTCCACGAACCATCAACTCGGAGCAGAGAATATACCAGGAGGACCCACTCCATCCACTGGCCCCGCCTCGGGTTCTGCCACAGGTACCGCTCGGACCGAACCACCCAGTGCTGCCAGCACCACCCCTGGAGCTAAAACCACACCAGCAGGCAGTGCATCAGGAAGTCGCTCCACCCAAGGCAAACAGCCCTCTACAACCACATCCTCCACCACATCCTCCACCACTACCACTACCACATCCTCACCATCCCGCCCCCAGACAGGAGCAGAAACAGTCTGGTTTGAAATCCGCAGCTACCCATACACATCCATATGGGTCGACAACAAAGAGATCGGCACGTCAACGATAACCAAGGGTGTAAACCTGCCAGTGGGCAAGCACGAAATTGTTCTTCGCAACCCTGGCTGCTATCCATTCAAACAGACTGTCACAGTGAAAGGTGATGGCACTGCGACCCCACCACGCATGACCGTACGGCTCAGGTGGCTGCCTGCCCAGTTGCAGGTCCCCGGTCCGGCTGGTGCAGAAGTGTACCTGGATAACAAACCTCTGGGCAAGACCGGCGCAGATCCATTCCAGGTGCCCATGTTCGGCCCCATGAAAAAAGCCACCATTCGGATCCAGCGGGACGTGGAGTTGCTCTGGTCAGCAGAGATCCAGCTGCGGCCCGGTCAAACCTCAACCATTACACCATAATACCAAGTATAATTTGGCCTGATCTGCCTTTGTGGTTTACCATGCTACACTGTATGTGGAATGATCCCAGTCGGGGTGATAGCACAAGAGATAGGGCAGAATCAGAAGCCAATTGGGTTGAAGCGACATCTTCACCAGCCGCCCAGCCCATATAGCTTCAGATACAACTAGCAAATTCAATGCAGAAACAGGCACAAGTACAAAGACAGGAAGAACCTGCATATTCCCAGATGAAGCGGGCAATGAGACAGACAGCTCTGCCTCCACTACCCTTCATGGACCTATGTCTGGGGCTTACGTTTGTTGTCAGCCTGTGCCCCGGCATCCTCTCCGTTCTCAGTTACGGTGTTGGAGTTGAGGTTGGGTTTGAGTTTGGGGTCAGAGCTGCTTCGGCTGCCACAACCGGCACTGACAACAACACCACAACCAGCACTATTGAAGCCACGGGCAATAGCAATGGCAGTGGCAGTGACAATGGTGATAACACTGACTACGTCGACTATAACAGCGACGATAGTGATGACAACAGTCACGGCAGCCCCCTCGACAACGACTCCCAACTGGATCCTGAACACATCTTCCAAACCGCACGCCATGCCTACACATTTGGCGACTACCCGATGGCCCTCAAATACCTCAACCGCATCCTGTACCCCAGAGTGCTGCTCACCGATGAGGAAGAAATAAACGAAGCCCTCGAAATACTGGGCATCACCGCATACTATGAAAACCACCCCCAAATGAGCCGGCAGGCTTTTGTGCGTCTCCTCTCAGCAGATCCCGATCACCGACTCGACCCCTTGGTGGTACCACCCCAGATAGTAGATTTTTTCGATGGAATTCGACAGGAACTTGATGAGAACCTGAAAGAAATCCGAGAACGCCGCCACCGGCAAGAGCAATGGGAGGAGATGGAACAACTCAAGGCTCGCCAGACTTTAGTCCTGGAGCAGCGTATCACCATGCGCCCCACAATTATGGACCTGCTCCCATTCGGGATCGCCCAGTTTTCCCAGGAACGACCAGCATGGGGAACCTTTTTTCTGTCAACCCAGCTCCTGTCCCTGGGCCTGAATATGGGCTCCTATCTGGCAGTTGAGAACATGCGCAATGAGAACGGGTTTCATGTTTCATCAGATATTGAACAGGCAGAATATCTACAGAATATCCAGATCGTATCACTGGTAGGACTTGGAGCCATGCTGGTCTGGGGCACCATGGATGGATTAATCAACAAGCAGCCACCCCGTGAAGAGATCCGCAGCTATTCCCTTCCCGCAGGCCAGTTACCCCCGGGATTTGCCAACGCTGGTTCCAACGAGACAACAACCACACCCTCCCCATAATGATTTTTCAGGTGGTTGGCCATTGCTAACCGACTATGCTAAAGTACGGCACGGTTTAATGGAGGAACACATGGCCACCCTTTCCGTAACTATCGGAGGAAAGAGCACGAAAGCAGCTCAACAGCTTTATAAGACCATCACAACGATTGGTCTCTTACCGGAGAATGATCTCACCCTGCCCGTCACCATTCTGGGACAAGCAGCACCCACCACGGCCAGCAAGCGAGGCCATAGCGCATTGGACGAATACGAAACCACGCTTATGTCCATCATCAAAGATGGAAAGGGCAATTGGGAACTAAAGCCCATGAACAAGCGGGTACCGGTTTGGGTCAACAATAAGAAAATCAAAAAACACAACCTGAAAGAAGGAGACATAATCGCAATCGGAGATGCAGAGCTCCAGTTTTCTCTCCATGATTTAGTAGCTCCTGAGAGTGAGAGCGTTGGCGGAGCTGAAACAGGGGAAGGTGCTGGCACCAATCCCAGCGCAAACACAGAGACAGGCAGCAGCGGCGGAGCCCACACAACCCCTGGCCTCACCCAGGAGCCCAAATGTGATCCTGGTGGGGACCCCTATCAGAAGCTCTTCCAGTTCAGCCTCAGCCTACTGGGCAAACACGACCTGGAAAAACTGCTGGACGGGCTCCTCGATGCGGTAATCGACATCACCGGAGCCGATAAGGGATTTCTGCTCCTCACCGCAGGTGAACACCCCCGAGTGGCTGCTGCCCGCTCCATGGATCAGGCCCCCATCAAAGACCCGGAGAGCCTGCTGAGCGATTCAATCGTGAGGCGAACAATTGCAGAGCGCAAGCCCCTCATTGTGGCAGATGCCTTCAATGATTCAGCATTCAACGCATCAGAGAGCGTTATCAGTCTCAAGCTCATGTCGGTCATGTGCGTGCCTCTCCTCGACAGGGGCAGCATTCTTGGCATCCTCTACGTAGGCAATGACTCCATAGCCAACCGATTCAAACACTCCAGTCTGGAAGTGCTCACCATCTTCGCTGCCCAGGCCAGCCTGATCTTGAAGAACGCCATGCTCATGAACGAGCTGCGTCTCGACAACCAAGCCCTGCGGGCAAAACTTGAGGTCCAACGCTTTGGCGACATCATTGGCTCCTGCGACAGCATGAAGGCAGTGTTTCGCCGAATCGACAAGGTAGCCAATACCGACATCAACGTGCTGATCACTGGCGAAACTGGTACAGGCAAAGAACTTATCGCCCGTGAAATCCACCGGCGCAGCAACCGGGCCAAGGGGCCTTTCATCACCATCAACTGCGGCGCCGTCCCGGAAAACCTGATGGAGAGCGAGTTCTTCGGCCATGTGCGTGGTGCGTTTACTGGCGCCACCGTCACCAGACAGGGCAAATTTCAAGCAGCTAACGGCGGAACCCTGTTCCTGGATGAAATCGGCGAGATGAACCTGGGGTTACAGGTGAAGATTTTGAGAGCTATCCAGGAAAAAGTCATCACCAAGGTGGGCGATACCCGTGCAGAACCTGTGGATATCCGGATACTTGCTGCCACAAACAAAGATCTACAAGAAGAAGTGGTAGCCGGCAGATTCCGAGAGGATCTCTACTATCGATTGAACGTGATCGCCATTCACCTGCCGCCCCTGCGTGATCGGGAAGAAGACATCATGGTCATTGCCCGGTATATGCTGGACAAGCAGAATAACGAATACAACAGCCAGATCAAAGGGTTCAGCTCAGCCGCAGCCAATGCTATCAAGTCATACCACTGGCCCGGCAACATCCGCCAGCTTGAAAACAAAATCAAGCGGGCAGTGCTTCTGGCTGACAAACCACTAATTGGCATTGAGGATCTGGATCTGGAACCAGAGCTGCTGAGACCGGTAATGTCCATGGCTGATGCCAAGGAGCTATTCCAGCGACGTTACATAAACGAGATCCTGGCCCGCAACAATGGCAACCGGGCTAAGACCGCCCGGGATCTGCAGGTAGACCCCAGGACCGTGTTCAGGCACCTGGAAAAGGAGCGAGAACAGTTCCCTGGTATGGTGCAGTCATACGGTGATGAAACATAGGTAACATAAATAAAATTGATCGCTGACCCATGGATACGGGACCTGACATGAGAGTCATAGAATAGTCCCCCCCATTAAATTTCCGATCATGGGCAAAGCTTGACAGGGGCCGATTAGCTGATGATCCACACTTCGGCACATAAATTGCATATTACAACCAGACTGAAACAGCGCTGGCCCAGGCCATGTGCGACCTGCTGGCCGCCAATTTGGGTCTCCAGCCTGTGTCTGTTTCTTGCCGGTGTGGTAATCAGCACCATGACCATTGGCTGTCTGGTCACCTCGCCCATTATCGAGCAACCGGACCAGAACACTGGTCCTTTTATCAATGTGAGTCAGGTTGACCCAACCCCTGGTCGCCAGGTGGTACGGGCGAGATACGATGGACCAATTCGATTCTCCATTCCTTATGTGGAAGATGCGGATCTGGACGACATCATCACCGCCCGCTGGTTTGTCAACTATGAGCGAAACGGCAGCCTGTTCCATACCCAGACCATTTATCCGTCAGGAGCAGTTAATCGCCCTGGCATCAGCTTTGTTCTGGATATCTGCCGTTCTGATTTACGCAACCTTTCGGAGATCTTAGTAGAAGTGGATCTAAGCGACCGTGGCTTTCTGGACGACAGTCCCGACCTCCCTTTCAGGGGCGTTGAGGAAGACGCCAAGGTTTTAACCCTCTCCTGGCTCATTATTCCATTGCAAGAGAGTGCCTGCCCCACTTCCGCATCTTCAAGCATGCTCATGGAGGGGGCAGAATGACGACCCCTCTACTGAGCACAAACGGCAGCCAGAAGATCCTGCCGATGATGATCCTGTTCGCTACATTGGCCATCTTCACCATAGCAGCCGCCTCTTCAGGCTGCGTAGCCCTTGAATCACCGGACTTTCTCAATCAAGACCAGTCCGGAGGCATCCCTCCACCTTGCTCAGGCACCAACGATTGCATCGAAGGACGTATCTGCATCGAATCAGTTTGTGTGGCAGACCGGGTCCCCGATTTACCCGTAGTACTTCGGGTCACTCCTCCACCAGGCAGAGGCCTTAAATGGCAGCTTTTCACCAATCTGCAGATTGGCAGAAACTCCAGCATGCCCGACCTGGTTCTGCAACCAACCGTCACCCTGGAGGGGCGCATAGTCTCTGAACACAACCCTCTGGCCAACAGCATACCTGCACGAATAGTGGCTACCATGGTGACCCAGACACCATCCAACGCCCCTCAGTGGAGCGCAGAAGCACGGGCCGAAGAAGGCCGTGGGTTCAGCCTTGCCCTCCTGCCTGGCGAGTACAATCTGGCCATCTTCCCCGAGAGCAATCTGCTCCCCCCAAGCCGTGAATACAACGTAAAGGTAGACAAGAACATCCAGAGACTCTTTAAGCTACCGTCTCTTAAGGACTACAAAATAGTCACAGGCAGATGTGTGCTCATTGACGAGCCAGACTCAGAAGGCATCCCCGAGATCAGGGTGCAAGCATTCAGCGAAAACCAGGCCAACCTGTCGACTGTGACCCAGACTGCATATGATGGCCAGTTCCAGCTTTATCTCCCGCCCGGTTCCGGCAACTACACCCTCCGGTTCTCACCCACCGACTCCAACCCCTTTTACCCCACCGTGGACATAGCCGACATCACGGTGGAAGAAGAAGCGCAGATTGTGGACTTGGACCAGATAGCCCTTGGAACCGGGGGTAACCCCATGGTTGTGAACGGGAGGGTTGTCGATCTGGATGGGAACCCGGTCAGCAACGTGGTCCTGGAATTTGAAGGCAAGCAGGGCAACGGAGTCTTTTTCAGGAACACCACCACCGACATGGATGGCAATTACCTGGTGAATCTGCTCCCCGGCGAGTATGAAGTCCGCCTTACCCCACCCCTGGAGAGCAGCCATGCCCTATCCTTCCCTGAGAAGTTGACGGTGCAACTAGATAACCAGGTAGTGGATGATTATACACTTGAGCCCAAACAGGCCTTCACAGGGAGGGTGGTCGATCCTTCCACCATGATTCCCGTCGCCGGCGTGACCATGGAGGCTGTACTCACAGTTGCCGGTGATGCCTCCGTTTATGGGGTAATGCGCAGCGCTCTCACTGTGAGCGACAGTTCCGGCCTGTTCACACTGCTCCTGGATGAGGGGCTCTATCACCTTACCATGATTCCTCCCATCTCCAGCGGGCTCCCCAGGTGGACTGAGCAGAATATTACCCTTCCACCCGCACCGGATGCGGATCACCAGGTAGGTGATGGTGTGTTCACACTGGAGTTGAAAGAGCCAGCGGTAGCCTATGGCACCATTTATGGACCGGACGCAGTGGACAAAATTGCCGGGTGCGTTGTTGAGGTGTTCAAGGGGGGAACCATGCCCTCCGCCGCCACCAACCCTGGAGTCCATGGCAAAGCAAACCAATCATCATCAGTGCTGTTAGGCAGCGCCATCACTGATAAAAATGGCCGCTACACCATTCTCCTCCCCAATCCTTGAACCATTGCTCTCTCACGAACCAAAGTGATTTATTGACGGGAGCCCTCTGGTCTTGTAGTTTCCTTAGTCATGGCAAAGCAACAACGAACAAAAAAATATCGTCCATACAGGGTTACTCTCTATATCCTGTTTTTCGTTGTCCTCATCTATATGATTACTGCAATGATTATCAGCATCGTCAACAGCATCTGGCAATAGACTCTAAAAGATCTCATCAACTGCTTAAAGCGGGTATTGACTCGTCCAGCATGCGGTACAGAAGCCATGAGTACACTGCTGCCGCTGCTGCTGAGAGCGTGCGTGAGGGGCATGGGCGCTGGCAGAGTCGTTGGGGGAGGGGTGGTCATAGGCAACACTGGGAGCATTAGTCTCACTGGGGGCAGGGGCCATATCATGGCTTGAAACAGTTCCTCCCTGGCCAGTCGCATCAAGCATAGCATCAACAGACAGATACGACAGTGAATCGGCTCCAATGCGTCGGAGCACCTCATCTACACCCATAGAGGCTGCAAGCTCATTGCCATCAGGTGTGTTAATTCCGTATCTGCAAGGATGGATTACCGGGGGTGAGGCTACACAAAAATGCACGCTCTTTGCTCCAGCCTCCCTGAGCATGGCCACAATGCGCCTGGCTGTGGTAGCCCGCACAATCGAATCGTCCACCACTGCCACACTTTTGTTTCTGACCGCTTCAGGCACAACGGCCAGCTTCATTCGTACTCCCATTTGACGCAGGCTGTTTGTTGGCTGGATGAATGTTCGCCCCACATAATGGCTGCGAATCAACCCCATCTCGAAAGGCACTCCCAGAGCCTGTGCATATCCGATGGCCGCAGGAATCCCGCTGTCTGGGACAGGGAGCACACAATCCACAGGCATTGGTGCCTCTGCCGCCAGCCTCCGTCCCAATTCTTTCCGGTACCCATAGACATCGTGTCCAAAGATCTGGCTATCAGGTCTGGAAAAGTAGACCAGCTCAAATAGACATCGGGCTATAGATAATCGAGGTTGCTCCTGCTCCACATGTGTATCCACCATCCCCTGCTCAATCTGCACCATGCGCACTCGTCCCTCAGCATCCACGGTCAGGATTCCCCCCGGCGGGATCTCCTCCATTTCCGTAACCCCCAGCAAGCGAAGAGCGCAGGTTTCGCTGGCTACAGCCACCGCTCCCTGATAGAGAACACCCCCACTGTGGTCGCAACCAACACCATCACCACCCCCACTAACCCGGCAGCTACTGATACCATCGTAACCATCCCCTTCCCCTTCCCCCTGCGCCTTACCATGGGTTGGCAGCTTACCCCAGACCAGTGGTCTGAAACCATGGGGGTCTCTGGCCGCCACCGCACTCCCATCATTACCAAGGAGAAGGAGAGAATAAGCCCCTCGCAATCGAGCCAGAGCCTCACCTACCACCCCCATCTCAATCCACCCCCCCATTTCACCGCCACCAGTGCCACCAACACCGCAGCCAGCACTACCGCCACCAGCGCTTGCATCCACGCACCCGCACCCAGCACCACAAGCAGCGCCACATCTCCCCTGCCCAAGCAGGGATAGAATCAGGTGCAGGATGACCTCCGTATCTGAAGATGACTGGAACAGCGCCCCCCCTGCTTCCAACATATGGCGCAACTGTTGCGCATTCTCCAGTTGCCCGTTGTGAGCTACTGCCATGCTCCCGTTCCTGAATCTGACACCCAGCGGCTGAGCATTCTGAAGCAGGCTTGGGCCGCCAGTGCTATAGCGCACATGACCAATCCCGTGTGAGGAGCGCAGTTTACCCAGGACCGGTTTAGTGAAGACTTCCCTGACCAGACCCATCCCCTTCCAGGTGACGATCTGGCCATCACCTTCCCAGTCCACCACAGCCATACCGGCACTCTCCTGCCCCCGATGCTGAAGAGCATGGAGCGCCATGACCAACAGGCCGGTCGCATTTTTATGGCCAAAAATCCCCACAATACCGCACACGTTAATTGCACTCCTAGGCTATCGAGTACCTTTACTAAAAAAAAAACAAGCCCTGCCGAAATCGACAGGGCTTGTTCACTTATCACATCAGGCTGGTGAAGAAAAACAGCAAATCAGACCGACTAATTTTCATCACATCAGCCAACTCAGCTACCTGAAGCAGCTCAGAAATCACCATATCCACCGCCCATGCCACCCATGCCGCCCATGCCACCACCACCAGGAACAGCGGCCTCTTCCTTCTTCGGCTTCTCGGCCACCATGACCTCTGTGGTCAACATGAGGCTGGCAACAGAGGCAGCGTTCTGCAGTGCGGTTCTCACAACCTTGGTGGGGTCCACAATACCGAAATCAAGCATATCGCCATACCGATCGCGATAAGCGTCATAACCGAAGGAACCCTTGCCATCACGCACCTTCATGAGCACGATGGAGGCGTCGCTGCCAGCATTGACAGCAATCTGACGGAGAGGTTCTTCAATGGCACGGAGAATAATATCCACACCAAACCGCTGATCTCCATCAAGCTTCAGCTCCTTGAGGCTGTTGACCGTACGGACCAGAGCTACACCGCCACCGGGGAGAATACCTTCCTCAACCGCTGCTCTGGTGGCATTGAGGGCGTCCTCGACCCGGGCCTTCTTCTCCTTCATCTCGGTCTCAGTGGCAGCACCAACCTTGATCACAGCCACACCACCATGAAGTTTGGCCAGCCTCTCCTGGAGCTTCTCACGGTCATAATCGCTGCTGGTGTCTTCGATCTGAACACGGATCTGGCGAATACGGCCCTCAATAGCCTCCTTGGAACCCCTGCCCTCGATAATGGTGGTATTATCCTTATCGATCTTTATGGTGCCAGCAGTACCCAGGTAATCGGGAGTGACATTCTCAAGCTTCACGCCCAACTCTTCGGTGATAGCCTTACCACCGGTCAGTACCGCGATATCCTCCAACATGGCTTTGCGCCTGTCGCCGAACCCAGGGGCCTTGACAGCAGCCACGTTGAGAACGCCACGGAGCTTGTTGAGAACCAGAGTAGCCAGTGCTTCACCATCAATGTCTTCAGCAATGATGAGCAGAGGGCTTCCTACCTTTGCCACATACTCAAGAATGGGGAGAAGCTCCTTCATGTTGGAGATCTTCTTCTCATGAATGAGAATGAGGGGATTCTGAAGCACGCACTCCATGCGCTCCGTATCGGTCACGAAGTAGGCGGAGAGGTATCCCCGATCAAACTGCATACCTTCTACTGTCTCAAGGACTGTCTCAAGAGATTTCGCCTCTTCAACGGTGATAACACCTTCCTTACCCACCTTCTCCATGGCATCAGCAATAATATTACCGATGGTCTCATCGCCGTTAGCAGAGATAGTACCTACCTGGGCGATCTCTTTGGGGTCACGGGTAGGCTTGCTCAGCTTCTTGATATCTTCGATGACCTTCTCAACTGCCTTATCAATGCCACGCTTAATTTCCATGGAGCTGGCGCCACCGGTAACCAGCTTGACGCCTTCACGGTAAATGGCCTGGGCCAGAACTGTTGCGGTGGTGGTTCCATCGCCAGCAACATCGGAAGTTTTGGCGGCAACTTCCCGCACCATCTGGGCGCCCATGTTTTCCAGTTTGTCAGAGAGTTCGATCTCCTTGGCAACCGACACACCATCCTTAGTCACAATTGGACCACCAAAGGATTTCTCAAGAAGAACATTCCGGCCCTTAGGACCAAGGGTAACCTTGACTGCATCTGCGAGCTGATTAACACCAGCCAGAATTGCCTGTCTGGCTTTGTCACCGAACACTACCTGCTTTGCTGCCATAACCACATCCTCCTCTAAAACTTTATGTACATAACCCATGCAACAATTTCAGTTCTCTTTCAGCGCTCTGGTCCCAGTAGCGCCCATCCGGTCCAATTTCAGATCTAAGTACGGACTCAGCCCCAGTACGCCCCAGTCATATTTCAAGCCCCAGTTACCATCTGTTCGAGCAATGAACAGGTAATAAGGAACCTGATTCGTGGCATGTATGGCTAGATAACGTTCCCGGAAGCCCCGAGACAAACCTGATAAACCAAACGAACCGACCACAGGACCAGATCACTATTTAATACTGAAACGAACAAACGATTCAGATCAAAATTAAATGATATTGTGCATGACAAAGAACATAAAGTTCATACTTATTCAACATTAAGTATATAATTGTTTATTCGATTATAGCAAGAATCTCATCTTCACGCATGATGAGATACTCTTGGTCATCAAATTTAACTTCAGTTCCTGAATACTTACCAAAAAGAACTTTGTCGCCAACCTTCACATCAAGAGCTCTGCGCTCGCCGCCCTCGAGAATCTTACCATTGCCCACTGCGATGATCTTGCCCTCAATGGGCTTTTCCTTGGCGGACTCGGGGATGATGATTCCTCCCCTGGTTTTTTCCTGCTCGGTAAGGCGCTGCACCAAAATTCTATCGTGGAGCGGTCTAATACTCATTTCAACCTCCTCAACCTGGTCGATTGGACATTTAGATACCCGCCCCCTTCGTACCGCTACAAGAACAGGGCCGGGTTCTGCCAAAATCGCTTATCAGATGTACAATTGGGGAAACTTTGAATAGTCCCATTTTTACTGGTCCGTAACTTAACCATAGTCAAGAGGGTGTCAAGGGTATTCTTGCCTTTTTTTTTCACTGCGGCCACCTATGGCGCCTACTGGCCATCTATGGTCTGCACCTCTGCTGCGTAATGAGATTGGGCAGCCACGGCCACGGACAGAGGGCAGTACCCAACAAGCAGGTTCCAGGCCATATGTCAGTGGAGTGTACCCAGTAAGAGACTCCACACAAGAGACTGCTTAACCAAACAAATTGCATCCTTTAATTACATATTTACATTCTGCGCAATTACCTTTTCTCACTAGGCCTAATTTATGCTAAAGACCAAATGACAACTAGCTGAATTAGACAGCTACAGTTCACCCTATCCAGGCCAATAATTGCCAAGGTGTCTGAAGGCTACTATCCTATGGGTCCCTGATTTTATTGGAGAAGAGCAATTGGAGTGCAAGGGCATACATCTGCTGCAACCCCGAGTTAATGATAAACCAGAAACGGGAGTACTTAGAAAAGGCTTGGCATACCATGCCAGCCCATGGCAGACCGCTCCCCCGCCACAGCCTGGTAATCCAGCACCAGCAGGGCAAGCACACGATTCCAAAGGCAATATACCCCCAACAGATCAGGACATCCTCATTGATGTTCGTCAGATTTCGCTCCTGCTGAACAATAATTGCTCGGTAATTCCCGGGATGGGTAAACTTCATCTCCAAGTCTCTGAAAGCATCCCTGTGCTCTGGTGCCAGCTTGAATCCTGTCCACCCCTATCCTCCACAGATGAAATGGCAAATTCGGTTGCACTTTCCCGAAATGGATACTGGAGCAGCAGACTGGTACCTTTCATACATAGCTGTCATAATCAACGCTCTGGCGAACTGGGGCTCTACCTGCACAAGCAGACTATTTACGGTTCCTATGATTCAACTGCCGCTACTGCTATCAGCGCCCGGATAATTGAACATCTGACAGGCATTTTCGCCAACCCTGAAAGAGAAACATTTACAGATCAAGGCATCTGCGCCAACTCATTCGCCATCAATCTGGACTCGACCGTACCTGGAGGAGCCCACAGACTCGGGGTGCCAATAGGCTTTTTCTGCAAGCCCAACATGGTCATCATCCGTTACAGACAAGCCAGCCCAGATGGTGAAAGACCGAAAGTCGAACAGCTTCCTGCAGAGTGGCAAGTCATAGATGAAGCAAAGAGCAGCGGTTGCATAGCCGAACAACCACTAGAAGATTGTCTGTGCACCATCGAGAAATTGCTCAGCATGGTAGCCGACGCAGAAAATCTGGCCCTCACAGACACAACCGGAGCAATTGATCAGCTCCGAAACATTCTGCAGGTGGACCGGTGGTTCAAGCCTGCCTTGCATTTGCTCACTTCCTTGTTAAGCAAAAGTGGCAATTCTACCGCTGAAATAGATTCGTACCGGGTATGCTACCGGGACAAGTACACGACAGCCCGGGATCGGGCAGAGGTAGCCGGTTTTCATCAGATGATGGGCGGAAAACTACTACAAATGGCCAATGACGACAGGGACAGAGAGTGTTCTGACAAAAGTGCGCCTCTAGCCAAAGAGGCAAGGCAACACCTGGAGAGGGCACTGTTGCTCTGGGACGAAAGACCGGATGCGGATATAAGCCCGCTGGCCCGGGAACTTGCTCAAACCCTGCGCTTATTGGGTGACGCAGCCAGCGCCAATGACATTGAAGCCAGCCTCGACCAGAAGGAGCGCAAACAGCACCTGGAACACCAGATTCCAGATAAAGCTGTACTGTTTGCACAATCGGCAGAAGCCGAGCCCCAAGCAGAAGCCGAGCCTGAAACCAAGTCTGAGCCAGACATCAAACCCACGCCTGCTCCTTCAATAAACCAGCTAACCCTGCCTGAATCCTGGAAACCTGCAACCTCAAAAGTTCCAGCAATGGCAGCGACCAGAGCCAAGGTAGAAGAAGCATGGCTGTCATTAAAAAAACGTGCATTCCCGGAAGCTGCTGCACCCTGCCAGCCTCCCCAGCCTGCGTCAGAGACTGCACCAGCACAAACACAGCCCACTGATGCACCAGAAGAGCTGCCCGTTGCAGCACCACCCCAGGTCGACAGCATCTGCCAGCCCATCCCTGCCGTGGTCCCCCAATCTCAATCAGATCTGGACCACATGATCGACATGGAAATAGAGGTTCACGCCGACCCTCAGGACCACTCGGAGTATGAACTGTTACCGGTCGATGAAGAAGATGAGGACATTGATCTGATTCGCATTGACCTCACCGCCCTGGATGAAAGCCACGAGCCCATCGACTCCACCCAGTTCACAGAAGATTTCAACCTCACAACACACACAGAAGCGGTCAACATCAATGATGACGTTCTTGAGTTGACGGATCCGTCCGCAGCGCAACCTTCGATCACACAGCCCAACAAGAACGGATTTAACCCGGACTCCACCCAGCCAGACCAGGATCTGGCCAGCAGCATCAGCACTCCATCTGCATCAGAGGAACAACCTGAACCTGCTGCCACCCAGAATCTGGCCATAACACCTGATGCTCAGGGCTTGCCAGACCTTACTCCAGACGCCACCGATGCCACCGACACCACCAACGCAACCGATGC
>CAYZFJ010000068.1:0-16764 GCA_964477705.1 uncultured Myxococcia bacterium | reverse complement strand
GCAGAACAGCAGCTATTTCAATGTGAACAGCGGCATACAGCTTTGGACAGTGCCCGCAACTGGAGCCTATAAAATTGAAGCCAGAGGCGCTCAAGCCGGGGTTTCTTCAAACCGATATGGGAGAGGCGCGATTATAAGCGGCAACTTCAATCTCACCCAAGGTCAAACCCTGTACATCTTAGTAGGGCAGCAAGGTGACGCCAGCACTTATGCTGGGGCTGGCGGCGGAACCTTTGTTGCTTCAGGCTCTTCTTTATCTGCAAGCCAAGCCCTGATTGTTGCCGGTGGAGGAGGCTCCTCAGGACAAAATACCAGCACAGCGTTCACCCAATCCCAATCCGATGGACAAACCGGGACAAGTGGCGCAGCCGGAACGAGGGACAGAGGAGGGGCTGGGGGCACCAGTGGTAATGGTGGCTGCGGCTCAAATGGTTGCTGCAATTCTGGTGGTGGAGGTGGTTTCAGTGGCAATTCTAGGGACCCAAACGCCAATCTGGGAGGCCAGGCGTTTCGCAATGGCGGTATTGGCGGTGATCATACCTACGATGGTGGGTTTGGTGGCGGTGGCGGTGGCTATGATTCCGGGGCCGGCGGTGGCGGGTACAGCGGCGGTGGCGGCGGCGGTAACAACAGCAGTTGTTGTGATGGAAGCGGCGGTGGCGGCGGCTCCTACAACAGCGGCTCCAGCCAGCAGAATTCCACTGGACACACAGGACACGGCACGGTGGTCATTACCAAGCTCTAACCAAGGTGCCACATACACGTCCCCACAGTAAAAGACCCCAGGGCACCTCACAGTCCTCTATGAATCCATGGTTTAGCTTTACGCTTTTTTTGGCAGATCAACTGCTATCTCAATCGTGCATACAGCTCAAGTCCTGCCCTAGGTAACAGAGCAGAAAACTGAATCAATAGGCGAGGGAGAGCCTGACTAAAGCAGGCTCTGTGGGGAGGGGGGGGGCTTAAGTGTTCGATATGTGAGCAAGGTGAGACATGGGGCGGGCAGCCTGCTGGCTGGTCTGGATTGATCTGGTCTGGTCTGTGTTATTCAACTATATAGTATCTGCAGCGCACTACCCCCGAACCAGACACAACGCACTTCTGGGTCAGGTTCTTATCCCAGTCTGTCTTCCGGGACCTCTTCGGCCTGGACTCATCTAGCTCTTTCATCTTCCCCTTATCAGTGTCCTTTTCCAATTTCACGGGACCTCCTAATCGGTTAACCCCCAACGCTTGTGCCCCAGTTATCTGCCCCTTCCTCTACCTGCTGAGGGGCTCCTTATTCTTCATACACCCAACATAAGACAACTATTCCTACATGTAAAGTAGGAAATAAAAATATTTACGCTTATCTTGCATTTCATTGACATGCCCGTTCAGGTGCATCACTTGAAACTGATGGTGCTGCAACTTATGCAACTGGGGCTGCTGCCAGTGCGTTGCAACTGAAGCGGTAGCATTTGGAGGCTGAATTGCTTTACAGACCCCTCTCAACTCGCTGGCATCTCATGGTTATGGTAATCCTGGCATCGATCCTTCACCTCATGCCTGGGTGTTTCTCATTCCACATGTCTGATGTGGAAGACGCTACCGATAGCCAACAGAGCTCTTCCACTAGCGACAGTGGCACCCAGGGACCATGTACAAGCACAGACGGTCAGTTGCTGCCGTCACTCGTTGAATGCGGTGGAGAATGCGTCAATGCAGCTACCGACTGGAGAAACTGCGGCGACTGCGGCAACCAGTGCCAGGTGGGAGCTGTCTGCCTGGATGGGGAGTGCATCACTGTATGCCCAGACGGGTTGGTACCCTGCCAGGAGCAGTGTGTTAACATGCAGTTTGACCCGGAACACTGTGGAGCCTGCGACAAGCAATGTACGGGCAGAGAGCAATGCAACGGTGGCCGCTGCACCATTCGCTTGGTCCAGATCGGCCTGGATGAAGCGGAGCTCATCATGGAGCCTGGCCAGCAGCAACAATTGACGCCCACCATGACTCCTGCCGATGCAACCAGCCAGGAGGTAATCTGGTCCAGCGGAGACCCAACCGTTGCCATGGTGGATACAGACGGCAAAATCACCGCCCTGCTCCCTGGCACAACAATGGTGAAGGTGAGCAGCACCCAGACACCATCCATATCTGCGCAGGTACATATCATTGTAAAGGTGCTGTTGATTGACCTCACAGTGGAACCGGAGCTGGCCATGCTGACGCCAGGGGAGACCATCCTGATGGGGAGCGCTGTTATGCCCGGTGACGCCAGCGAGCAGGCTGTCCAGTGGGAAAGCTCCGATCCAGCCGTGGCACGAGTGGATAACGCTGGGAATGTGACTTCATCGACGGTCGGCACTGTGATCATCACCGCAACTGTGGGGGGTGAACGGGGCGACCCTCTGCTGACCGCACAGAGCACGATTGTGGTGGGGATGTATCAATTTGCAGAACACACGTTCACCACGTGTGGGGCTGCAGGCAGGCTGGGCCCATCAAGGCAGGCGTGTGTGAACAGATACAAACCTGCAACCGTGTCTCCTGTCCCCATGTCCAAAGCCTCATCCCTAGCCACATCCTCATCGTCGTGGATTGAGGACGCCGCCATGTTCGACGTGGTCGATGGCATACAGCTCTGGACCGTTCCCGTTGCGGGCGTATATAGAATCCAGGCGGCGGGGGCCAGAGGAGGCCACACCATCTCCTGCCAGAGTGCCAACAACAGTGGTGCGGTGGTAGCAGGCAATTTCAGGTTTGAGACTATCGAGCGCATTTGGATTCTGGTGGGGCAGGAAGGAACAAACACCGACGTGCTCCAGTACGCTTCGGGGGGAGGCGGTGGCACCTTTGTGGCCAACTGGGAGCGGGAACCACTGCTGGTGGCTGGGGGTGGAGGGGGCCACGGTTACCTGGATAATTGCGCTGATGCTGCTGCAATGGGACAGGGGGGAAACATGGGGCCGGGTGGTGGAGGCAACCTGTCCTTTCCCTTCGGCAACGGTGCAGGATGGAGCGGGGATGGCAAATCAAACGACCTGCTGGATGCCAGATCCTTTATTAATGGCGGTACAGGGGGGCTCACCACATGCTACGAAATCGAAGGCGGGTTTGGGGGTGGTGGCAGCCCATGGTGCCAGAATGGTGGGGGTGGGGGCGGCTATTCGGGGGGATTTGGCGGATACTCATGGACCGGAGGCGGGGGTGGCGGTTCTTTCAACAGCGGTGCAGAGCAAAACAACAGGACCGGAGCCAATGATGGGCCCGGTTATGTTACCATCACCTGGGTTGCCCCGTAAGAGCTGGCCTGCCCGACTTGACATCTCAGTCTGATCACAACGCCGCCGGCAACCTGAGACTCCGCCCTTTGAGGCCCATCACTTGATAGACTTGGGTTGAACAAGTTATCACCCCCGCCACGCTACCCAGATCAACTGAACAACTCCTTGAAATCTTTGCTCACTGTCGGTATTGTTCCAAGGTTGAAATCTAAACATGATTCATATGGGGCCTGGAGATAGATATAAATGCATTGGCGTGCTTACCATAACAGTTTGACCACATTGAAGATGATAAAGGCGTGGATTGCAACCGCAACGGTTGCTTTATGGGCAACAGGATACGGATACGGATGCAGCAGTTCAACAGCTCCCCTTAACCTGGACCTGGAGTCAGATGCTGCCACCTCGGTCATAGGAGATGCGGAGGGTTGCTTCTCACCATCCCAACTCTGTAAGGGTGAATGTATCAACATCGAGGAAGATCCTGCGAACTGCGGCGGATGCGGTATTGAATGTGCTCTTGACGGCCAGTGTATCGAAGGAGAGTGCAAGCTGGTTTGCCCAGATGGCAAGGTGACCTGCGGGCCGGTTTGCGCTGATCTGCAACGGTCTAACAGGCACTGCGGTGAATGCGAACACTGGTGCGAAGATGGGACCATCTGTATCGGTGGCGAGTGCAAGGAAGGGTGCGTGAGCGGGCTCACCATGTGTGACTACCTGTGTGTGAACCTGGAGGCTGACCCGACCAACTGTGGACAGTGCGGCATCGGGTGCGAGGAGGATGAGGTCTGCGCCGATGGTCTCTGTGTGCCTTCCTGCCCCGATGGGCTCAGCGAGTGTGGTGGCGGGTGCGTGAATGTTCACGTTGACCCGTTCAACTGCGGCGAGTGCTCCACCATGTGCGACCAGGGCGAGGTGTGTTGGATCGGCCAGTGCCAGGTCTCCTGCCAGGAGGGATTCAATGACTGCAACGGGCGTTGCGTCAATGTGGGAACCGACCGTGCCAACTGTGGCGAGTGTGGCAGAACCTGCCGACCCGGCGAGGTCTGCTCGGATGGAGCCTGCACCCTGTCCTGCCAGACCGGATTAACCAACTGTCTGGGAAGCTGCGTTAACATGCAGACCGACCTGTACAACTGCGGAACATGCGGAGGGGTCTGCTCTCCGGGCGAGCTGTGCTCCGAGGGTAAGTGCGAGCTCAGTTGCCCCACCGGACTCACCGAGTGTGCTGGAGGGTGCGCCAACACTGCCACAGACCGGCACAACTGCGGCGGGTGCGGCAAAGTGTGCGGACCAGGCATGATCTGCGAGGCGAGCCAATGCGTTCTCTCGTGCCCCCTTGGGCAGACGCCCTGCAACGGACAGTGTATCAGCACTGACAGAGACCCCAACCATTGTGGCTCCTGCGACAACCAATGTGCAGCGGGTCAGCTCTGTCACGGCAGCCAATGCACTGGCTCCTGTCCTGATGGAACTATCCAGTGCGGCTCGATGTGCGCCAACCTCTCAGCCGACGCTGAGAACTGCGGCCAGTGTGGCAACGCTTGTGCTGCAGGGGCATCGTGCACCCAGGGGTCCTGCCAGTCAGGGGTTTCCGGTGTGGCATTGGACCGCAGCACCCTGACCATGGAGATTGGCGACACCTACAGACTCACCGCTATCATTACCCCCTCCAATGCTCAGAACAGGGCCGTCACATGGAGCAGCTCCAATACCCGCATCGCCTCCGTTGACACAACGGGACGAGTTCAGGCTGTGCGAGTCGGGCAGGCCATGATCAGGGTCACAACAGTGGAGGGTGGGTACACAGCCAGTTGCCTGGTTACTGTGGTTGAGGAATCGACCGGTGGTGATGGAACAGCCAGTTGTGCCCAGGTTTACAACTGCCTGGTGGACTGTGACAGTAGCAACCAATCATGCACTGATGCATGCGTTGACAGCGGTTCGCCAACTGCCCTCTTCCAACTTGACAACCTGCTCCTCTGTATGGACAGCTCGGGCTGCGGCGATGATCTGAACTGTATCTACGACCACTGCTGGGACCAAATCGCCACGTGCTTCCCCCAACCCACCGGAGACCTGTCTTGCGGGGAGATCCTCGATTGCTTTGATGGATGTGCCTATGGTGCCCAGAATTGTACCCAGAACTGTTACTGGTCTGGTACTCTGGAGGGGCAGCGACTGCTGGACGCAATCTTCAACTGTTATGAAGCTCAATGTCAGCCCGGAGACAATGCATGTCTGAACAGCGTCTGCAGAGACCAGATCGAAGAGTGTTTCTACGGACCCGCCGGCACTGCCACATGTGGCTCCTCATATATGTGCATGATGAGTTGCCCTGACGAGAGTGCTGGCGAGGTGTGTATTGATGAGTGTTATCTGGACGCCTCCTTTCCTGCCCGAGCTAAACTCCGTGACATGGTAAACTGTTTCAACCAATCCGAATGTGAGGAGAATGATACGGGTTGCATAGTGTTGGAATGTGGGGAAGAGATCGCCGCTTGCGGTTTGTTGATGTGAAGTAATTCATTACTTATATAACTACTTAATTAGCCTCATCTTGTGTTTTAATTACATGCTCAGAAGCCTTGGTTTCTGGTTGGGAATTCCAAGCCACATAGGTAGATAAATCAATCAGTATTAGTACTACCATCAGGCCAGCACCGCCAGTGGCAGCGCCAGGAACATAGGTCGAGGCAAAGGCAGAGCCAAAGACAGAGGCAGAGGCAGAGGCAGAAACAGGAACAGCACCAACATAACAGTAACGGCATATTAATCATGGACCAAATCAAAAGAATCATCGACCTGCTCAAACTGGTACCACTGGCTGGCGAAGGGGGCTACTTCAGGGAAACCTACCGGAGCACCCAGGTTTGCCACAATAGACCACTCTCAGGAGAGAATAGGCCAGAAAAGGAGACGGGGGCGGGGTTGGGGTTGGTCGTCTCAACAGCGATTTATTACCTGATTACCGGTGAGAGCTGGTCTGCTCTACACCGGATTCCCTCCGATGAGATATTTCATTTTTATGCAGGCTCCCCGGTTACCATGCTCCAGATTTGCGAAGAAAGTGGTGGCCAAGCCCGGGTCATCACCATCGGGAACGACCTTGAGCGTGGCCATCAGCCCCAGGTGGTGGCTCCCAAGGGTGTGTGGCAGGGGACCCGGCTGGCTGATGTTGATGTTAATGGGGAGCTTGGGGGGGATGAGGGGGATGGTGAGCACGGGGACGGTAGCAGCAAGTGGGCTTTACTGGGCACAACAGTAGCTCCAGGATTCGAATTCTCCCATCTGGAGATTGCGAACGATGAAGCCATGGGAAGGTTTTTGCAGCAGTTCCCAGAACATGAGAGACTGATCCGGCTGCTTGAACCGAAAGAGTAGCTCAAAAGGGATAACAATGCTTCAAGACAAGCTCCTCACTGTAATCATGGCGGGCGGTGCGGGGACCCGATTTTGGCCCCTAAGCACCCAGGAATGCCCCAAGCAGTTTCTAAAATTGTTCGGGGAGCGCAGCCTCCTGCAACAGAGTTTTGATCGGATGGCGGGGCTTGTTCCACCAGAGAGGATCTGGGTACTCACCAACGAGAGCTTTGCAGGTCTGGTCAGGGAGCAGCTCCCCCAGTTGCCTGCCGATAATATCGTGGGCGAACCCATGCGCCGCGACACTGCGGCAGCCGTGTGTCTGAGCGCTCTGCTGGCACACAAGCGGCTGGGGAGCGACACGGTCATTGTTACTGTGGCAGCGGACCACCTGATTGAGCCCGTTGACAAGTTCCAGGCAGCGATCCGTGCCGCTGCAGAGCAGGCAGCCAAGACAGGGGCTCTATATACTTTTGGGATTAAGCCCACCTACCCCGCTACCGGGTACGGTTATCTGAAGATGGGTGAACCTGTGGTGGGGATCGATGACCACTACAAGCTGGCCAATTTCAGGGAGAAGCCAGCCCAGACAACTGCCGAGCAGTATTTGCGGGATGGGGGGTACTGCTGGAACTCGGGCATGTTTGCCTGGAGGGCAGATAGCATCATCGCTGAGCTTGAGGCCTATAAGCCCGAGCATGTGCGGCTGCTGGCCAAGGCCGTGGAGGCCGATGGCACTGAGCAGTGGGATGGGGCTCTGCGGAGGGCGTTCGAGAAGCTGGAGCCCATCTCCATCGATTTTGCGGTCATGGAAAAGGCTCGGGATGTGCGTTGTATCACATCGGATTTCAATTGGAGCGATGTGGGTGGCTGGTTGGCCATGAAAGAGCTGCTCCCGGCCGATGTGGGCAACAACCGGTACAACTGCCCTGTCTGTGCCCACGACTCCCATGGAAACCTGGTCTTCTCGTCAGCCAATAAGGATGAGCAGGTGATGCTGCTGGGTGTGGAGAACCTGGTGGTGGTGCGAGCGGGGAACCATACCCTGGTGGCCCACCAGGACAGGCTGGAGGATGTGAAGCTGGCCTTAAAGAAGCTGGAGGCAGAGAAGGCGGGAGAGGTTGAGGGGGCTGGAAGGGCTGGCTCTGACTAAAAGTCGGGTCCAGCAACACCGTCTAGCTCTGAATTTTGCTCTGAGCCTGAGCCTGGGACTGGAGCAGGGACTGAGCCTGAGTCTTGGGCTGTGCCGGAATCTGAATCTCTGGCTGTCGGTCAGGCTTCACCTGCTCAAGAACCTGACTCGCCCCCACTCCTTCCACCGTAGTCATCGCATACTCAGGAACCACCTGCCCCAACAGACTGCGCAGCTCATCAGAATCCTCCATCCTCAGAGCCCCATCACACAGACGCACCACCCCGGCCAGGATCGTCTCCCATGGCGGAGGCGTAAACCGCCCGATAAAAATCTTCGGATGCAGAGTCTTGTCCGCATGCTCCTCGCTGGTTGACAGCTCCTCAAAAAGCTTCTCACCAGGCCGAATACCAATGTACTTAATGGGGATATCCAATTCAGGCCGCAAGCCAGAGAGAACAATCAGATCTTTGGCCAGGTCCACAATTTTAATAGGCTCCCCCATATCCAGTATGAAAATCTCCCCTCCCACACCCATAGTGGCAGCCTGAAGCACAAGTTGACACGCCTCAGGGATTGTCATGAAGTATCTCTTCATCTCCGGGTGAGTCACCAGCACCGGCCCCCCTTCAGCAATCTGCTTCTGGAAGATGGGCACCACGCTACCGGTCGACCCCAGCACATTGCCAAAACGCACGGTCACGAAGCGGGTCTTACTCCTGCGAGCCAGGGCCTGTATATAGAGCTCAGCCACCCTCTTGGTAACACCCATCACCGACGAAGGGTTAACAGCCTTGTCAGTGGAGATCATCACAAAGCTGGCCGCCTGATACTGGTGGGCAAGATCAGCCAGACCACGAGTGCCCTGAATGTTGTTCTTGATTGCCTCACCCGGATTCCATTCCATCATGGGCACGTGTTTATGGGCGGCCGCATGGAGCACAACATGGGGGCGGTGGGACTGGAATATGCTCTCCATGCGGGGCAGGTCGCAGATGTCGGCTATACAGGGCACCACCTCCATGCAACTATTCACACCTGAGTCACACAGCTCCTTATGGATAGTGAACAGGTTGTTCTCAGCCTGATCAACCAGGAGGAGACGGGCAGGTGAAAAGCGAACAATCTGGCGGCACAGTTCGGAGCCAATGCTCCCGCCAGCTCCAGTAACCATGACCACCCGGTCTCTTACCACACCAGCAATAGCATGCTCATCCAGATGCACCTGCGCTCGGCCAAGCAAGTCTTCCAGGGCGATGTCTCTGATACGGGTGATGTTCACCCTCCCGGTGACAATCTCATATACCCCGGGGATGATTTTAGCAGGCAGATTAGCCCGCTCGCATAACCGGGCGATATTGCGAATCTGCTCACCGGTTGCATTGGCAATGGTAATGAGCACTTGTTCAGCACCGAGACGGGCAGCCACTGCGCTCAAGTCAGCAGAAGTGCCCAGTACCGGGAGTCGGTGGATAACCGTACCGATTTTGTTCCTGTCATCATCCAGAAACCCAAGAGGTTCGATACCAAGATCAGGGCGGGAACCGATCTCTCGGGCCACCATCACCCCTGCCTGACCAGCCCCGATGAGGATGGTGGGTATGCGGCGCCCACCCTTGGTGCGCTTGAGGAGAATGGTGGAGCGGGTCTCACCGAGGAGGCGGCGAACCACACGCAGACTGGTCACCGCACTAAAGGCGAGGAGGAAGTTTATCAGGAGCACACCGAGGGGGATGACTCCGAACCGGGCATAGCCACGTGCTCCCAGCAGGTTGCTGGCAATGAACCGGCCTGCCAGCAGAATAACGGTGGACGCAACGATGGCCATGAGTATGCGGCTGATTTCGTGGAGCCCAACATAACGCCAGGCAAATCGTGGAACCCTGGCAATCATCAGCACTGTGTACTCGAGCACCACTACATAGGGAACGAGCAGAACAAACTGCTTAAAGAACTGCTCAGGCAAGGCCCCGTCAAATCTGATGGCAAAAGCCAGCCAGAAGGCAAGGGCCAATGCCAGCAAATCGATGAACGCCTGCAGGGTTCTGGATGCCAGTCTGATCATGCTTTGGAAGGCTCCTCCTTGATTCGCAGCTCCTGAGGCTTTTTCGCTTTGGATCTGAGTCTTGTTTGGCTGTTTTTTTGAAATTCAGCGATGCCTTCAACAATGCGGCCCAGTTCTTCAGGGGTCAGGTTAGACCCGCTTGGTAGACAGAGACCTCTGTTGAATAGATCTTCTGATACCATGCCACCGGCACATTGGCAACTGCTGAACACCGGTTGCATGTGCATGGGCTTCCACACTGGGCGGGTCTCGATATTAAAAGTTTCCATGTGAAGGCGCAGCTCTTCGGGTGTGGCACCGAAGAGGCTAGAGTCGATGATGATGCAGGTGAGCCAGCAGTTGGAGCGACCGTAGGGGGCCTGTGGCATGAGGGTGATACCGGGAATTGAGGCGAGGGCTGTGCGGTAATAGGCGTTGTTGGCCCGGCGCTGCATCACCCGCTGATCGAGTACGGCCAGTTGGCCCCGGCCGATGGCAGCTAGGATGTTGCTTAAGCGATAGTTATTGCCAATCTCTGTGTGATGGTAATAGGGGTGGGGATCACGGGCCTGGGTTGCGTAATAACGGGCTTTTTGGATCATGTCGGCCGACTGACTGACCAACATTCCGCCGCCGCTGGTGGTGATGATTTTGTTGCCGTTGAAGGAGAAGACCCCCAGCCGCCCCATGGAACCGGCAGGACGATTGTGGTAGGTGGAGCCCAGGGCTTCGGCTGCGTCCTCAATTACTGGAATACCGTACTGGTCGCAGACGGCCAGAATAGGGTCGTAGTCAGGGCACTGGCCATACAGATCAACGGTGATTACAGCCTTGGGCAGCTTCCTGCTGCTAGTGGTAGTGGTGCGGGCAGAGGCGGCTAATTCCTCAGCAAGCAGGTTGGGGTCCATGTTCCATGTGCCGGGGTCCGAGTCGATGAAGGCCGGTTCGGCGCCCACATAGGTGACAGCGAAAGCGGTAGCGGCAAATGTGAGATCTGAAACGAGAACCCGGTCGCCCGGGCCAACGCCGAGGAGGCGAAGGGCCAGGTGGAGGCCGGCACTGCCGCTGGATAAGGCAAGCGCATGGGGAACCCCCACATGAGCCGCGAATTCCCGTTCAAAAGCGTCCACATGGGGGCCCAGGGGAGCAATCCAGTTAGAATCAAACGCATCCAGGAGCAGTTGACGCTCCGATTCGCCCATATGGGGTGGTGAAAGATAAATTCTGCCCATTTCGTATAATCTGCCTATTAAAAAGTGCACCCCACCAATACCCTGCCGTTGTTGGGACACGCCATGCCATGCCCTCCTCCCCTCCCCTGACAGAACTCCCCGATTGACCGCTCAACCAGGTGGGCTGTAGGAGCGCTATTCTCCCTTAGCGCTACCCATAAACTCAGGCATGGTAGGGTGGCCAGCCTGACTAACCCCCTCCCGCCGCAGAACCTTAACCACCGTAAGAATAAGAATCTTCACATCAAGCCAGAACGTCTGATTATCAACATACCACACATCTAGCCTGAACTTGTCATCCCAGGTCAGGGCATTACGCCCATTGATCTGGGCCCACCCAGTAATGCCCGGCTTCACATCATGCCGCCGCGCCTGATCCGGTGAGTACCGCTCCAGGTAGCTCACCAGCAAAGGGCGGGGACCGACCAGACTCATCTCACCTCTGAGCACATTTAACAACTCGGGCAATTCATCCACACTAGAGGCCCGCAAAAAATGCCCCAGTCTGGTCAGACGTACAGCATCAGTCTGTGGCCCCTCAGGCTCACCTGGAGCAGAATGGCGCATGGTGCGAAATTTATAGATTCGAAACAGCTTACCCTTTAAGCCTGGCCGGGTCTGACGAAAAAGAACAGGACGCCCCATGGTCAGCAGCACCCCAAGTGCAGCCACCGCAAGAAGGGGCGCAAGGAGCAGAAGACCAACCAGGCTGCCCACCACGTCAAGAGCCCTCTTCAGAAAACGTCGTCCACTATTGAGAGCGCGTCTTGATTCGACTTCATTCAGAAACTGCTGCCAGCGGCCAGCTAGCACACGCACATCGTAGGCCTTCTCAGCAGCCTGGCGGGCTTTGTGTTGCAGGTCGTCAAGGCGTAACCGGTTGTCACAGAGGTCGCAGGCAGCAGCAATCAGACCCTCCACATCTCCCGGTGCGACCACCACACCGCAATCATGCTCAATGACCACCCGTGCCACATCGGACCGGGCAGGAGCAACAGCACAGATGGCACAAGAAGCAGCCATGGCACTGAAGGTCTTGCTGGGAATAGAGGTCATTGCCGCCGAATCACGGAGGGTGACCAGTGCTATGTCGGTCTTCTCCAGGAGACGAACCCACTCATCATCGGGAAGGGGAGGCAAAAAGCGGATGCGGGTATCGGTCTCGCCCCACTCATGACGCAACAGCTCCACACCAGGACCAGAGGCGGCAATAACCCCCTCTGCAGATGGGCAACTGGCAAGAACAACGGGAATTGCGGATGCCATAGTCTCCCAGTCATGGAGGAGCCCCATGTTGCCCACATAGCTGAAGATAATCGGTTTGTGACAGGAGACGGTGGTAGCATCGACGCTGGTGGTGCTGTTGCTGGTGCTGGTGGTATTGGCAGCGATGGTCGGAGCACTGAATTCCCCAACATCAGCGCCCGTCTCCAGCACCGTCCATGACCGAGGCTCCCCATAGCGATCTATAGCGTGCCTTGCCATACCATGACCAATGAACACTGCCCCATCACAGCGGCGGAAGAGAATCCTGTTACCCCACTCCATCAGCCTGGAAAACAGGCCGCCAACAGACGCATATCCACCCGCCTCAAGAGCATCAGGATAAAGATCATAAATAAGTGGTACTACAGGCTTGCCATGCAACCAACGAGTGGCCACCAGCACCAAGGGAAGATGAAAAGGATTAGTGGTCGGTACCAGCACCTGCCATCTGGGGTGAATCGCACTGAGAACTACTTTTATGGGGAATCCAAGAAAAGCTCTGAACCTTGCCTTACTTCTCCCCCATTTGCCGGAGGTGAAGTGGTGCCGCCATTGTTCCGAAGAGTACATCTGCAGCACATGCCCCTGTCCCCAGCCTATCTGGCTCGGAGAGAGAGCACGGGCAAGCCTCTCCATGGGGCCACCACCCACACAGGTAACTATGGCCACATCCTTCTTCATGGAACTCCTCATAAAAACACCAGATAGAATCAATATCACAGCACCATTATGTTGTAAAAGAACGTGTCTGTGCCAAAGGGAAACCCGAACCGTTTTGCAGTTTGGCCATCACATCTGCTGCTATATCCGGAACACATATCTTTTACATTATCATTTTCAATTCGAGATGATCTCGATTTATCTAACGAAACAAGGTCTCCTGAGCTTCACCCAACCTCTCCTCTACCCTCCCAGTCCCGAACCATCAGCCAGTGTCAATTTCTGGATTGCTAAGGGTTGACCCACCCCCTGACCGGCACAATATGAATCAGCAGACGAAAACCCTACACCCAGCCCACACACTCAAGAGCGAGTAAAGCGCTCAAAAAAGTCCAGGAGCGTACAAAGCCCCATGAAAACTGGAAAAGCGCAGGGTAACTCACAGCTTTCCTCGAGATGGTCAGAGACAGTAGCTGAACCCAGGTCCAGTCCCAAGTCCAAACCTGAACTTGCATCCGAGCCAAAGCCCAAACCAAACTGGCCGCTGTACACCTTGGGCGTGATTATGGCGTTGCTGCTTGGAATACAGGGAATCTGGGCACATACAGAGAGCAGCCGAGACTATGTGGCAGCCATAAGGGCACTGGAAAAGGGCGACAAGAATGAGGCACTTGCCCTTTTAGAGAGTGCTGCACGCAGGCAATGCCCCACTTCCCCAGTGCCACAAGCAGCCATTAATAAGCTCCTCACCCTGGGCTCCACTGCTGACTCAATCAACGACATAGAGAACGCCCTGATGGCCTATCAAGCAGCCAGAAGAGCCGGCAGGGAGCCATCCAACAAGATTCGCCAGGCCATAGCCAGTTTGGATAAAACAAAACGAGCATCCACCCGGCGAGCCGCTCAGACTATGGAACTACGCATTGCCCACCTGGAAACCAGGCTGGCAGAACTAGGGCCTTGGGCATCACCTGTAGGAGAAAATACCACCACCAACAACAACAACACCGCAGCCCCCGCCACACAATACGAAGCCAGTGTGTCTAGCACTGATACCACCGCCCCGCACACTACCAACAACATGCTCAACATATTCGCCATACTGGGAATCGCCATGAGCACCGTAGCACTGATAAATAAAGCCCCCGAACAACATAGCCCCCCACATGCCACACGCATCACCAGCTCTGTTTGCAGAAACACAGACCAGACTAATTAGTTTGGCCTATGCTTGGCTTATCTGGACATATAGCCCAACTGTTGGCAGGATCATACCACTATATCAACAGGCAGCGGTGAGAGATGAAAGATACGAGCCAGACCCCACACCCCACATCCGATATGACCCGTTGCCCTATAGCGCTGACACTGTACGTGACAGTTACCCAAACAGCGCTCGTCCTTCTGGTGATGCTGCTGTCCAGTGGCAGCGTGATAGCCAGCTCTAATGCTCTGCAGGGAGATGTCATCTCTGTTTCGCAGGAGCATGTTGTGTCAGGACAGGGTGTAGAACAGGAACCGATGGAGGCCGAGGCTAAACCCGAAGCCACGACCGAGGCACAGGCACAGGCACAGATACAGACAGAGACAGTAAAGCAAAGCATGGAACAGAAGGAACCATATAAGTTGGCTCCGCTTGCCCAAGGACAGCCCCTCCAGTCACCTGCAGCCTCAGGGAACACATCATTCCTGCTGCTCAGCAGCAGCATCGGAGCTGTCAGATTTCGGGACCAGGCCACATCACCACTGTTTTACAACGGCATCCTCCTCAATTACGGACTTGGCTGGATGCACTCAGGCTCGAAGCATGAATTCATTGTCATGGGAGATGTTAACCTTGGCCTGCTATCAGGGTCTGCTCCCTCCAGCTCATTCTTCCAGACTTACAGCGAGGCATACTTGTTCAGCAGCGACCTCTACACCCACTATCTTCGCCAACTAAAAATGCTCTCAGTAGGAAAGTTCAGCTTCCATGCAGGTGGGGCTCTGCGCAACACGCTTAACGTGCGAATGAACACCAACCTGGGCAACAACGGCGCAGGTATTGAGGATTTGCTCAACCTGATGCTGGCAGCCAGAGTCAATTACGATATCTCCCGCCTCAAAACAAAAACCGTGAATTGGTATCTGTTCACCAGGACTCTCCAGCCTCAGCGACGTCAACTGTCACTGCAATTCAACGCAGGCGTGCTGAACTTTAATTATCGTCCAGGCTACGCCTACCTTGTTGATGCCGAGCTGGATGGGACAGAGACCAACATAATTGAATACCTGCTGGGCGGCCACCAATGGTCACTGAACGGGTGGCGGTTTAACAGTTCGCTCAGCTATACCACGTGGCGCTCAACCGGCAACGGAATCCGCTGGTCCTACCACTGGGACGTGGCCCATGCTCCCGGGCGTTACGAATCATTCCAGTATGCAACCCACAGCATCAGATTTTCGCTGCTGTTCAACAACGCAAAGTGACAAGCATCATGAACACCAAAAAGGGTTGTATGGGCTTTAAGTTGTGTCTTTCCAGGAGATGTATCTCTCCACACGTGACATTGTATACACTCCAGTTAATATTTTCTCTTCTCCTGGCCCCTTTATCTCTACTGCAGTTGGGGGCTTGTGAGGATTTCCTCTTCGAGTCAGACATGGCCACCAATGACCCATACCAGAATTTCGAGTACCTGTGGAGGCAAGTAGACCAGAAATATTCCTACTTTGAGACCAAGAACATTGATTGGGACCATATTCATGACCAGTACGCTGAAAAATTGAGCCCGGACATGAGCGAGGAAGAGTTATTCAACGTGCTGGGTGAGATGCTGAATGAACTGCGTGATGACCACACCAACCTAATCTCCCCGTTCGATGTGTCCATGTTTAACATCGCCCTGCAAAACCCTGACAACATCTACCTTCGGACAATCCTCAAAAACTATCTTACTGACAGACAATACACCGGCGGACTGGTGCACGGATACATCAAGGACAAACCGGTTGCATATGTGTATTACAGTAGTTTCGTCACGCCCATTGATGACGAAGAACTAGACTACGTCATGACCAGATATAAAGACACTGAAGGTATGATTATTGACGTAAGGGGTAATGGCGGTGGGGCTGTAATGACTGTACCCCAGATTTTGAGCCGTTTTATCAAAAGAAAGGTGAAGGTGGGCTATTTTGAGACTCGATCTGGAAAGGGACGAGATGAGTTCGGCCCAGCCCAGGACTTCAACCTTACCCCTTATGACGGGATTACCTATAACAAGCCAGTTGTCATCCTGATTGATCGTGGGTCCTACAGCGCGACTACCATGTTTGCCTTAGCAGCTAAAGCCCTGCCCAATATTACCCTGATTGGGGACAAAACCGGTGGCGGTGGTGGATCTCCCAATGGCGGACAGCTCCCTAACGGTTGGTTCTACAGGTTCAGTGTAAGCAGGCTGCTTGATCTCACGGGAGACTGCTACGCAGAAGAAGGGGTGCCTCCAGACATTCCAGTCCAGTTCGACTGGACCGACCTGGAAACAGATGAGATAGTTGAACGGGCCATGCTGGAACTGAATCAGCAAAAGCCTTAGTGATAGTGGTCAGAACCATGCTGGCCAACAGATGGTAGCGCCCCTATGTTGAAAGAAAGTTGCGCTGCTGCCCGCATACGTGTTCTTTTAAGGCAAGTAGATTTCCCAAGATTGTTTAGGCGGGTTGGGTGCACCGCTAACGAAGGGCACGGCATGCCGTGCCCCTACAGGCGTTGGGAGGGATGGGGAATTAGTGGTAGTGACCCATATTGTTCCTTGC
>CAYZFJ010000067.1:4643-16974 GCA_964477705.1 uncultured Myxococcia bacterium | reverse complement strand
GCCCTCGCTGCTGGAAGGAGCCCATGGCCGTAGGCATTGGATTTGATTACTGCGGCCAGCCTGGTGTCAGCATTCACCATTTTGCGGAACTGGGCCATGTTGTCCCTGAGGGCACCCGTATCAACTTCACACCAGCACATGGGGTGGTGCCCTGGGTAGGGGGTTGTTGCTGCATCCTGGGTTGGCCGGGAGGTGTGAGCGGGTTGGGAAGCGGGAACACTTGTGTTGGGTATCAATGGAGTATCATCCTTGAGAGACCCACTAGGTTGTTGGTCATTATTTACTTATAAACCAGTAACAATGGGTACAACTGTTATGCAATCTGATCAAACATGGTCAGCCTGCGATATAATTCCATGCGAGAGTCGATCTGAGAGGCATCCAGGGTTTGGAACCGCCGGATAGAGAAGTCTTCTACGCAGAAAGATGCCATAATGGTTCCCATGACCATGGCCCGTCGGATGGAACCTTCGGTTATCTTGCCTTCCTGGGCCAGATAACCCATGAGGCCACCAGCAAATGTATCACCAGCTCCAGTTGGGTCAAAGACAACCTCCAGCGGGAAGGCGGGTGCTACGAAGGTGGAATCATCGGAGAACAGGATCGATCCGTGTTCCCCCCGTTTTATGACCAAGTACTTGGGGCCCAGAGCCTTTATTGACTTTGCGGCCTTAACCAGGTTTTGCTCTCCCGAGAGTTGACGGGCCTCTTCGTCGTTGATGACCAGCACCTGGACCTTGTTGATAACCTCGCAAAGCTCTTCTGGTGCGGAGGAGATCCAATAGTTCATAGTATCGCAAGCCACCAGCAGAGGCGAAGCCACCTGTTGTAGTACCCGGAGTTGAAGGCTGGGAGCGATGTTACCCAAGAAGACCAGGTTACTGTCCATGTACGACTTGGGGATGTCGGGAGAAAACAGGCTGAATACATTCAGCTCAGTGCAGATTGTGTCCCGGTCATTCATGTTGCAGTGGTAGCGCCCCGACCAACGGAAAGTCTTTCCTTCCATCCGCTGCAGACCGGTCATATCCACACCCCTGGTTTTAAAAAAATCCATGTGAATGTCTGGAAAATCCGTACCGACCACTGCTACCAGGCGAACCGGCGCAAAGAATGATGCTGCTGCCGAAAAAAACGTCGCTGACCCGCCGAGTACCTCCTCGGCTTTGCCCTGTGGCGTCTCCACAGAGTCGAACGCAACGGAACCCACCACAAGAAGGCTCATCTTACATCCTCACTGGCAGCAGCTCCGGTGGCGCCTGCGGTTGTGTTACTGCAATCACAGGTGCTCGGATATTTACTGTTATTGCTGTTAATGCTTGCTGTACACTCTTCCAGGCAGGGTAGGTATTTTCCTACCAGGAGCTCATACTTAGTCCGGGTGCTTTGGGACAGGAGCCGCATATCGGCCATGAGTGCGTTCTGCAGAGCGTTGACACAGGTGCAATTGCGATCTGCAGGGAGAATTTCTGCAAGGTTACAGAGCACCTTCTTGGCAATGTTAATATTGGACTGCATGATCTGGCTTACCGCATTGGCAGACACAGCCTCTTCTTCTTCATGCCAGCAGTCATAGTCGGTGACCAGTGCCAGGGTGCTGAAGCAGAGCTCAGCTTCACGGGCCAACTTGGCCTCTGGCATATTGGTCATACCGATGATATCCATGCCCCAGGACTGGTAGAGTCTGGATTCTGCCCGGGTAGAGAATGCGGGCCCTTCCATACACACATAGGTTCCCCCCATATGGATACTGGCTCCGGTGGATGCACCGGCTCTCTGTAATTGGCAGGCCAGTTCCGTACAGACGGGGTCAGCCATGCTCACATGGGCTACCACCCCATCGCCGAAGAATGTACCGGTACGGCCTCGGGTGATGTCCAGGAATTGGTCGGGAATAACTACATGGCCGGGTTTTATGTGCTCTTTGAGGGAACCCACCGCACTTACACCGATCACCCATTGGGCTCCCAGATGTTTAAGCGCCCAAATGTTGGCCTGGTAGGGGATCTCAGAGGGAGAGAGCCGATGTCCTCTGCCGTGTCTGGGTAAGAATAGCATGTGGGTATTTCCCAGCCGACCTGAGGTGACCTGATCAGATGGTTTCCCAAATGGGGTGTCTACATCAATGGTCTTCATATCTTCAAGACCGTCCAACTGATAAAGCCCACTGCCGCCGATCACACCGATTATTCGACTGGAATTGTCCATGTCTGTAAGTCTCCCAAAAAAAACAACCTGAAGCAGACCCAATATGTTCTTGATGATCTGAACACTACTTCAGGCACGAAAGGCCATTCCTAGCAACTTGATCCTTCACTGTCAAGGTGTTCAAAGAGGTAAGTGCTCTGTGATGTAAAAATTAACCACTCATACCAGTCTATAAGCAATACGGATTTCTGGCAAAATGCCCACCATGGATTACCACCTGAAGCAAACCATTATTGCGACAAGCCATGTTCGGGAAAAATAATAATTAATCTGGCAGGTGCTCTGACCATTGATCACTTTTGATTCATCAGATTGATGTGTTTCGAAGATGATGCGATTAATCTATCGCAATGGGTTTTAAGCTTACTCTCCCATCCTTGATCTGGATTTTGAAACGGATGTTCTTCAGCCCGTTTTTCTCCTTAAGCATGGTTTCGCTCTGCAGGACTTTAGTGTGAAACTTCTCGAAGGTGATGCTGTCGAAGCTCTCACCATTCGCTTTTCTGGCGTCCAGGTAATCCCTGAACAGGTTGGCATAGTAGGATGAGTCGCCTTCCGTATTACCAGACAAGTAATAATAGTTTGAATACTCAGAATACTCAGAATACTCAGAATGCCCAGAGTGATTGGGGTCCAGGCTGGTGGCGGAGGCGGTTGTTGTTGTTGTTGTTGTTGTTGTGGTGGTAATACCTGCGGCGGTATCTCCACTGCCCGTAGCAGATAAGTCGCTCTTGCTGCTTTCCGTTGGGCAATCAGCAGCAAGATTCTTCTCTATCATGGGGGCACTTATTTCAATCCCTGCCGGGCCGTCGTCATGCAGGTAATTCTCCATTGGCCCTGATAATGGCTGCAGCCCAGCAGGGGCAGCGAAATCGGACTCACTCATGGGAGCAACCGGCTGATGGGATGGCCTCATGTTGACGGTACCATCAGAAATGGGGAAGGGGCTTCGTCGCACATCCTGTTGGAAGCTAGGAGCTCTGTCAGCAATCTCTCGAAACGCTTCATCCAGTTGGGGGGTGGTTGCAGACTCACCTGCAGGCAGGGGGACGTGGTCGCTCTGGTAGGGGAACATAGGGGCAAATGGGGCAGCCCCGCCTCTGGATTTGTGCCCTGCAGCCGTGGATTGGCCTCGGATGGGGCTACCGGTTTTGCCTGACTCGCCCAAATGCCGCTGGGAGGCAGCACTGGGGGCAGCAGAGGATGCATTGTCACGAGCAAGTTCATCACACTGCTCCGTTGTTTCCCTCAGCTCTTTGAGTAAAAAGTTGAGACATTTGCTAATGGCGGAAACATGGGAGCTCTTTTTGCCACGTTCACCAGTAAACACATATTGCAGGTTGCCTCCCATCACCTGATCCACACCTCCCTTGAGCTTTTGGAATGGCTTAAGGAACGAAGAAATTAAAACGTTGGTCAGAAGAATGGAGAGAACAATCAACCCGAAAAATATGGCTCCAATCATCATAAAATATTGGGTGGTGGCATTAGCCCCCTTGCTCACATCCTTTATTAATATTGCCATAAGTTTGGTGGTGGCTGGGCTGATGTTGTCAGCATTGCCCGCATTGCCGCTATTACCGCTATTACCGCTATTACCGGTGTTGCCGGTTCCCACACCAGAGGCGATGGGGAGCACTCTTGTCAGGAGATAGGATTTTTTGACCTTGACCCTTTTGACCTTTGTGTCATCTGTGGAAGCAGGTGCAGTTGTAGATGTTGGTGCGGGTATGGAATCATGGTCGTTGGGGGTTACCATATAACCGTCAGAACTAAACAGCTTGCCATATTGAGCGGCTGGTGCGTCCTGTGATGAGGCAATCACTGATTGACCTGCCACAAACACCACGTGCTTGTTAAGAAGGCTGGAGTAAGCTTGAGCAGTCTGGTTGTTGATGGCAAAACCAAGAATCAGGGCTCCAGAGATGGATCTAGTGCCCGTAAACATTGGGTGGATCACCACATCCATCAGGGTCCCTTCCACATTCCAGATATGGCGGGCAATATGTCCAGTCTGGAGCGGCAGGACAACCTGCGGGATGTGGCTGGTCAGGTTGTTGCCAAACCAGGTGTAGTCCCCCATGTTGGCGACCCCTTCGCCCTTGCCATCCAGCACCACCATCAGGTCAGGGACCGTAACGGCTTGCTCTCCGGTCAGTATCAACTGGCCATGGGTGGCGGTTGGTAAACTTCCTTCAGACGACTGGTCTTCTGCCACCTTCTTCAGCCGGCTCTGCCAACTGTTCAGTTGCTCCCATACCTTGTGATGCCGCTCCTTGCGCTCTTCCATGGTGAGTGGGGCAATAGCTGTGCCCTTGCCGTCATTAGTAGTCACCTTCTCCCTTTTGGAGCGGCTGTTTTCCTTTGCTTTTCTCCTTTGGGCCTTGGCTTTCTTGGTATTGGTCAGGTCACCCTCACTGCTGACCTCTACCTTCTCTGTGTGGGTGGCTGTAGCCGTAATCATGTTTGTTGACATGGAGGGGTTGAGGGCAACCGCCATAGATTGGGGGGGCGTGTATGGTGATACCCTGGAACCTAAGGCAGCACCCAAGTGCGGACACGTAGCAATCTCAATAGCGAGAGCTTCCTGGGCAACTTCTTGCATTTTTCTGGCACCCACAAAAGCGTGTGAGGCTAGATTCAGATTCTGTTCTTCGGTTGGCAGATAGCTATCCTGCCCCGGTACCAGCACAATAGCAGGCCAAGCCATAGCAGCGAGCACAAATGTAATCACTAGACATATCTTGAATCTGAACATTTACAGAAATCCCAGCTCTTGAAAAACCATGAAACACTAGATTATGCATAATAGAATAGGGGCGGGTGCTGGTCAACAATGTTTGAGGGGTGTTCGCAATTGTGGAACCCATTGTTAGAGCGGTTCAGGTTGTTGGTTGTAACAGGGTGCGGAGCTATCTGGGGATGATTTGAAATGCGTAGAGGACACCTCCGTTGGAGAGGGTATAGACCCGATCCTGGAAGAGGGCAGGAGTGGCCATTACGCCTGTACCCGGGTTGATTGTGTTTACTGTTTGTCCCGTATCGGTCCTGACCTGAATCAAGCCCACATCCGGTCCCCAGACAAGGGCGTAGTTGCTGCTTTGTACCATGAGCCCGTTCGTGCTTCCCTCCACAACCCGATTTTCGGTCAGGATGTTGCCATCCCGAGCGTCGAATCTGAGCAGCTCTCCCCTAGATGTGGTCGCAATGATGGTTATGGGGGCATCCTGTGGTATTGGGCTGGAATTGGATTGAGCATGGGCTTGAGCCAAAGGTTGAGCCGGGAGATGGAACAGTGGCTGGAGAGCGAGACCGGTGATGCCTGAGACAGGTTCACTGCGCCACTGGGTAGCGCCATTGTCAATGGAGACAGCTCGAATACCCTGGTCGAATGCGGCCACATACACCACATCTCCACTGGGGGAGAGGAGGGGACTGGTTGAGATGTCTGTAAGGGTTCCCTTAGCACCCGGACCGCCGCTGACGGCGCTCCGGCTACCTTGCTCTGAAGGGGTGCCTGCTCCTGTGGAGACCCAGTTCTCTTCGCCACTGGCGGTGGCTACAGAGACCAGCGCCCCATCGGGAAATCCGACCAGCAGAGCAGAAGAGAGCAGCACTGGAGCAGGGGAGCCGAGCAGCCTGAACCCTTCGGGGAGGGAGCGGCGGTATTGCCAGAGCTGTTGCCCGCTCTCCATGTGGAGGGCAGTTAATACGCCACCTTCGTCAAGAACAAAAAGGGCTTCGCCTTCGCTCTGGCCTTTGCCCTGGTCTGCTCTCTGCGAATTGTTATTGCTCTCGTTGCCGCTATTATTATTGGTATTACTAGTGCCCACCCCCAGAGGAACTCGGGCACCATTGCCTACTGGGCTGGTCATGAATCCAGATTCGCCACGGTGCCGCCAGAGCTCTTTCCCGCTGGCTGCGTCCAGGGCTACCACATTCCCCTCAATGGTGACGACTGCCAGAATACGTTCTCCGTTGACCAGGGCTACTGGTGCCAGGATCGGGCCTCCCTTGATGTCTATTGTCCAGACGATCTGGCCGTTGAGTGTGTTTACCATATGGACCCTGCCATCACTGGTCCCAGCATAGAGAAAACGCCCGTTTGAGTTCACGACCGGGCTGGATGATTCCTCCGTATGGTACGGCTTGTTCAAGGGCTGCAGGGTAAGCGGTACTTTCCATTGGGGATTGAGGCTGGGGAGCAGGTTGCCTCCTGCCCAGGCTATGGGCATGGCGTCACCTCCGCTCCCCGGTTGACCGGAGTGGGAGGGGGGCAAGGTGGTGCTGGCATTGGCAGCGGGGCGAGTGTGGGTACAGCCTGACCATGTAGCAAGGCTCACGGCCAACAGTAGGGTTATGGATTGGAAAAGACGCTCTGTTCTAGGTAAACTGGTCACTTTATTCAGCCTCAGCATCGAAACATGGATTGATAGTGGCGCAAACATGACTCTCTGAATACTTTAGATTCACATAATTAAGCAACTGTATTCCGTTCTGGAGTTGGTAACATGGTCTACTGCTGTCACCTTCCAATAATGTGGGTCATGCCATGAGGAGTTGGAAGCTGGAAGTTGGTTTGTTGGTGGTTCAGGGTTTATAGGGTAGTCCGGCAGTGGGAGGGTCAAGGGGCAGAGGTTGGATCGTTCAGGTTTTATACCAGCTTCAGATTCGGCTGATTGACAACCGGAGTTGCTCTGCATGGGGTGAATCCGGATTCTTGTCCAGGGCCTCTTGCCATACGGTCTTTGCCTGGTCAGTGTTACCACTGGCTGCAAGAATCCTGCCCTTGTTTAATGCTGCCCACGCAGCACGATAGCTGTCGCCCGAGTCTATTATGCGGGTGTATATCTCAGAGGCCTCACTGGCCTTGTTCTGACTCTCCAGGAGCTGAGCCAGCCCGTTGAGGCTCAGGAATTCCAATTCCGCATCCTTGCCTCGGTTTGTATCGATGCAGAAGCGGTACAGGGGCTCTGCCTGGTCGTACTGGCCTAACTCTGCATATAAGCTGGCTGCATTCAATTTGGCCATCAGGGCGTATTTGCCGCTGTCATTGTCTTTCAGGTATGCTTCTGCCTTGCCAAGGGCTTCTTTTACTCTCTCTGCCCTGGCAACGGAAGAATCATCAGCATCTCCTGATGCACCAGGGGCATTCTGCCCCACAGGAGCCATCATAAAGGGATTGGCATTTTCCGATTTGGCTGGAACGCTGAGGGATGTGTCAATAGACCCTATAAACTCATTGTAGTTGTTGATTTTGCTCCTGTGCACCAGGGCTGTTCCATAGCTGATGCCCAGAATAGCCACAGCCAGTCCTGCAGCACCCCAAATGAGCTGCTTCTTACGACCCTTAGCAAAATTGTAAATCGTCCCAGTAGCAACCACAAATTCATCTGGTTTGCGAAGTTTCTTCCGAATGCTATTTTTGACCTTGGCCACGTAAACCTCCTGTGTGCCGGATCCAGCCTGCATATTTCACGACTAATTCGGGTTCAAGGCAGCGGAATATACCTCTGGTCTTGTTGCATGTCAATCATGGCCTAACCTGTATGGTGGGATTCCGATCTGACTGTTGCCTTGGCTTTATACCCATGAATATGACAAGTGAGAGAACGCAACAGAAAATCTTACCATTCCCTGTGTGTTGATGAAGATTCATTTTTTCTGGTTGATAGGTTAGATTAAACAAAGTTAACGAGTCAATTTGGAGTTGCCCATGGGCGCGGATTTGGAAATGAGGGGCCTTATGGTAGTTATGAAATGCAGACTGCTGACAGGTTTGGCACTGGCTTTATTGGCTGTTGTCTCCTTGTGGCCTGTTGGAATCGCCCATGGTGTGGAGTACGGCCAGATCAGCGTTCTGGGTGGTCCGGCGATCTCTGTTGTGGGCACCGATGAGAACAATAATTTTGGTGTGGGGGTTCAGGGGGGCCTGGCGGTTGGGGTGTCAGACTCGTTCAGGCTCATGGTTGATGGGGGGTATCTCCGTAATTTTCGGGCAGACGGTGATGATGGAGAGGGTGGCACACAGCAGCAAGTTGCAGGGGAGCAGTCGGGTGAAGGGGATTTTAATTTGTTCCGTGCTGGTATCTCTGCGGAGTACCTTGTGGATGTGATCACCTGGATTCCATTTCTTACAGCGGGTGTGGAGTGGATTAGTGTGAATGGCTCCCAGGTGCCTGCTCTGATGCTGGGCGTCGGCGTGGATTATCAAAGGTGGCGCACATGGGCGCTGGGGGGCAGGATTCTATATCATGGGGATCTGTCTGGACAGGAGGGTGGGCTGGGAGGTCTATTTCCTTCTCTGATTACCTTTAGCGTTAATCTACGCAGGATCATCAATCCATTCTGAGTATTGCCATTGCAGATCAGATCAGATAAACCCAATAATATCAGCCACTTAAGAACTAAAACTTATTGTGGGTTATTGTCAACACGCTGCCGCCAGAAGATGCGGAGAGGGCTCCCGGTAAATGGGTATTCTTCTCGCAAACGTGAAGCAAAGTACCGATTATACTGGGGGGTAATGCCTTCAGGCTGGTTGGTAAAAACCACAATAGCGGGTGGCTCGGTAGCTACCTGGGTGGCAAATAACAGCTTAACAGGCCGATTCCGGAATGCAGAGGGGTGGTGAGCTGCCTGGATGCTGCTGACCAGCCTGTTCAGGCTGCTCGTGCCGATTCGGTATCGCCGCTCAGCGGCAACCTGGTCGATGGTGGCTGGTACCCTGTTTACCCGTTTGCCAGTAAGGGCGCTCATGTTGAGAATTGGAGCCCAGGATACAAAGGAGAAGGCCTCCCTGGTTTTCTCCATGATCTGGCGTCGTGTTTCGATCTCTACGATATCCCATTTGTTAAGGAGGATGATCAGCCCTTTTCCGTGTTCTTCAACAATCCGGGCAATACGAACATCTTGGTCAGATGGCCCCTCGGAGGCATCAACCACCAGCAGGCAAACATCAGCTCGCTCCACAGAGTGCATGGTCATAGATCCGGCCCACCTCTCCAGGTTCAGCTTGATCTTGGCTCTTTTGCGCAGTCCTGCCGTATCGATGAGCACGTATTGTCTCTCTTCGGAGATTTTAAGTAGGCTGTCGATGGAATCCCTTGTGGTTCCAGGTACATCACTGACCAAGGCTCGATTTTCACCGAGCAGCTTGTTTAGCAAGGTGGATTTGCCCACATTAGGACGACCTACAATAGCAACTGCTGTGGGGCCGGCTTTCTTTTTAGGTGTTGGAGGAAGCTGATCTTTCCCCTCAGAGAACCCTTGGCTACGACGGTCTTTGCTACCTCTTGTCCCTTTGGAAGCAGGGTGATTACCAAAAGCATCAACCATTGTTCCATCATCGGCTATATACTGGTATTCGCCTTCGTCCCCGCTATCGTCTGCATCCTCGTCCTCGCCCTCGCCCTCACCCTCGTCCCCATCCATATAGTCAAATTCCAGGTCCTCATCGTCAGCAAAATCTGTGCGTAATCTGCCGTCTTCTTCTTCTGTTTCTGCTTCCCCCTCCTTGTCCTCAACCTGGTCTGCTACCTCGTCTTCCTCACCCTCGTCCTCACCTTCACCCCAATTCCCATACCCATCCTCCTCCTCACCCTCGTCTCCATCACTAACCTCTGCCTGCTCAGGCTCATGGTAGATGGTAGACGGAAGCATCTCTTCAATGTGATCCAGTAGCTTACCAATCCCCCGGGCGTGCTCCGCACTGATGCCCACCACTGACTCCATGCCCAGGGCATAGAAGTCCGCAATCAGGTCATCCTGGCGCTGCCCGTCCACCTTGTTCAGCACCAGCAGGATTGGTTTGCCTAGAACACGCAGGGAACGGGCAATCTCCTCGTCTTCCGGGAGCAGGCCAGCCCTGGCGTCAACTGTGAACAGGATGAGATCACATTCACTGATAGCTACGGCCACCTGCTCCCGAATCATCTCTGTCAGGTTGGGTATGCCGTGGCTGATGCCGTGCCCTAGATTGCGGGTATGTCCTAGAACCACTGAGGTTTCAACGGTTTCCAGGCCCCCTGTGTCTATGAGCATGAATCGCAGACCGCAGGTGTCTACCATGCCGTACTTACGATCCCGTGTAACCCCTGGCTGATCATGGACCAGGGCTGCTCTTGAATGGGTAAGCCTGTTGAAAATGGTGGATTTCCCCACATTTGGACGCCCCACTATGGCTATTGAAGGAATTTCCTTCTGAAAACTCATTTGAAACTACTCCAGAATACCCAGCTGTTCCAGGACCAGTGGGTCTTTGCGCCAGTCTTTGCGCACCTTAACAAAGAGCCTGAGCATGACGGGTATGCCAAGCAGCTTCTCAATCTCAATGCGTGCGGAAGTACCGATTTGTTTAATCATGGCCCCCCCTTTGCCGATAATGATCTTTTTCTGTGAATCCCGCTGCACCATCAGGGTACACGCGATCTCAACCCGCTCTTTCTTCTCAACAAAGGAATCTATCTCTACCTCGGCACAGTAAGGGACTTCATTATTAAGCATGGTAAAGAGCTGTTCTCTAGTCAGTTCGCACACAAAAAATCTCTCTGCCCTGTCGGTGAGCATGTCTTCTGGAAACAGAGCAGGCCCCTCAGGAACCAGGGCAGCAAGCTCCTTGACCAACAACGGCAGACCATCCCCGTTTCGAGCACTGATTGGTACTGCTGCTTTAAAAGGGAACTTCTCTATATAAGCTGCAATCACCGGCAACAGCAGATCTTTCAGCTCAAGCCTATCGATCTTATTAATTGCCAGTACGCAAGGGGTCTGACTATCCTGAATCTTCTCGATCAGTTCAAGATCAGTGGCAGGGATAGTGACCTTATAGTTCTCTTCGTCTTGTGCGTAGGCCTGGGTGTCAGTCATCAGCAGGATGGCATCAACCTGGTCCATAGAGGAGTAGGCTGTTGAAACCATGGCACTGCCCATGGCGTCCCGTGGGTTGAATACACCCGGGGTATCCATGAAGGCAAGTTGGGTGTCGGGAAAGTTCTGAACACCCAGAATTCTGTTACGGGTCGTCTGGGGGCGATTGGTGACTGCAGCCAACTTTTGTCCCAGGATGGAATTGAGAAATGTGGATTTTCCCACGTTAGGGCGTCCCAAGATTCCAACAATCCCGCTTCTGAATTCAGCCATTATCTTCAGCACTCCTTTAATGTTGCCGGGTTTCCCCATCAATGGGGCAGAAATTGCCAAGGAAAAGTCTCAGCTTAGCAGCACGGCATACTAAGGATTTAACTCAACCGTGTCAAAGAGTTCCTTTCTTGTCTGTTTTTGTTCCTGAGGAGATGTTAAATGAATGGTCCAAGGGGAAACAAACCACATGGACAGAGGTGAAGAATACTGTGGAGGGAGGATAGGTTGGATATATAGGGTGGGGAGGGTATTGAGGGTATTGAGGGTAGTGCTGATTTGAACTAAAAAAATGGAGTTCCATAGCCGTAATTCAGCCTTCAGTATTCATTCTGTGCAAAAGATAAGTTGACTGTAAGGCTAATATGTGGCTAAAAAGGCCACCAGTGGTTGATGGCAGAAGTCCGCAAAGGTTCAGGCGGGCGAAAATCCTTGTTTACCTAAAAGGTTAGTGCTAGTATCCAGCCGCTTTGAAAGGAGAGGAGGCAAATGGCAAACATTGCATTAAGAACATATGTATTTCTCGACAGCCTCCAGCCACAGTTGGCTACATTCATCGGCAAGACCGGTAAGGGGTTTCCTCCGGTTCCGGGAGTGGCAAGCTTATTTGTGGAAATAGCCCCAGGTATCGCGATCAACAATGTGACAGACGTGGCCCTGAAAGCCACCAAAGTTGTTCCTGCTGTGCAGGTTGTTGAGAGAGCATTCGGGCTTCTGGAAGTTCACAATGAACAGCAGGGCGAAGTTCGTTCTGCAGGACTTGCAATCCTGGATGCGCTTGAGTGCACCGAGGAGCAGAGGATCAAGCCGCGCATCTTGACCAATGAGATTATCCGTTCAGTTGAGCCCTGGCAGACCCAGATCATCAACCGGAACTCTTATGGTAACATGGTGCTTGCTGGTCAGAGTCTCTACATTCTCGAATGTGAGCCAGCAGGTTATGCTGTCTATGCAGCTAATGAAGCCGAAAAGGCTGCCAATGTGT
>CAYZFJ010000067.1:0-4633 GCA_964477705.1 uncultured Myxococcia bacterium | reverse complement strand
TTCTCATTGATGTGAAGCCCTATGGTGCGTTTGGTCGGCTGTACCTGAGTGGCCCAGAGGCGGAGATTGATGCCGCAGCGGAGGCCATCAACAATGCTCTCAATTCCCTTAACGGAATTCAGGGCAACTACCGGGGTTGATGTTCAATCAGCCAAAACCGGTTTGGTTCTATCTCAATGATACGATTTATGATTCGATTCAACTCAGTTTACAGTAGTTGGGTCGATTCATTCATGGCCAATTAATTGTTGGCTGTGTGGTTTGTTTGTTATCTTTTTGTTTGATTGATGGTCAATCAGCAAAGTTGTAATTGGATTTTACTCTTGAGTTTTTCCGGGTGTTTAATAAGGAATAATCCCGGTTGTTAAGGAGACAAGAGATGGCTGATGCGTTGGGCATGATTGAAACCAAGAGCTTTACAGCAATGGTTGAGGCCGCCGATGCCATGGTCAAGGCTGCCAAGGTGGAGCTTGTTGGCTATGAGAAGACCGGTGGCGGATTTGTTACCGCCATTGTCAGGGGTGATGTTGCTGCGGTTAAGGCCGCTACTGAAGCTGGTGCACGTGGTGCCGAGCGGGTTGGTGAACTGGTTTCCGTCCATGTCATCCCCAGGCCCCATGCCAATGTGGACAGCGTTCTTCCTCTGGGCAGGAATGCTGGAGCCGCTGGCGCAACCAAGTAAGTGACGGATTGATCTATGAAACTAGCCAGGGTTATTGGAACAGTAGTAAGTGCCCGCAAGGAAGAAGAGTTAGAAGGACTCAAGTTCCTTATGCTTAAGGATCTGGATGATTCCATGAATCCGAAGGGCGGCGTGGTGGTTGCCGCTGATGCGGTTGGTGCTGGTGTTGATGAAGTGGTGCTGTATGCATCTGGTTCATCGGCACGGCAGACCCGTGCCACTAAAGATCGTCCCGTTGATGCCACAGTGATGGCCATCGTGGATTTGGTCGACGTGGACGGTGAAAACCGTTACCGCAAATAGTCGGTTCAGGCGAAACCTTATCTGTTTATCTTGCCTGACTTGCTGTCTGTCTGTCTAATCGTCGAGCGTCTGATAATGACTGAATGCTGACGACTGAGTTCTGTACTGCATTACGCTTTGATTTGGTCAATGGGAATTGTTGTAACAACGGTAATTGCCATTGGTGAATGATGAAAACAGAGCAGTGTAGATTCGAACTGTAGTCAAATCAATTTGCCCTCATGAAATGGGGTGAAGGTAGATGATGGCAGTGTTGGGTCGCCCTAGTCTTTGGTCAACTGGTTACATGACCAGTTAGTTGGGCGAGTCCATTAACACATGAATCATGGGTTTATGGATTGATGGAATGGTTGCTTGTAGCAGCCATGGCAGAAATACAGTCAAAGAAGAGATGGATCAGATTGGTTAGTGCTCAGAACTGATTTTTCGACAGGATATTGAAAGGCCCGGTCGTTCATGGCATTGATGAAATGCTGGGTACGGCCGGGTCCTTTTTGACATTCCTGATTACGTTTATTATGGCGACTGTTTCGCAGCATCACATAGCCCCGTAGTCGTTATCAGTCATATGCCTCATGGCATATGGCAAGTGAGTTGTTTAGGCCAGTTGATTCTTTGATTGCTCATGGAACAACTGGTGCTTGAACTGGCCATGGTGATAGCGGTTTATTAGAGCTATATAGTTGCTGGATTGGGAGGTTCTATGGGCCTCGATGATAGGCAGATAGCAAGTATTGTTGAAGGTGTAGTCCAGACCCTGCAGGCGGATGGAGCCCTGTCTCGTGAAGCGGCTGAAAAGGTTGCTTTTTCATCAGGCTTCAGGTTTCCCACTCCTGTTGTCAGTGGTGGAGGTGGTGCATTTCGTAATGTGCAGCTGCCACCATTAGCTCCTGAACCAGGAAAGCGGCCTCTGAATCCAGGCCGTAAGGGTCTCTTTCCAGATGTTGATTCGGCAGTTGCCGCTGCAGAGCGAGCTTTTTACGTCTGGCGTGATACACCTATAGTGGTGCGGGCCAGAGTCGTAGAAGCCATGCGCAGGGTGATCCTGGATAACCTGGAGAGTATTGCCAAGCGTGCAGTGGAAGAGACCACCTTTGGCAGAGTGGCCGACAAGATCGAGAAGAACCGGTTGGCTGCTACCAAGACACCGGGTCCTGAGATTCTCACTCCAAGAGTGATTACTGGTGATTATGGGATGACGCTCATTGAACGGGCTGCCTACGGTGTTATTGCTTCAATTACACCTTGTACAAACCCTTCAGAGACCATCTGCAACAACTCAATCTCCATGATCAGCGGCGGTAACTCGGTGGTGTTCAACGTACACCCCACTGCCAAGAAGATCTCTGCCTGGACTATTGAGAATTTCTACGATGCGATCATTGGCGCAGGCGGTCCACCTAACCTGGTGTGTGCTATTATGCCACCTACCATTGATTCGGCACAGGCTCTCATGCATCACCCCAAGGTCAGGGTAGTTGGTGTCACTGGTGGTGGCGAGGTTGTCAAGGTTGCCTTGTCGAGTGGCAAGCGGGCGGTAGCTGCCGGTCCAGGTAACCCGCCGTGTCTGGTTGATGAGACTGCTGATCTGGATAAAGCTGCAAGATGCTTTGTTAAGGGTGCGTCATTTGACAATACAGTCATCTGCGTCACTGAAAAGAAGATGCTGTGTGTGGAGTCTGTTGCTGATGCTTTGAAGCAGGGGCTCCGTCATTATGGCGCTTATGAGGTCAGCGGAAGCAAGCTTGAAGCTCTGGAGAGGGTTGTTCTTACTCCAGACAAGCATGTGAATCGCAAGTGGATTGGTAAAGATGCCAAGTTGATGCTCCGGGAAATCGGTGTGCACGTGGATGATAACGTGCGGTTAATCTTCGCGGAAGTGAAGGAAGACCATCCATTTGTGCAGCTTGAAATGCTCCTGCCGGTTGTTGGCTTCGTACGGGTGCCCGATGTGGGTGCAGGTATTGAGGCTGCGTTCCGCATTGAGCATGGGAACCGACACACTGCTGGTATGTACTCACGCAATGTGGAGGCACTGTCTGCCATGGCAAGGCGAATGGACTGCTCCATTTTCGTGAAAAACGCTCCTCACTATTCAGGGCTTGGGTTCGGTGGCGAAGGCTATACTGCCTGGACAATCGCCAGCCCCACTGGCGATGGCTGTACCACCGCAATGACCTGGACTAGGGAACGCAGATGTACTCTCGCTGAGTACTTCCATATTGTTTGAGTAGGTAATGGCTTCCATTAAGACGAGTTTGAAAAAAACTAAGGCTGAAATCGGCGCTGGAACAGCGGTGACTGGTGTAGCAGGCAAGAAGAAGAGCGGAAAAGCTGTGGTTGTAGCTGCCGAGCTGAATGCTGGTGCTTCTACTACTTGTGTTGCTACTTCTGATTCGGTCGCTGTGGCTTCTGCAGTTGAGACTACTGGGGCAAGCTCGGGCGTCGTCGCTGGACGAATTGGTCCGGCGGTGGGGCTGCTGGAGATTGCCAGTCTGGCCAGGGGCATGGTGGTTTGCGATGCAATGGTCAAGCGGTCTCCCGTAGAACTGCTGGAGACCTATCCGGTCACCCCTGGCAAGTATATTGTTCTGGTGGCTGGAGAGGTTGCCGAGGTAGAGGAAGCCATGACAGCCGGTCTGGATGTCGGGGCTGAACAGATTATAGACAACTTCTTCCTGCCTAATCCTCACGATGAGATTGTTCCCTCTATCAGGGGGCAGTTCAAGCTTCCCCAGTTGGATGACCCAGACGATCTGGGCGCAGTAGGTATTGTGGAGACGTGCAATATCGCTGCGGCAATCCTTGGTGCTGATGCTGCGGTTAAGGATGCCGACGTACATCTTTTTCAAATGCACCTCGCTAAGGGGATTGGCGGAAAAGCCTACTATGCTTTTTTCGGTGACCTTAATGAGGTTCAGGCGGCAATAGAGGCTTCCCTTGCCATAATTGGTGCTTCCAGGCTAGTGAACCGTGAGTTGATTCCCCGTCCCCATCCTGACTTCGTTTATAGAGTCCTCAACAGCCTCCTCTGATTGTTACACCGAATGCCTGGCGGCAGGGACCTGGCCGATACCCTCAGAACCCTGAACCTGCTCACTCTATTTTAACTTCTTCCATCTGTACGGGCACGGCATGCCGTATGTGTGTTCGGTTACGCTTCAATTCCCAACACCTGTAGGGGCACGGCATGCCGTGCCCTTCATCAGCGGTGCACCCAATCCGCTGGACACTGCTGCGCTCTATCACCCACCCAACACCTGTAGGGGTAGAGGTGATTACCTTGTCCCTTGCACATCCAACTGCCGGTACCCTCTAAGACCAGAACCATGCTCCCTCTTGCCACTCTAAATGTGAAGGTAACACGGCGTTTTGGAGGGCGAGCGCCGCTCGCCCCTACTAGCGATTGGTGCTAGAGCTCATAGGGAACACTCCCCTTGTAGCTTGCCCATTTAAGGCACGCACGTTTCTCTCGTTCCTATTGCAATTTGAGGGCACGGCATGCCGTATGTGTGTTCGGTTACGCTTCAATTCCCAACGCCTGTAGGGGCACGGCATGCCGTGCCCTTCGTCAGCGGTGCACCCAATCCGCCGGACACTGCTGCGCTCTATCACCCACCCAACACCTGTAGGGGTAGAGGTGATTAC
>CAYZFJ010000066.1:7730-17219 GCA_964477705.1 uncultured Myxococcia bacterium | reverse complement strand
TCAATGTCCTGCTTAATTTTTACGGGGATTATGGCCATGGGCTGGACCTGCCTGTGATTTTCAGTACAATACCACCTGTTGCCCCATGCGCTATTTGATTAATCCAGTGACCAGGCACTACACTCACCTATTGGTCGATGGTCTTGGAACAAATAACCGATGGGACGAGAACAAGAGCGCTATGTGGATGGCAAAAGGCAGAGATCAGACCCAATGACCAAACCTGAAGAATTCATACTTGCCGCCCTGCGGGTCCAGACGCTGGACAGTTGGCTCCTGGAAAACTATACAACCTTTCCTCGAGACACCCTGTACCAGACAGCGGCGAGAAACATGGTGGAGCCGATGGTAGCCCATCGTTTAATGGAGCTTCCTGGCCTTGGCGAACAAGAGGTGTCATTCTGGGCCTCAATTCACCAAGAGCGACAGCACTACTCCACCACCATGCTGAATTCGATTCGACACATAGCCATCCGTCTAGCCACAGAGGGCGTCCCGGTAATACTCCTCAAAGATACTGGTCTGGCCATGAAGGCCTATCCTTGCCCTTACTGCAGGAAGGCAGAAGATGTGGATCTTCTGGTGCCAGAGGGCAGCTTTGAGATTATCGAGAGGGTCATGGAGGAAGAAGGTTTCTCCCTGAACCTGTCTGACTACTACCACCGTCCCCGTTCATTCCTCCTGGAAGTGAATGGCCAGATGGAGTTTGACCGTAAGGTGCCAGTATCTGCTCCTACGCCTGCTTCTGCGCCAGCACCAGTGGCAGAAGCAGATAAAATGGCGGGGGAAGCAGGGGGAGCCAGAGAAGCAGCTAACCCGGAAGCCACTGAACACCAGATTTTACAATATCAGGCGGTGGAGTTCCACGTGAGGCCCCAGGCTGGCTCATGGATCCGTAGAACCCAGGAAGGATCTGCTGCGGAGCTGTTCAGCAGGGCGGAGTGGTATACAATAGGGGCAGGTGCCAAGAACGGCCCCCAGAGCAATAACCACAACAGCATTAACGCTGTTATGGAAACACGGCATGCTGTACCATCCTGGAGCAGCGTTGTAGGAGATAACCAAGCCGTTGTTGGTGTTCTCGCACCCCATGACAACCTGGTGCATGTGGCTGTACATGCGGCAAAGCACTACTTTGTGCTCGACAGGGCAATCAGGATGTATGTGGATATGGATCGTCTCATCAGGAACACCCCACCCAACTGGGATGAATTCCTGAAAATGGCGGCCAGACACCGGATGAAGCAGGCCATCTCCATCGCCCTTTCCATTGCCCGGGATCTACTTGGCACGCCAGTACCACCACAGGTCTTTGAAGGGTTAGGCAGCTACCGACGGACCAGGTGGCTGATTGAACCACTGATCAGGCGTAAGGGAATCTTGGAAAGCGGCGAGAAGATGGGGCACAAATTGACTGGACTGGAGAGGCGGTTAATGTACTTGCTGCTCAATGACACTGTGGCCGACTCTATAGCAGCCGCCATGGGCACACTCTTTCCGTCCCGGGAAAAGCTCCAGCTACGTTACAGCCGCCTCCCATTCCGCAGTGAAAGCGAGGGCCATAACGGTAAAAACCACCGTAAGCCAACGGATGTGTCCATACTTACCACCACTGGTCATGCAGCACGGGCAGTCTTCAGGGGAAAGCTGTAATGAAGATCTCCCTGCTTAACAAACGAGAACCTTTTAATTCTCTATTTACTTCTACCATCAAAGAGGCCCTCTCTGAGATCTACTGCATGCCATTCAAGGTAATACTGGTCAAGCCAGGCTCACATGATCAACGCGCTAGACCAGACAAGCCCCCATTCACCAAACAATCCGAACCCGCCTCAATGCCAGCCAATCTGCAATTGCCTGCAGAGGCAGATAACGAATGGATATGCAACGGTCTGCTCAATGCTATCTATGCCCGGTCTGCTGAGGCACCGGTAAGGCGGGCAACTCGGGGACGCTATGGAAATGCCCCAAACAACTGGCGCAGAATGGCAGCATCCACCTATGTGCACCTGAGCACCTGCCGGTTCACGGAGAAGCTGCTTGCTCCCGCAGTTTTCAGGATCAACCCAGCCCCACCCGGCGCATCCATGCTCCTCTTCAGGGGGGGGCTAAACCGGATCAAGCTCTTCGATTACCGGCTGAATACGGTGCACGTAATGCCCAAGCTTGGCACCCCGCAGGAGTGGATTGATCGGGAACTGACGATGCGAGCCCAGCTCCCCACCGACTTTCCTGCTCCTCATATTTTCAGGGATTTTACCTGGCATAAAGGGTTCCGTGAAGAACTGATACCAGGCATCACTCTGGACCAGATTCGAGACGCAAGCCTGCGAGAGAGAGCGAGTGAGAAGGTCGCATTCCATATGGGTCGTCTCGCAGTTGATACTGAACGACAGACAGACCTGAATGCTTACCTGGAAGGTCTGAACAAACAGATTGGAGACTGCCTTGGCAGACGTGCCGACCTCTCTGAAGAGCTTGGGCAGAGAGTGCGCCAGGCAACCAGCTCTCTACTCAAGGGTATCAGGTACGCCCATAAGCAAGCATCTCCCTTCCGCCAAGGCGCTCAACGCTCGAACGCATTCTCCCTGTGTATGTCTCATGGCGATCTTCAGGACGACAACATCCTCTGGACTGGTGAAAATCTGGTCTTCACTGACTGGGAATGTATCCAGCACAGGCAGATAGCCCATGATGCGATTCACTACATGCTCCAAGCCCACCGGGCAGGGTTTGGTCTCCGTCTACATCACTGGATTGAAGCGCCAGCAGCAACGGCCTGCAGCCATGACGACCAGTCCTCAGGACTACTCTGGCTATTCACCGGCGGGGCTCGCACCGTTGACAGGACAGACTTGGGCTCTCAAGAGTGGCGGCATAAAACCGGTCTGCTGTTTCTGTTGGAGAAGCTGGTTAATCATGCAGAATCAGCCACAAGTCCGGTGCTATTCAAGCCAGGCGACGAGTTGGCCTCGTTCATGGACGAGATAGACTCAGCTCTGGGGCAGGAGCAACAGGTGCATGAACCGATGGTGGCAGAAAAGACAGGAATATGGTGACCTCAAAAGAAAGAATCTTACCAACACCCATCTATCTATATGGAGCAGGTGGTTTTGGTCGTGAGATAGCGATCACAATTGCCGCTATCAACCAGACCTCCCCCACATGGCGCTTGGTGGGCTTCCTGGACGATCACCGAACGCCGGGTGAGGTACTCAATGGGGTGAAGATTCTTGGCGGCATGGAGCAGATCGGCCAGCTTGCCGGCCACAGTGGTCCGGTTGCGCTGGCAATATGTGTGGGGAATGCCGACGTGCAGAGAAGCATCGCAGAAAAGATCGCTGACCTGGCTCCCCACATTCAGTTCCCCAACCTGATCCACCCGCAGAGCACATTGGACATGGCTGCCAGTGGGCTCAAGGTAGGCGTGGGCAACCTGATCGCCGCCGGCGCCAGGCTCACCGCCAATGTGACAATGGGCAGCTTCAACATCATAAACCTTAACAGTGTGTTAGCCCACGATGTGCAGATCGGCGACAGATGCCAGATCAACCCTGGGGCTATACTAAATGGGGGAGTCATACTGGGGGACGAAGCAGTGGTGGGAGCTGGGGCGGTCATCCTCCCCAGACTGCGAATCGGCCGGGGAGCGGTGGTTACAATCGGTGCGGTGGTCGGCTCAGACGTAATGCCTGATGAGGTGGTTGCGGGCAATCCTGCCCGGGTGGTGCGCCGTCCAGTCGCATGAGGAGGACAGGAGGATAAACAGGTGAAGATCCATCATGTGGGAGTGGTCGTTCCATCTATTAAAGACTACCTCCATTACTACACCGAAATTCTGGGCTTTACCCAAGTCTCTCCCATCGTTCATGACCCAGTCCAGGATGTGAGGCTAACCATGCTGGCAGATGGGGGCGGAACAACTGGCAATGGAGCAGGTATTGAGCTTATAGAACCTGCATCTCCCGCTTCACCAGTTGCAGCCAGAGCAGCGGAAGGGGGAGGGCTGGCACATATCTGCTACCAGGTCGACGATCTGGACAAAGAGATTAATCGTCTGAGGAGCCTTGGTGCCATTCTTGTACGAAAGGCTGCTCCTGCTGTGCTCTTTTGTGGCAAACGGGTGGCATTCCTCTTTATGAAAGGCAACAACCTGATTGAGCTGGTCGAAGACAATGGATAATGAGCATAAAAATATATCTGCCGGCCAGGATCTGGCCCAATTGCGCCACCTGCTGAACGAGGCAGCGAATTCCATCACATCCATCACATCCATCACATCCATCACACATGCCACCGCACATGCCACCGCACATGCCACCGCCACCGCCAACAACAACCATACGACCAGGTCCACTCCCGCTCTCATTGAAGTTGCCAACCTGGCCTCCCGCATCCTCCAGACATCACGCACTACCCGCACCTTCAGCTTCATCGAGACCGTAGTGGACAGCATTCAGGCCAATTTGAAGACAAAGACAGCCATCGACCAAACACCGCCCCCAGCTAATGGCCAGGTAATGCCACAGGCGGACAATACCACTCTGCTCCGGGTCCATTTTCTCCACTCCTTTACCACCGAAACCATCGACCCATTTCTAAAAGCCTGGGGCTTGACAGGAAAACTCCTGCTCTCCATCACCCACGGCGCAATCGGCCAGTTTGAGCAGGCAATTCTGGAGAGCAGCCACTTACGCAACATGGAACCCCAAGTGATCGTGGTGTGGCCGCGCCTTGAGGAGATGGCCCCAGCCCTGGCCTGGCAGTATGCATCTCTGAGCGAAAACGATGCCCAATCAGCCGCGGATGAGCTCACTACCCGAATGGAATCATGGTTGACCGGCCTGAGAGACACACTCCCGAAAGCCTTCTTAATTCATATGGGGTTTGTCCTCCCACCCACCCCCACGCGGGCCTTGGGCCTGGCGGATAACCGACCTCAAGTCGGACAGAGGGAGGTGATTCGTTCCATTAACCGCCGGATGGAGTCCTGTTGCCGAAATATGGTTGATACATACCATGTGGACCTGGACAGCGTCCTCTCCAGAGTGGGCATTGACAATGCCAGCGACCCCAGAATGGAGGCGATGGCTGCCCAGCCTTACAGCACCATTGGTCTGGATGTAGCAGGGCGTCACCTGGCCCGGGTGCTGGCAGCAGCTAAGACCCCAAGGCGCAAATGTCTGGTGCTGGACTGCGACAACACCCTGTGGGGAGGGATTGCGGGCGAAGACGGCACGGATGGCATCAGGCTTGGACCCGGCTTCCCCGGTGTTCTGTGGACCCGTTTTCAGGAAGGGCTCCTGAACCTGCAACAGCGGGGCATCATCCTGGCCATCGCCAGCCGCAACAACGAGGGTGATGTACTGGACATTCTTGACCACCACCCGCACCAGATATTACGGCGGGAGCATTTTGCCGCATGGCGGATCAACTGGGGCGACAAAGCCACCTCCATCAGAGAGCTGGCGAGCCAGCTCAACATTGGGCTGGACAGCATGATCTTCCTTGATGACAGCAGCTTTGAAGTGGAGCTGATTAAACAGAATATACCCCAGGTGCTGACAGTTCAAGTGCCGGAGGACCCTCTGCTCCTGCAAGAATTGTTAGACAGCTTGTGGGAATTAGATGCCATCGAGATCTCCCAGGAAGATCGGCGAAGGGGAGAGATGTACCTGGAGCAAGCCCACCGGGAACAAGCCCGCAGAGCTGCCCCGAATCTGGAGAGCTTCTTCCAGTCCCTGGCCATGAAACTGACCATCGAACCAGTACCCGCCGGAGGTGTGGACAGGATCGCCCAGCTTACCCAGCGCACCAATCAGTTCAACCTGACCACCAGAAGATACTCCAGTAGCGATGTTAGAGATTTTCTCAACACCCCCGGCCACCTGGCCTACCAAATACGACTGTCCGACAGGTTTGGAGATTTCGGCATCTGCGGGGCATGCCTCCTTAAACCCATGGACAGCCACCTGGCCATTGACACCATGCTGCTCAGTTGCCGAGTGCTTGGCCGGGGTGTGGAAGAAGCTGTTCTCAGCTTTGTTGAATCAATTGCCCAGGCCATGGGGGCAAGTGGATTGATGGGGAACTACCGGCCGACTCCCAAGAACGGCATGGTGGCGGATCTCTATGAGAGAGCCGGTTTCAACCTGCAGAGAGAGAGCCAGGAAGACACATGGTGGATCAAGAGCGCCGCCACATCCAGCATCACCCCACTCCGCCCCCCCCACTGGTTCCATGCCATCAGTACACCACAGCTTCCATGAGTTGAAGAACTGGTTACGCACAGCTTGAATGTATTACTGCAACAGAGACTGAACTGACAGTTGAAAAAATTGGATCTCACATGGCAACGCAGGGCATTATGTGCCTGAAACGAGAAGCTCAGCTATTAAACCCAGGAAACCAGAAGCAAAAAACAGATGAGTAAAATACCTGCCACCCGTGACGAGACAATCGCCAGCAAAGTAAAAGACATCCTGGCTGACATACTCAGACTGGATCGTGACGCCATCGATTCTCAAGATGCCGCTGCCAGCCTCAGTGACTGGGACAGCCTCAAACATTTATCAATCATTATGGCTATTGAGGAAGAGTTTCTTATAGCCATCCCTCCAGAACAAATCCCCCAGCTCACCTCTTACACCAACATCATCAATTGGCTCGGTGCCCAGAACCTGTAATTATCCAGCCGCTCTGACCAGTACTCTCACATCGCAGATTGACTCAAACAGTGAAAACGCGCAGCACTGCAATAAGTAAGCAGGTGCCAATGGTCACCACAGGGACTACAGCCACACCATAAAGGAGGAATTCCCTCGACCTGGGCAGACGGGGGGCAACCTGGCCCGCTGCCTTGTATGGCAGGGAAGAATCCTTGAGAATCCTCAACCACATCAGGCCAGCCAGCGCCCCAATGAAGGTAAGATTGGCAGCAAAATTGCTGGCGAACAGACAACAATCCACAAAAATATCGAGAAACGCAGGGTGAAGTGCGGCCAGGGAATCTCCCAGCCCTGCACTCCACATCTTTTCAAATAGGAGAGTAGCCGGAATGTTATTCATGGTGTTAACCGCCAGGACACCATAGAATCCAGACGCAAGAGCACCTGCGAACGCCCTTCCCACAAGCCCATCCATTCCGCCATTCTGCGCAACTGCTCCAGTAGCCGCAAGTTGCCCCCCAAAACTCTTCTCTACACTTGAAACAGCCCAGCCCACCAACCCGCCTTGCTCAAGACCATTCAAGATCACACAGAACCCCAGAAAAAAAACAACAATCTCCCAAGGCATCCGGGAGGCTCGTTTTTTAAGGCCACGACACATGAACCCTCGTCTGGAACCTGTTCGTGCCCATACCCCTGACTTTGCTCCCCCCTCTGTCCCTGCTGCAACTACAGGACTCTTCCAGTCTGTCACCAAATCATAGACAGCCATAATCAAAGCAAATAAAAAGCTGATCAACACAATCACCCTTGAGGTGAGTAAAGACACAACACCGGGATCATCAATGGCAAACAGACGTCCAATAACAGGTGGGTTGGCAAAAGCACCCAGCACAATGATACAGAGACCGAAGAGGACAGCTTTTATAGTTGCCCTGTGCGGCCACCTCCCCATACTGGTGCCCAGCGCTCCCTTCCCCTCTCCCCCGCCGGTTGAGACCGCATCGTCTGGTCCGGCTACCTGATAGGATGATTGCAGCCTGTTTTGTGAAGGAATGACTCGGAACAGCAGGAGAAGCAACCCCATGGTCAGACCTGTAGCTGCAAGGGTGGGGAAGAACATACGTACGGCATACTCCATAAACCCAATCCCAACCGCACCTGCAATTACTATATTGGTAGGATTACCGATATAAAGGCCCATGGAAGCACAGTTGGCAGCCATAAACTGGGTGATAAGGAACGGCACCATGTTCCTGATTCCAGCATTACGAGCAAGATGCACCAAGATTGGTGTCATGGAGAGAATAACAATATCATTGCTGGTAAAATAAGTAAGTAAGCTCACCCCCAAGAAGATCATCACCAGCAGTCGCATACCGCTCCCGCGGCCTGCGGCGATTATCTTTAACGAACACCACTCAAAGAATCCAGACTCATCCAGACTGATTGACATATAGGCCAGGCACAGGATAAGCAGTGGCACCTCAAGATAGTGCCAAAGACCAGCAAACAGCACCCACGGTTGCCAGGCTTGCCTCACCCCATCCCAGATGGCTCCTGCAGCAAGACCTGTCTCCGCCCCCACTCCCCCAGCCCACTCAACCAGACCGGTAATTGCTGCCCACACTGGGGGTACGACCACCAGCAACGCCATCCCAGCCAATGGAGCCCACACATGGGGAGCCAGTCTCCCCCCTCCAGGAAAAGCAAAAATCGCCACTACAGTCGCTACAGCCACTCCTCCTGTGAACCGGATTGAGTGGGGAGCCAGCAGCCCAAACAAAATGCCTGCGGCAAGCACCCCCAGTAGTGCTAGAAAATTCCTGCTACAGACAAGCTGCCTGACGACATTCTGGAGCAGGTCCTGCGAAAAAGTATCTGGCAGAGGCAGCTCTTTTCTTTGCCTCATATTGTTACACCTGATTACACTCTAAGCTCATCGGCCTTAAATATCCCTGAGTAGAGTTTTTTAGCTAAGCCGAGGCTAAGTAAGTTCAATTCGAATTAAACTGTGTTGGAGTAAGTTGCTCCCTGAGCAAGACCTGATAAATCAAATGGCTATTAAGATCTTTTTCCTCACAAAAAGCAATTTCTATCACCTGCGCCCAGCCCCGGAGACTGAGAAGTAGTGGCCCACTCCCTCCCTGCTCTTTTCAATCCCTTCTTGCCCTTTCTGCCAATCTGCGGGGCATACCTGCCCATGCTCCTCGGAGAACTGCAGAGCATTGACCATCCTGAGCGCCTCATCAACGCTGCGCCCGAGGCTCTCGTCATTGACCAGCATGTGTCGGATAATCCCCATGCGATCGATAAGAAAAGATGCCCTCATGGAGACACCCTCGGGGGAGAGTACATCATAAGCAGTGCTGATTAGTTTGTTCACATCAGAGATGAGGGGAAAATCCAGGTTACCTATTCCACCCTCCTCCCGAGCAACGCTTTTCCAGGCCAGGTGGGCATACTCTGAATCGACGGAGATGGCTGCCACCACCGTATTCAGCTCTCTGAACTGTGAGAGCCGATTATTGAGAGCCACCAACTCGGATGGGCAGACAAAGGAGAAATCATTGGGATAAAACACAAGAGTTACAAACCTGCCCCGTTGAGATTCTAAGCTGAATTCCCGAATTCCATTATCCGGGAAAACAGCTTTGGCAACAAATAGGGGCGCATGGCTACCTACAAGTTGTGACATTGTCAGTTCCTCCCTGTGATGAACCGGTTCGGCAAGAAAAAACAAAATGGTCAGATGATACAGTGGACACAGGTTCAGCAAGCACAAGGCATATAAGTGAACGGCTCTTAATGCGGCAGATTA
>CAYZFJ010000066.1:0-7630 GCA_964477705.1 uncultured Myxococcia bacterium | reverse complement strand
CAGATTAATGGGCCTGATTTCAGGCATAAACAGGAACCCACATCATAGTTCAGCAGCAAAACACGGCAAAACTCAGCGAGACTAATCTGGGGCCACCGGTGTTTGGTGACTCCCTACAGGAGAAGGGCATAAACAGCGGAATAGTATTGCAGCCAACATGGAAGGCATAATCCAGGCAAACCCCCAATGAGCTAATGGGAGAACCCCGATAATGGATCCAATCAGCTCTTCACCCAACCCGCTCTCCACAATCCCTTGTGGCAGGCTGACCACCATGGCTCCCAAAACCGCCCCCCTCACAATCCTCGCATCGCCCAGCGCTGTGTGATCAAGCAGATTCAGAACAATCAGAACCATTACCACCGGGTAAATTGCTACAAGTAGAGGCACCGCCAGCTTGACGATCATTTCCAAGCCCACATTGGAAACGATGGTGCTGAACAACAGAGTAATCACCACCACCACACGGTAAGAGATACGCCCGCCCGAGAGCCGGTAAAAGTAGTCGCCGGACGTGGCTGCCAGCCCGATGGCTGTGGTGAGACAGGCAGAGGCCACCACCAGGCCGAAAATAACCTTGGCAGCATTGCCAAGGACAGTATTCGCTATGCCACTAGTCAAAGACGCTCGGTCTCTGCCGATGGAAGCCATCAGTTCAGTCGAACCGTTCACCCCAGCACCCAGATAAAGAAATCCGCCGTACACCAGCCCAAGCCCAATCACTGCCGCAATGGCACCCCGCACAGTAATAGCGACCCTAAAAGCTCGATCCCCAGCGATTCCTGTAACAACAGCCAAAGTGGTCATAACCATCCCACCAAATGCAATTGATCCCAGACCATCCATGGTCTGGTAGCCTTCAGTAAACCCGGCAGCAAAAGGATTCACCAGTAAAGACTCGCCAGGTTGACCAATAGGCCAAATGATTCCCTTAACAATGAGTATGGCCAACATAAGCAGAAGAAACGGAGTGAGCAGCTTGCCAATTTTGTCCACGACCGACGTTGGATGAGCCACAAACAGGAATGTTATTCCGAAATAGATCACAGAGAACAATAACCGATCAAAACCTGGAAATACCGGTTGAATACCCAATTCAAAAGCGACCGCACCCGTCCTTGGCATGGCCAGCATGGGGCCAATTGAGAGAATAACCACTGCACCAAGAACCTTGCTGAAAATAGGAGAGACCTTGTCGGCCAGGCCTGCCAGATTTCCGTCCACCCTGGTGATGGCGATGGTGCCCATAAGCGGAATCCCAATCCCAGTCATGAGGAAACCGAGCAGAGCTATGGGCCACTCTTTACCAGCCTGCATGCCGAGCCACGGTGGAAAGATCAAATTGCCAGCACCGAAAAACATGGCAAACAACGCAAGGCCCACCACAATGACCTGGCTAGAGAAAGATGTCGATGCCGCATTTTTCAAAGGATGATCAACTCCTTGAGTTAGGACCAATTAACAGTTAGAAAGCCAAAATCAGCTACCTGCCAACAAGTATTCGAGGGAATTGGAGCACCATGACAGCGGAATATCTGAGCATCATGCCCTTATTGAAAAGATCAAGCAAGCCATGAATTGACCCCTGATCTCCCGCCCAATATTTCTGGGCATTGATGGGGATTAAGAGAATTGATGATATGTAGCGCTGTGCTGTGCTGCGCTGGCAGAATACTCTATGGAGGATCTTGAATAGAGAACATTTGATAGTGTTGATAGTGAATTAAAGAGTTTGGGGAGGCCCAACTACTCAGTTAAAACGATTACCACCGACATTGGAGGTTTAGCATCACCTCGGAAGCGGAAACAGAAGGAATGGCTGCCAGTCCATTAAAGAAAGAGACGGCTGTAACTGGCTCGTTTTCCACCACCTCCTCAGGTTTATCCAGAATGTTCCAGGCAACCGCAGCACCAATCAGGGCTACTGAGACCCCGCCTGCAACCCAGGCCGCACTGCCTGTGGTGTTTGCATTGCTCCGGTAGCTCTCCCAGATCTCTCGAGATCGGCTAACCTCATCAGGATTAGAGGCTACAATATACCTCTCCTGATATTCTTGATTAGCCTTATCAGAATAATCCTTGCTGGCCACTCCCAATCCAACGGCAGCAACGGCAGCTACCAGTGCGCCACCGCCCAATGCCGCCGTTTTCCAGTTTTTTGCGAACCAACCTGGCTCCCCGTCGGCAGCAGCCTCAGCACCCACCCCGGCCGCCAACTGCGAAGTAATCACCTCGCCTGGAACAGGTCCCCACAGCTCCACTACCACCTTATCAGGAGCCTCAGTGGCAGACAGTTTGACCTCTTTACCATTGATTTTATATGAGCCGGAGGGCAGAAACAGGATAGTAGGCAGCTTTACCTTCTGGCCCAACTGCCTGGTGCGGATCTTCTCAAAAGCGTCCTTTTTCTCAACAGCAATCAGGCCCTCCACATCTTCAATGTGCAGAAATCCTTCCAGCCCACCAGCTTGAACCTGGCCGTCAGTATCCTTACCAACTACAATCACACTTCCGTACAGATCCCGAATGCCATCCAGAAACCCTACTGCCTCCTGCCGCTCCACATCATCATTGCTCACCTCCACAGCATCTTCGGCCATGGAGACTGCCTTCCCAATGTCGGCTTGATCGTAGTAAATGCGGGCAAGGTAGAGGATGGTCCGAAAATCCTTCTTACCAGCCTCGGTTCTGTAGGCTTCCTCAAGGGTATTCTGAGCCTGCCCCATCATCCCCTGCCTGAAGTAGTGGATACCCTGTTCTCGGGCATCTTCCACTCCTCCTGCTCGCATGGCTATAGCCACCTCACCAGATACAAGTACTGTGAAAAAAGCGCAGGATACCAGGCACAGGCGAAGAAGTGCCGGCGACATTCTGTATAATTTCAGGGAACTTTTTACACGGAACAACCCTGGGCCTCCTAAATGTAATGAAAGACCGCACTCTGAAACCATGCAACCTAGAGCGCTTAGTCCCCCAGTCAACCCAATATCACAGTGTGTCAATTTAACAGCCCGATAGTCATGAAATCAAGATCTAGTTGAACTTGTTATGTAATTTAACAAAAAATCCGGATTAAATGATTAGCTAAATCTGCACAATCTATTTAAACACAAGACTTTTTTAATTCTATTGATTCCAATCATTATGTTTTTTGGGTGTATTCTAGACATCCATGTATTCAACATAAAGCAATCAAACCAAATCATCATAATTATTAAACTAAACAGGAAAAAATGAGGCTTGAGTAAACATCTGTATTCATTCAGGATTGCCTTGTGCCGACACACGCCCAAACACGCAAGCCAAGCATAGCAGCAACACCACCAACGTCCTATCAATGCACATATGAATATCATCTGCCCATACCGATTATGCCACCAATCTCATAATCAATTTGAACATTGAAAAAATGAAGGTGCGGTATTATGGCAATGAACCGAATACTACGGCATAATATCAGGTTTGAAAGTGGTTGGCTGCTTGGCAAGAGCCAACAATCATATGGTTAAGAAATCACCTGGAGTAACAATGGCTACAGCATGCATCACCGGGATCACCGGTCAGACAGGGGCTTTCCTCACCAGGTTGCTCCTCAGCAAAGGGTACACAGTCTATGGCCTGATTAGACGATCCAGCAATTTCAACACCCAGCGCATAGATGAAGTGTTTGACAATGAAAGCCTGCACCTGCTGTACGGAGATTTGGCCGACTATTCATCCTTGGTAAGCTTTGTGCGCACAGCCCAGCCTGACCTGTTCTTCAATATGGGCGCCCAATCCCATGTGCGTGTCTCTTTCGACATTCCTGAATATACATTCGATGTGGGAGCTACCGGTGTGATTCGCTGCCTTGAGGCCATTCGCCATTATAGCCCGCACACTCGCTTTTTAACTGCTTCCACGTCAGAGATGTTTGGAAGTACACCACCGCCCCAAAACGAACAGAGCCCATTTCATCCGCGCTCCCCCTATGCGGTTGCCAAGGTGGCTGGATATCATGCAACCGTTAACTATCGGGAGGCCTACAACCTTTTTGCCTGCAATGCCATCTCCTTCAACCACGAAAGTGGCATGCGGGGTGAAACTTTCGTCACCCGCAAGATTACCAGAGCTGCCACAAGAATCAAACTCGGTTTGCAGGATAAACTGCTGCTCGGCAATCTGGATGCCTTGCGGGACTGGTCCCACGCTTCTGACATGGCAGAGGGCATGTATCGAATCATAACTGCACAAACCCCTGATGATTACTGTATAGGCTCAGGAGAGATGCATTCGGTGCGGGAATTTGCGGAGATCGTTTTCTCCACTCTTGAACTGGACTGGACCAAACATGTAGGTTTCGATGCCAAGTATCTGCGCCCCAGTGAGGTGGACGCTCTCTGTTGTGATGCCACCAAAATCAGGGAAAAACTTGGGTGGGTACCAAAATATAATTTTATTTCTTTAATTAATGAAATGATTGAGCATGACATGATCCTAGCCGAACAGGAGAAGATCATAAAAACCAGTCACAGATACGGGAAAATCGCCTGGTGATAGTGATGGACAAAACGACAACGACAGTGACAATAACGGAAAAGGAAACGGAGCGGACTGGCCAGACAATGAGGATTCTAGTTACTGGCTCAGGGGGATTCCTTGGCCACCATGTGATGTCCCGGCTAAAAGGAATGATAACAGCAGAGCCAGCAACCATCGCCAATTACAGCTTTACGCTGCTTGCACCAAGATCCACCCAGTTGGATCTAACCAGTCTGGAAAAAACCCTTGAATATTTTCAGACGAATAAACCCGAGAGGGTACTCCACATGGCCGCAGTGTGCGGAGGAATTCAGGCTAACCGAAATAGACCAGCAGATTTCGTGCACCTGAACGCCAGGATGGCCCTCAATATTTTTGAAGCTGCCCGGCAGACAGGAACAGAATATGTTTACTCACTGGGCACAGTCTGCGCATATCCGAAACACTGCCCGGTGCCATTCCGTGAAGAAGAAATCTGGAACGGATACCCGGAAGAGACCAACGCCCCCTATGGTACGGCCAAGCGTCTGACCATGGTGCTCCAGCAAGCATACAAGGACCAGTACAACATCAAGGGAGTCCACTTTATCCCAGTCAACATGTACGGCGAGCACGACCATTTTGACCTGGAAAACAGCCATGTCATTCCAGCTTTAATCCGAAAATTTTCTGAGGCCACTCAACAAGGCTCAGACGTAGTCTATGGTTGGGGAACAGGGACAGCCACCCGTGAGTTTCTTTATGCGGGGGATTGTGCAACCGCATTGGTCAATGCAGTTCTTGAAGGCAGGGACCTTGATGTGCCTGTCAATTTAGGAACGGGTGTAAGCATCTCTATAAGTGAATTGGCCCAACTGATAGCCACCATGGTTGGATACCGTGGTAAAATTATCTTCACTGGGGAAGTCTCAGATGGTCAGCCCGCACGGCAGCTTGATGTATCCAGGGCTAAGAATCTGCTGGGGTTTACTGCCATGACAGATCTTAAAAATGGTCTGAAGCAAACAATCGACTGGTATATGCAGAATGGTTTTGGCCGTTGACCATTGATACCACACCTGAGCATGACTTGTTAAGATGGCAAAAAATACGGTTGATGGGAGAAGTGTGGCACATGAATAAATGGATCTCAGGGGCAGAAGCTATCCCCATCCATATTGCCCTGACTTTTGCCCTGATACATGCCACTTTAGCCCTGCTGAGCACACCTGCTGTGGCTGACCAAGTAGCTGCTACTGAGACAGCTATTGCCACCACCTCAGATATGACCACTGAAACAACAACGGCTGCCAACTCTGAGACGGGTAGTGACGCACATCATCCAGAGGCCGACCACCACTCTGCGGATACCAGTAACGATACGAAAGATAACCACCCTGATACAAGTATTGATACTGAATCAAACGAGAACGCTCAGGAGCCTCTCTCACAGCCCTTGCCCCAGCTCCCAGTCACTGTAGCTGCCACATCAGACGATGGTTTGAGTCCAGTGGTGCCGGATCAAAAAGTCATCCTGCCCATGGGACACCAGCACCGTCTCCAGGCCAATATTACACTGGCCCAATCAGTACTGATGCACGAGAGACCATTCACCATCCTCGGTGTAGAATTACTCGGCATGGTGAATAAGCATCTAAGCCTGGGGCTGGCCATCCACTCTGTGGCATCTGACCTGGACCTACCCTCCGGCCGGGATGTATTCATGAGCAACACTGGTGTGCTAATCCGTGGATACCTGTTCCCAGAGCATGTGGTCCACCTGACCGGCGGCGTGCTTTTGGGGATGGGAATTGCGGCACCAGCATGGGGTCTTCTTCCAGACGAGCTCCCATATTTCAGTTGGATGTTTGCAGCAGAACCGGAGCTTCAGATAGAGGTCAATATCACCAACACCATTAAACTTGGTGCGGGAGCCAGCTACGTTTTCTACCATGGCCCATACTTCGGCGCTGATATGGAAGATATAAAGCAGCATGGAGTTGGGGGGATAACCACCGGGCTATCGTTTAAGTGGGGCATATTCTGATTGGCCAGCTACCCCAACCCACACAGGCCAAGGCCCTGCCATTGCCCACCCACAATGAGACCTATAGCAACAATGTGGCAGTCCCCAGATAAATAATAACCCCTGCTATGTCTGCCAATGAGGTCACCAGGGGAGAACTGGCCGTAGCCGGATCCATCCCCCACTTGGTGAGCAGGAAGGGCAGAGAGAAGCCGATCAGGCTGCCCACCAGCACGCACGACACCATTGACACAGCCACCACCACTGCGATGTGGGTGCCGCCTCGCCACAGTCCCACCAGGGCAACTGCACCTGCCATGGCAATACCGAGAGCCAGAGACACGCCCACCTCACGTCCCAACAACCTCAGCCAATCCTTGGCAGCAACCTCACCGGTAGCCAAGGCCCTGATCATGAGGGTAGTGCTTTGAGAGCCAGCGTTTCCCCCACTGGCAATAAGTAAAGGGAGAAAGAAGACCAGGACCATATACTCCTGAATGGTTGACTGAAAATGGGCGATACCCGCTCCAGAAAAGAAATTGACAAAGATGAGCACAAGCAACCAAGGAACTCTCTTCTTGGCAAGGGTCCAGACGCTGCTCTCCCCCAGCCCCACAGACACCTGGCTGCTCACAGAGGCCATCAGGTGGAAGTCCTGGGTGGCCTCTTCTTCGCTTACATCCAAGGCGTCATCAAAGGTGACAATGCCCACCAGGGCATTATTCTCGTCCACTACAGGAATGGCGAGCAGGTCATATTTGGCCAGCTTACGAGCCACATCTTCCTGATCCTCATCCGCCCGAGCTTTGATAAGCTCGGTGGCCATGATCTCATCCACCTTGGTGTCCATCTTGGCCAGGATAAGATCCTTGAGGGATACGGACCCTAACAGCTTCCGATCAGCCCCTATCACATAGGCATAATAGATGGTCTCCCTTGAAGGCCCTTCAAGGCGGAGGGTATCCAGAGCCTCCCTGGCTGTCTGCCCGGGGGAGAGCCGAGCATAATCAGAGGTCATAATGGCCCCTGCTGAGCCCTCAGGGTAAGAACTGAGGCGAATGATATCCTCCCGTTCCGCCCGTGCCAGCTTGCGCAGTATGGTCT
>CAYZFJ010000065.1:0-17332 GCA_964477705.1 uncultured Myxococcia bacterium | reverse complement strand
GAGCGGCCGCCCAAACTAGTCTCCCAAACTACAGCCGTCTCCCCATCCCTCATACCACCCCACCGCTCAACCGGCTTTGCGTCAAAATCCCCCAGAGCCGCCATTACAGGCCTGATGGCAAAGGGCTTCTTGCGACCAGGATTTTTTTCGGCTGAGAAGATATCACCCACATGGGTGAACCCGTGGTTCAGCCCTTCAGGATATGCGCTGAGGCAGATGTCCCGCTCACGGGAATCGGCAGTAGGTGTGAGCACAGGAGAGCTATTTCCGTCCCCACCATCACCAGAGGAATCATAGGTGAGCCGGTAATACTTATATAAAAGTCGGTAGGCCGCGCCCAGGTCAGGAGCGTACATCTGCCCCTGGCCATTGGGCCCCATAATCTTAGCATAGCCTCCCAGGGCAAGCTCATCTTCAGCAGAGACTGCTCCCGAAAAATCTAGGGCCTTTTTGCCTGTGAGCACCATACTCCCCCTGGCAGTCATTATTAACAGCCCACGGGCATGCATCATCATGGTGGCTTCCGCATTCCAGTACGCCTGAGCACCCACACACACACCAGACACGATGATGTTCACTTCGCCACCAGCCTGGGTAAAGCGGATAATCCTGGCGAGAACTGCAGCAGTCCAGTCCAGATTTTCAGTGCCTGTTTCCCAGTCGATCTTTGCACCAGAGCTGATCGGAACCCACTCAAGGGGTATCTGTAGCTTCTCTGCCAGATCAAAGGCAGCAATAATACGCCGGCATTCAGGCTCAGCCAGAGCGCCCATGCTCTTGGTAGGATCAGAGAGCAGAAGAACCCGGCGCAGGCCACTGCCACCTGCCCCACCCATTCCCGCTTCCGCCCCCCCCCCCGCCTCCTGCCACTGGGTATCAATAACACCGAAGACCACCCCAGCATCATTGCACCCATAGGGCCGATCAGAGACATTAGTCAGCACGTTATTGGTATCCAGGTCATATTCAGCGAATACACCCGGTGGCAGAAAAGAGTGCCCATCCCCATAGCTACCATCGGCCTGCCCCAGCCCCTGCCCCTGCCCCTGCGCCTTAGCTTGAGCTTGAGCTTGAGTTTTGGCATGGGCTTGGGCTTGGGCTGCCGCCTTAGCACTCTGAACCTGAGCTTGCCCACCCCCACTCCTTCTGCTACCCACCGACCTCTGCTGCTTCGCTGTCCTGTTACCCCCATCAGAAGCTCCAGCCACCACACCAGCAAAAGAGTCTCCCTCCGTAAGCATCCGAATCAACTCATAAGGATAGGTTACTCCCCTTCTTCTACACTGGATAACCTTAGCTTCGTACTGGTTATGGGGTTCCAGCAGGCTGTGTGAAGCAAGACGCACACCGAATTCCAGCCGGTTCCCGGTAGGATTGGAGAAGGACAAATCAACCAGTTGCCGCTCATCATGGGACAGGCCGGGGATCTCCCGGGACAGCCTGCACCTTACCAGCACCTTCTCCAGCCCCACCCTCTCACTGGCAGGAGCCAGATAACGAGAATAGGCTCGAATCTCATCCATAGAGAATTCCAGCGGGGGTCTCAGAAGCAGGGTAACACGATTCCAGTGAAATCTGCGGCTTGGATCATACTCCAGCCTGGCTCTCTGGATACTCCTGATGCTCTCATGGTATGCCCGCTCTAGGTGTGGAAACATGAGCCTTTCACCGGGCAGCAATTCCATGCTCCGCACCTCTGCATAAGCAAGGAGCCTGATATCGTAAGGGTTCGACCTGGCCTTAGCCAAGAAGAGCAGTGTCTCCCCGTCTGTTGGAATACGGGTCAGTTCAAAATTTCCCAGGCGATCCAGGTCAAACTGGCGTTCCAGGGCAGGCAGGATATCCCTGCGGTCCACCCTCTCAAAGCCGTTCTGGTCATATCTCCTCACCGAAATGGACTTGCCGCCTGCTGCAGCAGGGACCCACACAAGACAAACCTGGGCTCCAACCCCTCTCTTGCCGAAGAGAAGTTTCCTGGCGCTCTCATTCAGGATATTTCCCAGCTCAACCCCTGGATGTAACTGTCCTCCTCCTGCAACCTTGTCAGCATCTTTACCTTTACCACACGCTGCTGCCGCCTGGGCATCGCCATGGTCACCCACTACTGCATCCCTATCCTCCTCCGCCGCCTCCTCCTCCACCACCACCAGATCAAGGCGGGAAAGGGCACTCACCCCAGAATTCACCAGCTCCCGCAGCACCACATCAACCTGGGCATGCCAAGTCACAACGCAACCAATCGGAGGCGCCTGAACTCCCGCAGCAGAACCACACCGCATCAAGTGTGCAGGCACAACGCCTAGGTCGAGCTTTTCAACCACCAGGGCGTCGCAATCTCTCTCGAACCTGCGAGCGACTGCCTCTGCAGCCACATGAGAACCTCCCGCAGCAACCCTGGCCAGGGTGCCGAGCAGGCTCTCGGGAGCATCCATGATCTCGGACCACCGATCTTTGCCTTTGCACAGCTCCTCCAACAGAGCGGAGGCCCTGAGCTCACCCTGCTCCCTCAACTTCACATATGCGGGTCTCTCATAGAGCTCGAATCGGGCGTGATCAGCAGCCTCACAGACATGTAAGAAGTGATCACGATCCAGCGCGCTGATCCTGTTAATCAGGTTCATAGGTGCATGCCAGCGGATCTTCTCAAGGGCGACCGCAACAGCAGAAGCACATTTGCCCAGGTTCCCAGCCCCTCTGGCCAAACGATGGGTGGCATGGTTAAGAGAACGTGATGGTGTAAAATCGTTCACGCCAAAATGAGCCAGACATTTGAGCAGGAGCCTCTCCATATGAGAGTTAAGGGCATCCTTGCCTCGCCTGATGAATGCCTCGAATACGGAGACTGATGCCACTCCGGCCGACTCGGGGGCAGCGGCAGCGACAAATGAGGATGTATCCGGGATAAGGAGCGAATCATGGGGAAAAGTCGCCACTTCAGAGCCCGAACCGGCTTCACTCCCTTGTCCATTGCTGCTGCCGTTACTATTGCCATCACGACCATCACGGCCATCGCAGCTGCTCACATTATGGTCAGCAGAAGCAGGTCTCCTGTCCAGCAGCTCAGCCACATCGGCAAAGGTCTCAAGCAGAACTCTGCACTCTTCACCACCGTCAAGGCAGGAGACTTGTTTTCTGAAAGCGATGGGCTCCAGGTCCCATCCAAGTGCAGTGTGTGCGAGAGCCCTGGCTGCCTCCAGAGGTGTGGGTTCATAATGCATCCAGGGCAGTATAATCTCGCCCTTGTCGCCATTACCGACCAGTCCACTCTCTCTATCGGCTGCCCCATCTGTCACATCAATGAACACCATGGGTTCGCCTGGAGCTACCCTGCCGCCAACAGCAACCTTAACATCCCTGACCACCCCTGCCTGTGGTGCCTCTACCCGCATCTCCATTTTCATGGATTCCAGGACCACAACACACTGCCCCTTTTTCACTGACTCTCCAACCGAAACAGGCACAGACAGCACGATTGCGGGAGAGGGAGCCTCTACCGCACCAGCAGCTTCCAGAGAGAGCTTAAACGGGACACCATCCACCAGGTAGATCTTATCCCCCCGGGCCCGCTCCACCCTGTATGAAACCCTGTCTCCCAGAATGCCACCGTCTCCAGCGTCTGGTTCATTACCGCCTCCGCTATACTGTCCATCAGACCAGACCAATGTGAACCTAGCCTGGCAACGGCTCTCTTCAACATAATCCACGGTCAGAGAGCCACCCTCTCCCACTACCCGGAACCGGTTGGGGCTCACCTGGTACACGGACAACTGCTGCCCAACCATAACCTGATGACGGGAAGCATCATCTCCAGCCCGTGACACCGCCGTAGTAGCCAGCAACAGTCGCCGCTCTCTCTCATTAAAGATATCAATCGCAGCCGCCACAGTCGCCACTGCATGACCAAGCTTCCTGCGAGCAGGCGCCCAGAAGGGCATCAGCGAGATGGCTGTTTCCGCCGCTACCCCCATAATTACACCTGTGCTCCGTCCTCGGTTTGCATCCACCCCGGCGCCAGCATCCACATCTCCCGAGCTTCCAGCCGCAGCCGCATCCCCAGCCGTACTGGCATTGCGCAGCTCATCAATAAAAGCGGTGGTAGCCCTGCCTACACGCACATGCTCCTCACGCACCAGCCTCCGCAAAAAGGCCAGATTGGTCACCCCGCCCTTGACCACGATGCGCATATCCTCCAGCGCCCGATCTAACCGAGCCAATGCCTCGCCCCTCGTAGGGCCCCATGCAATCACCTTGGCCAGCAGGGCATCAAACTCAGGAGATACTTCGTCTCCTTCGGCGAATCCAGTATCAATCCTGATACCAGGACCGGATGGCACCACAAATCGAGCCAGCATTCCTGGTGCAGGGGCAAAATCGTTATCAGGGTCCTCAGCACAGACCCTGGCCTCAAATGCCCATCCCACCTGAGTTGCATCCACTGAAGGGAGCCCTCTCCCCCGGGCCAGATCAATCTGCGCCCGCACCAGATCACAACCATATACTTCTTCAGTTACTGGATGCTCCACCTGCAGCCTGGTGTTCACTTCCAGAAAAACGGCACGCCCAGTTTGCGGCGAAAACAGGAACTCCACCGTTCCAGCGCTTCTGTATTTCATAGCCTGACAGAGGCGAGCTGCATCGCTGGAGAGCTTCTCCTTCCAATGCCCATCCAGCACAGGCGACGGACACTCCTCAATCACCTTCTGACGCCGCCTCTGCAGAGAACAATCCCGCACGCCCACGGTGACCACATTGCCGTGACCATCCCCAAGCACCTGCACTTCCACATGATGGGCATTCTGGAACAGCTCCTCCACCATAAGCCCCGAATCACCAAATGACCGGGCAGCCTCTCCCTGTGCCGAATGGAACAGGTCAGCCAGCTCACCGGAGTTGTCCACCCTGCGAATCCCCCTCCCCCCTCCGCCCGAGGCTGCTTTGATGAGGACCGGATATCCGATGGATTCGGCAATCTTTATGGCATCGTCCGGGTTGGCAGCGGGCGCCCATTTGGCAACAGGAATACCCAGAGACTGGGCCAGTTCTTTGGCCTTAATTTTGTCACCCAGAGCATCCATGGTCTCCGGTGCCGGGCTGAGCAGGGTAATCCCCTCAGCCTCAAGCCTGGCAGCAAACGCTGCGTTTTCCGCAGCGAATCCCCACCCGAGCCATGCGGCATCACAGCCAGTTGCCTTCAGGGCGGCAGCCACCCCTTCCGCATCCAGATAGGCTGCTCTCCCCTCGCCAATTCTAAATGCCTTACTACCCTTATCAATAAATAGCGCCCCCTCATCCGCATCGGTGTACAGGGCTACTCCTTCTGGAGCCTGTGGGTCCTCGCGTCTGAGGGAATCAAGGGTGGCAAAAAACCTGACCGCCGCTTCACCACGATTGACCACGCCTATCCGTCGAATCATGAAGATCCTCCAACATAACTTTTCAATAAAATAAGACTATTGTGCCACACCACCCACCCCTCCTTTTCCTCCAGCTCTGCCCCCGGGCTCGCTCCCCGCTCCTTGTTCCTCACCCATACACCCAACCGCCCCAAGCCCCTCTCCGAGCCAGCCTCCAACAGCGACCAGAATTCACCGTACAAAGAGGCCGCAGCATGGAATGCATTTTCCATACCGCCCCCCCCCCGAGTTGCCCAAAAAAAATTATTTCCCCCCCAGCACATCCAAACCCCCATGCCGGTGTTCACCTGTGACGTAACGGTCCTCAAAGCTCAAACTCACCCCAGGTCCGCACCCATTTTCAATCGAACAGGCCTTTTTCTACCAAGCGTGGGACCGGATCAGGTGTGTCATAGAGGTTGCATCACCGTAAACCTGCGTTCGCACCAGCACTTTTAATCCCGATTCAGGCTCAACTGAATGTCAATCGCTTCCACACTAGATTTTTCTGTAAATAGATCTCTCAGTAACTATTTCATGGAGGAGGAGGATACAGAATGATGAAGGCTTTCAAACTTATATGCACTCTGGGCACGCTGTTGGTTGTTGTGGCGCTGCTGGCTGGCAATGCGAGCGCCCAGATGGAGATGCCCAGGGCATACGGCGCATCCCAGTGGCCCCAGGCTCTGGCCAACCGTCCACTGACCCTAGGAATGGGGATGATGGAGATTCGTGGCAATATTCTTGCTAATTTAAGCAAGGACAACGAATTGGAACCAGTTTCAATCGCTCCTGATATCTATTTTGGTCTGACTGATTACCTTAACATTGGTGTGGTCCACGGTACTGGAATCTGCATTACCGGAGAAGATAATGGATGCAAGGAAGTTTACGATGATGTGGGCCTGGATGTAATTCTGGCCATTTTCCGATCCGCCAATACGGACGTGGCTGCCCGCACTACTTTTGCTGCCGGAACAGTAGACCCCATCTTCCAGGGGTTCTTCAGTAAGCCAGGATTCGACCCCTTCACTCTAAGTGTCATGCCTGGTCTTATGTTCAAATGGACCACTGGCAGCCTAGCCGTTGAACTTGATCCCACAGTCAGTATTGGTCTGACTGAACGGAACGGTGGTGGCCTCTCCCAGAACAAGGAATTTCTGAGCGTACCCCTGGAGGTTCAATACCAGATACTGCCTCAGTTTGCCGTATTTGCCCTCTCCGGTTTTGCCGCCCCCCTGAACTTCGACAACTTTGACCTGGGCGATTCATACGCGATCCCAGTTGGACTGGGAGTGCTCTATGCCCTCTCCAACCGACTGGACGTGGGCGCCCAATTCATCTTCCCCAACCTGGCAGGCAAAGAATTGTTTGGCGACCTGGGACCGGACCGGCTGGATTCCCGCTTCGTTTATCTCAACGTAAACTACCGCATAGGTGGTCGCCGGTAATTATTGGAGGGCTTTCCAGATTGCAGGTTCTATGAATGATGGTGGTTCCCACCCCTTCATGGTCGTCCACCAGGCTCCCAGGTCCAGTCTCTCCAGAACCACCTCTCCCCCATCATGATAACCGCCAGCAAACAGGCTCTTTAAGGTCAATTTTATGTAACCGTTACCAGTAGAAACAAACATGACACCGCCACCGCTGCCTCTGGGGCCCATCACTTCACCATCAACTTCAAATGGAGCAGCACATGATGGAAGAAGGAGCCTGCCAACCTGCAGATCATTCCCCACCCTTACCCTGTAAACTCCAGGTCCCACATGGATGGTGACCTCATTCTCATCAGCAAGCCCACAGTAATAGGAATCATGGGGATCAACATGCACATTGGCTGACGCCACTGGTACCCACAACAGAACCTGCTGTTCCTGATTGACAACCATGGCACCCGTCACCGGGGCAGCTTCCGATGTTGTTATGGGTAGTGCAGAAATTGAGGCTGACGCCGCTGATGGCGTTCCCGCCCCCCCCCCTGCCAGATTGGTATTGTGCGGATCTCCGGCAGTTCCATGCCCCAACACATCCTCCATCAGGGCAGCCACTCTGTGTGCGGACCAAATCCATCCCCGTTCTCGGTCGAGCACCTCCTGTGAGGCCACAGCAATATTATACTCCTCAGGCGTAAGGGAGATGCCAAATCTCCATGACAACCCATTGAGTGTCTCATCCACACCGTCGACAATGTATGGTGTAGTGCGATCATACACTGCGGCAAACTCCAACCCTAAATACCGGGACAACCAGAACTTCAACCCAGCCTCTCCCCTTCCAGCCCAGACCCACTGCAGATTGTCCAGAAACGAATCTGCCCCAGGATCAAGTCCAGAGACGTGCACCACCATCCCGCCAGCGCCTACCCCCAGATAAGGCGAAAGCCTGCTGCACGGGAACAGGTGAATGGAGGCATTAGCAAACAGAGGGACCACATCCACCTTACGCCCGCTGCTGGTCCAGTCCTGGTAATACCCACCAAGGATCAACCCACCCCCAAGTCCACTGGATCGTATAGTCCCCAGTCGCAATTCAATCCCAGTCAAATCAAGACCTTTAAGCTCCATGCCCTCGATCTTGAGTCTGGGAACAAATTCGCTGGTGGTCAGGACCACATCTTCGGAGCTGTCATACTGGGTCCAGGCTCTCACCTCCCCCGGCCATGCCCAAAGGACGATCAGGATTGCCCCAATGCCCAGAACCGCCCTTACAATCCACTTCATATCGCCTCCCCTCCTTGCAGCCTCTATCGGCAGCCGAGCCATTATTCCTCTATATGTATATGGTTACTTCTTGCCGGGAGAAGGATTTGCGCCTGCTCAAGGAACGAAGAAACCGTGTAACCCCTTGATATTAAAGTGGTTCCATGGCGGCTAATGTCGAGTAGCACTGTTTTTTCCATGGTGCTGATCCCCAGTCTTTTCGTGCAGAAACATGGAATAGGGCTTGAATCCGGTTGAACTGCTTCCACCCTACCTACATACTAATGTCTTGTGCAAATCAACGAGGGAGGTTTGTGGCCATGAAAACCCTGATCGTGTTCTACAGCCGGTACGGAAACACGGCCATGCTGGCTGACGCCATCGCACGGGGCGCAGAAGAGGTAGAAGGCAATGAGGTCATCATGCGTAGAGTTGATGATCTGGCTCCAGAGAGCGTCATCAACAACCATCACCGCTGGAGCGAATCGCGCCAGAAGTTGAAGGCAAAATACCCCGAACCCACCATGGATGATCTGGCCGGAGCAGATGCGATCATATTTGGCACCCCGACCCGGTACGGAAACATGACCGCAGAGATGAAGCTGCTCATCGACAAGACCGGGGGACTATGGGCTCAGAGCAAGCTGGTAAACAAGGTGGCATCGGTCTTCACCAGCACGTCCACACCCCACGGAGGGAGCGAGACCACCTGTTACACATTCCTGGCTCCCCTGATTCACATGGGCATGATCATCGTTACCCCCGGATATGCGGCACCCATCATGTTTGAAGAAGGTACCCCCTACGGAGCAACAGCCATCACAGGCGCCAATTCAGTAGAGCACCCCACAGAGAAGAACCTGGAGGTGGCCCGGTTCCAGGGGCGGCGGGTAGCCGAGATCACCAACGCCCTGCTCAAAGGCGGATTGAAGAAGAGCCACTGATTACATCCCGCTTCCATTAACCCCTCTCACAAATGTAAGTTTTAAGGCCGGTGAGGCGGGCGGCTTGGTTCTTACATGCGTGGACAACCATCATCGGTTGGCCTACCAGCACAACGGAGCGTTTGCAGCGGGTTACTGCCGTGTAGAGCAACGCCCGGTTCAGCATCCTGGCATTCTTCAAATGGGGCAGGATGACTGCCGCAGTATTATACTCGGACCCCTGGCTCTTATGGACAGTGATGGCATAGGAATGCTCAATGCGCCCGACGAGAAACGAGACAGGTATTCCAACAAAGCGATCCTGACGGGGAAACGCCACACATGTTTGAAACCTTCCAGATTTATCACCAACATCCACTACCACCCCCTGATCCCCATTGAAAACACCCAGATTATAATCATTATGGAGCATCATCACCGGCTCCCCGGGTAGAAATCGCCGATGTCCATCCATTGAAGAATGGTACCCACCATCCTCACTAACTATGCTGTTACCAGTCATCCTATTTAATTCTCTGTTAATGGACTCAGTCCCAGTAGCCCAATGTCTGGTCAGACAGAGAATCCTTGAACCTGCGACCCGATTGTACATTTTCTCAATTTCATGCTCACACTGGGCAGCAAAGTAGCCATCGTGCTCCAGCAGCAACGGCCCCTCACCATATGGCCCGCCATCATGGCCGCCGAAGACCATCTCCCACCACCTGGCGAGAAAATCACCGGCATGTAAGCCAACACCAGCAGCACCGCTGCCTCCATCCCATGAGCCGACCAGAAGTTCCACCCCACGAAACAGCAGCTCCTCAGGTCGTTGACGCACGGGAATCCCCAGGCTATGAGAGAAACCTGGATGGGAGACCTCACCATGGTTCAAGAACTGAGCAAAGCGATAAATAGCGCTACTGTCCGGATCCGATTGATCCATCCTGTAGCTTGTTTTCAGTTTAATAAAGAAAGGGGAAGGGGGTTCGCCTGCTCCGGACTGGTCCCCAGCAGCGACATCCCCAGCCGCTGCAGCAGAGGCCAGATCCCGCAGGACTGCCCCCTCATTCACAGATGGGAGCTGATCCGCATCGCCCAGCAGGACGAGCCTGGCAGATGGATGGAGAGCAGTCAGCAGACAGTCCATGAGGGCTTGATCCACCATGGAGGCTTCGTCCACAATTACCACCCCGTAGGGTAGAGGATTGTCAGGCCCATGGGCAAACCTGCCGACAGATGGCATATAACCTAGCAACCGGTGGATGGTGAAGGCCTCCGGCAGGTTGCCAAACCAATCTGGAGAACTGGTTGACCGTGGATTGGTCAGTGGAACAGTGACACCCTGAGGTTTTCCTTCCAGGCCGTTCCAAGTATGGGCAGGCAGTATATATGGGGCGTACTCTTTGAGGGATTCAACCATTCTGTTGGCAGCTTTTCCGGTGGGTGCGACCAGGGCAATAGCATCCATGGTTGTGCCTGTCTGGGCAAGCATGCTCAGGATGGCACCCACAGTGGCTGTCTTGCCAGTACCTGGACCTCCTGAGATGACAGTAAAGGGGGAGTTGACAGCCTTCAGAACTCCCGCAAGCTGTTCTGAGTTCAGTGTGCGAGGGCCCCCACCAGCCAAATTGATCCCGTCCATGTTCCTACCACTACCACTACCACTACCACCCTCATCTCTGTTACCCGACTCAATCCTGGCCCTGAGCATGCGCCCCAGTCTGGCCTCCACCATGTGGACCCTGGCAAGAGCAATGGTATAGCCGGGCTGTCGTCCGACCAGTTCGCTGATCACGAACAGGGGAACAGATCCAGGTGTGCTCTCCTGAACCAGAGGACACTCCATCATCCAGTGAGCAACACTATCTACCAGCTTTTGCAGATCCGTCAATTTGGACAGACCCAGAATTCCTTTAGTCCAATCAGGGTTCTGAGAAGCCAGGGAACAGAACAACTGCAGAAAGGCACCAAAACTCCATGGGTAGTGATCTGGAGTTGACGACTCAGAACCTGCCCCATTGCTGCTGGTAGGGCTCCACTCAGGAACCGATTCCTTCAGTAGCAGACAGGTATTACCATTCCCATTACTCCACAGGATAGCCAGCATGAGCAGGATCAACCCAGAATGGCCCTCCCCCTCTGTCAGGGCGAACCTCCCCCAGTCAAGTGCACCACCCTCACTCTCCCCATCACCTCTTCTGGCATCATCCCCATCCAACCGATGCCCCTTACTCTCCACCGAAGCCCTTACGCAGAGGCGAGCCAACTCCCAGGCCATGTGAGCATCTTCAGGCTCCATCTCCAACTCTTGTACCACAGAGGAGAGGAGAGCCATAAAGCGGGCTGGGGTCCTGAGTTCACAGACCCTCTCCACCTTACCTCCAGGTACATTTTCGGCATCCAGAGTACACATATTCCCACCACACCCATCACCGCTCTCCCAACTCCCGTTCTCTGGACTCTCAGCCAGAAACGCTCCCACAGCAGAGATGGGAGGCAACCAGGTCCAGCTCAGATCCAACCTTTGCTCCTCCCATTTTTCATATTCTGCCACTGCCTTCTTCATCTACTCTCCTCAATCCTGTCAATCAAGCTCTCTCAGGGTTGCCTCTGCCAGACACAGTCTCTCCCATGAAGGCCTCTCCAGGTGCACTGCCATTTGTCCACCAGCAACCGCACCTGGACGAACAAAGATGTAAAGAGCACCAGCAAAGAGACGATCATAGTCTCCCTTGTCGCCAATCCGGAGCAGTCTACACACTGCCAGAGAGTAGAGCAGACTCTGGATACCGTATCTGCTGGAGACCACATCAGCCAGGGTCTGGGAGTCATAGGCAGGGAGGCGATCTGTCTTCCAATCACCGATCAGATGGAGAGAGGTGCCGGGAATCCTGGCCAGCAGATCGATAAACCCCTTGATATACCCCTTCTCCACAGAAAATACGTGCTCCACATCCTGCCCAGGAAGGGGATGGGACTTCTCCGGGAAGGGATAGACAAATTCAGTCTCTCTCAGCACCCGTTCCAACTGACAGACAGGGGGAATCTCCAATGCTTTCCCCTCCTCAATTGTCACGCTGCCAAGGGGTACAGTGAGAGCAGTATAGACCATGCGCCCCACTGCTTCCTGATGATACGGGCTTATTCCATATGCGCCCATGGTCTGCCTGAAGAGGCCCTGCACTCCATGCAAGGCAAACCAGCGAACAAAACCATCGACCTCTCCCTCCCTGTCATACCCCCTGTTTCCATCACCGCCTGCAACATTGCCACCAGACTCAGCAGCCAACGCCCAACCTCTCACCGTGTCCAAGTCCACCTTCTCCAACAATTCGTGAACACAAATACCGAGTATCCGCCCCGAAGGCAGCCCGTATGCCTCGAGCACCTGCTCGGGACCTTCCCCATCACTCCCCAGAGCCCCACCCAAAGGCCGACCTGCTACCATACCGGCCCCTGCATCTTCAGGCTCAGCCTCATCAAGGCGCCCCTGAGAATCCCCTTCAGCAAAGATACTCACCTGCTCATAGCCCCTACGTGCCATGAGCCATCTCCTGCCAGACCGCCCGCCACCCTGACCCCCTCTCTGTTCAGCAGGGAAGAGATTGAGTGACTTCATAGACGTGTAGGATTCCATGGCCACCCCATGAAACCGAGATGCAAGAGCAGAAAAATCAGGCCTGTCCTTGCTGTCAACACGCCTGTCCAGTTTAGCAATCACTCCCCTGAGAGCCTCCTCCCAGCCTTCTCCCCCATCTCCCGCACCCGCATCCGCATCCGCACCCGCACCTGCGCCCACCACCCCATCCTTGGACTGCTTCACCCTTCCTAACCTGGCAGCTTCTGCCTTAGCCAGCTTCGCAGCCTCAACCAGCGAATCACCCCAGCAGCTCACATGAAAGAGAGAATCAAAAAGACCGCCGCCGCCCAGTTCGGCCTTAATCTGGTGCAACCGCTTATTTAATGGGTAATAAAATGCGTTTTCCTTCATCGTATCCAGCAGGGGCAGATACAATCTGGCCTTGGCCCTGGTCATGGCCACATAGAGAATGCGCAGGTTCTCCGCCTCACTCTCCCTCCGCTCCGCACTACATTCCTCTCCTTTCGACTCATACCCCACTGCAGCCATCTTCCTGCCATCGCTACCGTGGAACGTAATAATCGGGTCACTCCCGTTTCTGGGATTAAACCCGCCATAAATAAAGACAACCTCAGCCTCCAGACCCTTGCTCTTGTGCATGGTCATGATCTGGACGCTATCCTTCTCCGTATCGAGGCGCTGCAGGTCTTCACCATTACTCCCATTACCATTATCATCGCCATCAACCACCCCACCGCCCCAGCAGCCATCACCGATGCCGGCAATGCGGCGGCTGAGAAAGCCAATAAGCTCACCCAGGCTGTTGCGCCCTGACGACGCCTCCTCCAGAAGGATCTCAAAAATATGGAGATAGTTGGTCAGCTCCCTCTCACTATCAGAAAAGAGCAGTTCCCGACGGATAAGCCCTGTATCCTCCATTATCCTGTTGAATAAGAGATGGAACTGTCGCTCTATTGCCAGCGCATTAAACTCTGTGAGCAATCTGACCGTTGCGTCCCCCTGGCTGCTATCAATAACCACCGGCACAACCCCACCCGGAACGGAGAAGAAGGGGGAGGCCAGAGCCAATGCCACCCTTCCCCGGTTGCCTGGCTGCTCCACTGCGGCCAGCACATCCCTTATATGGAGAGCTTCAGGCGTCCCAAAGAGACCTCCCTGTTTGAAAAAAGAGAAGGGAACACCGAACTGGCGCAGGTATCTCCCCACCCTGATCCCCTCATTTTCCGAGCGGGTGAGTACAAAGATATCTGAGGCAGTGAGTGGTCGCACCCCTCCGCCTGATACAGGGACCTGCAATCCAGCTGAGGGGTTGGAGATGAGCGCCTTTATTCTTGCGGCTATCATCTGGCAGAGCAATTCAGCGGGCTTCTGGTCCGGTATGGTGTTTGTAGACTTCTTGCCCTCCCCGTCCCCGCCCTCGCTCCCGTCCCCGCCCTCGCTCCCGTCCCCGTCATCCCCCGCTACGGCCCCCTTACCTTCTGCAGGCAGGACAGGATAAAGAATCTCAATTGGCACACAGGGCTCCCCATCACCCCAGCGGGCAACCAGATCAGGCTTGCCGCACCTGACCGGTTCCCCATAGAGGATGGTTTCCTGAGAGGAGCCACTCCCCGGTGGCAGGGCTGATTGCCCGAAGAAGGCCTCACCCCCATCCGGATGCTTGAGGATGGCATTATAGGCCTGAATCATAAGACCGGTGGAGCGGTAATTGTTGAGAAGTTGGAGACACCGCCCACTATCCGGCGGGGCAACCGCTGATTTCGCAGCCAGATAGGTATAAACATCAGCCCCCCGGAACCGGTATATGGCTTGTTTAGGATCGCCGATGATGAACAATCTGGTCCCGGGAATCGGCTGCCCCTTATCATCCATATAAAGCCTGCGGAATATCTCCCACTGGGTCTCGTCTGTATCCTGGAACTCATCTACCAGGGCGCAGGGGTATCGCCTCCTGATCAACCGGATAAGCTCATCCGCATTCTCTCCCTGCCGCATGGCCCTGGCCACCAGATCCAGCATGTCATTAAAATCATAGAGGCCCTCAGACTCCTTGATCTGAGCAGTGAGCTCCTGCACTGGCCCAGCAAAGAGCCATACTCCCAACGCATCAAGAAGATAGTCACTGAAAACAGCGTCTAGTCCTTTGAGCACATTTTTCATACCAAGGAGCGCCCCTTTGGGCCTGGAACGACTGAAAGGAGACCAGGCCAAAGCACTCTGGATTGGCCCACTGAGCCTGATCATGCAATCCAGAAGAAAAGCCATAGAGTCGTCGTGGTCGCTTGCTTTCGCTGGGATATTTTTCTGGAGGATGGCGATATGCTCGCTCACAGAGCGCAGGTCAGCTACAAACTGGGGGCGAGCTCCTTCCTCCCCGGATTTGATTTTGATGGTCTGACAAATGTAGGCATTCAGCCCACTGCCCTGGCCTCCTCCAACTTTACACGACTGCCCTAAAGAGACTAGTTCAGCATAATGTTCATTGAACTGGTCAAACAGCTCGGGCACCACTGAGGCAGAGGGCAGAATCAGCTCAACTCTGCTCTGCCCCGATGTCAGACTGAGCCCAGCCCGCTGCACTGCCAGAAGCAGCTTGAGAAGTTTACCATCTGCTTTAGCACCATACCGCTTAAACCAGTAATAGAGGGCTTTTACATACAAGGAGCCACGTCCCCTCTGCTCCTGAATCCACGGACCTGCTCCTGCCGTGCGGAGGAACTGCTGAAGAGCTCTGACAGTGACCATTTGTCCGTCCACTATTTGCTGGGTGAACGGGCGCCCATTGAAGAAGGCGTTCTCTACCAGGATCCTGCGACAGAAAGAATGGATGGTGGAGATGGGGGCGCTGTCGAAGGCAAAGAGGGCATCGCGCAGAGCCGCCCTCTCTGCAGATCCTATCTTCCAATGGGGTTCAGCAGCGCAGGCGTCATGCTTATCCTGGAGCAGCACCTTCTCTATGATCGCTCTAATCCGGCTCTTCAGCTCATTGACGGCCTTCTCGGTGAAAGTAACTACCAGAATATTCTCCAGCCCCAATGGGGGAGACCAGACAGCGGCGTGGCCACCCCCGCCACCCCCGCCATCTCTACCCCCAACATCCTCAACCTCCCCAACCTCCCCAACATCCCCATATCCTGGCCCAGTACCGCTGCCAGCCCCCCGCAGCAGGAGATCTACCACAAGGTGCTCAATGGTATAAGTCTTCCCAGTGCCAGCATGGGCCTGGATCACCACATGACCATCGGGTAGGATCTGATTGAGAAGGGCCGGCTTGCTGACCCTGATGTACTCTTCCCTATTAGTGTCAGTCATCACTCTCCCCCCTCCTCACCGCAAAGGGTATTCCCGCTGATTCCATCCAGGAGCGGGCTGAATCTCCGCCCAATCATCTCATGGGCAGCAGCATCATCAGGAGGAGGAATCTTCCCAAACCCCAAAGGTAATCCACGCACCCCATCGCTGCTCCCCCCGGCGACTAACTTGGCAATGAGCATGCCGAGGCCCTCCGAAGGCACTCCGGCCAGGCAATGCTTGAAGACCACATCCACGGGAAGCTGGTACCGGTGGAATCCGCTAGACATCTCCCCAAAAAGAGCCGAGAGGTAATCGCCAGCCCCGGCCAGGCTGATCTCCAGAGGCTTATCTTTTGCAAGGCCAAGCCACTTACCAGTGCTGGTAATCTGCACCAGCCTTCCCCTCCTGAAATCCATCAAAGCGGCTCCCAGGCGGCTTGAGTCACCAGCGCCCAAGCCCCCACCGATCGACCGGGCCACCAGTTCCGAGTCCACCTCACCACATGAGACACCTGCAGCAATGGCAAGAAGCTCGACCATTCCCTTCACCCAATATCGCTCTTTAGCGCTCTCCCCAGTTACAAAAGACAAAATGACTGGCACTCCATCTCCGTCCATGAACAGGGGCCCAATCTCCCCCTCCACCCTTCCAACAACCCTACCGTCCCCATCAACCAGCGCAGGAGACGGCAGAGCAATCTGAGACCCGCCTCCAGCTCTCTCCGCCAAAGCCTGCATCCCCCTACCCAGCCGACAGAAGCTGACAGGACTGACCCGGCTGCCACTCACCCACCCTTCGTCCATGCTCACCCGACAACACCGGTAACCTTCCAGCCATCCTTCCAGAATAGCCATTCCCTCATCCCTGAAGCTGTCCAGGTAAAGGCCGGTAGGTAACATACCGCTCACTTCGTATCCCTGCGCCACTACCTGCCACTGGTGAACGAACAGATCGCCCACACTCTCTGTTCCCCGCCACCCATCCGCCCCCATCGCCCTATAGAATATTTCGCGGAGCACCACTGCCCGAGCCAATGGGGACACCACAATAGTCTCAAAATTCTTTAAAGAGAGCTCGTACTGTTGGTGATCACTCTCATCCAACCCAAGAGAACGTTTAATGGAATACATAAGAGGTGAGATGAGAAAGTCCCTGAAACTTCCTATTGTTACCCTGCGGGCTTTAGCTGTTCCTCCCCTGCCATGGCGACTCCCTGCAATAATCAGGCTGTTTTCCTCCGCACCAGTCGCACCATCCGCATCAGCCCCACTGTTCATATCACCTGCACCACCTGATCCATCATCTCCTAATCGGACAGCAGATCGTGGCCAGATTCTTGACTGGCTCGCCCAACTGGAAGGCAGAAACAGAGTAGACAGCTTCCTGGCAGCCAATTCATCCCCAGGCTGATGGTGAAAC
>CAYZFJ010000064.1:5257-17419 GCA_964477705.1 uncultured Myxococcia bacterium | reverse complement strand
ACGGTCAATGACTTCTGCAATCAGATTTTACCTGTTGAGAACGAGGAGTCTGAGGCCCAATCCACTACCCTCCCTGCGGCTCACATGTGCCAGCCTCCCATACAGGCCGGCGTAGCCGGAGATGCCAACGCGGCCACCACTTTCAGCAGCCCTACACCTTCACCTGAATCTAAGAAACGAATCTTCATCAACCTCAGCAATCATCCAGTCAGCACCTGGTCGGAGGAACAAATAGGGCAGGTTATTGACCAGCTTGGGATGGATGCAATTGAAGAGCTTGCTGATGGGATGCCCATCGTGGATCCTGCTGCTGAGCTCTGTCAGGTGCATTTGCTTGCTCAGCAGGTTGCCGAGAGGGCAAAAGGGCAGGGTGCAAGTGGTGCTTTTGTGGCTGGAGATTTTACCTTTACTTATGCGCTGGTTGCTAAGCTGAAGGCAGTGGGCGTCAGGTGTTTTGCCACCACCACACATAGGGATGCTGTTGATTGTCCCCAGGATGATGGCTCGGTAGCTCATCAGTCTCGGTTTCGGTTTGTGCGCTGGCGTGAGTACTGACCAGAGATGTACGTATGCGTAGGGGCGAGGTGAGAGTGGAGATGGTGGAAATGGATGGGGGCAAGGGTGGTGGTGTTAAGGCTGGTGCTGGCACACAAGATATAGCAGGAATTGATGCCGGTGTGCTGGTGGATCAGACAGATGCTGCGGCAAAGCTGGGGCTCACCAAGGCGAGGGTACCACAGCTCATGGACCTGACGTTGCTGCCGGCCAAGAAGCAGAAGGAGATCCGTACCCGCAATAATTCGTACATGTTGAAATTATTGGGTTTATTCTTCGCTGTCATTAGCTTGGGCTTATGGAAGTGTTGTTTAGATCTGAGGGCTCATCCGAGATTCTGGATGGTTACCCCATCATGCATGTTCGGCTCGTCCATACCAAATCCGGTCTACTACCCGACGCTACCCACAAATCTTAGAGAGCTACCAACGTCCTGATGTCATGCCTACGCTCAAGGTTATCACCAATCTCGTTCAACTCTCCGCCCTGGAAATCCGCAACCTACGGGGTGCCCTCCAGGCATCACGGGAGGGAAGAGTGGTGGTAGTGATGGGCGATAGGGTCAGTTCCAGGAAGGACATCCTACAGGCTGATATCCGTCATGATTTCACCAAGATGTGCTAACAAACAGCAGGGCACCTCTCACCATATGAGCGGGAGAAGCCGCTTTCGGCTTTTGGCGTACTCAGCGTACTCATCGAGTTCGAACAGAACGGGCTCCTCGACAAGGATTCTGCGGACCACCATCGGCACAAAGAGCCCGGCCCACGCCACCAGAGGGATCCAGTTGCCGAGCACCAGAATTAAACCAAGATGCCCGGCGAGAGTGCCCAGATAGGCTGGATGTCGTACTACTCTATATGGCCCGCTGGTCACCACATGGTGTCCCTTGAACAATCGCACACGCCGTGAATAGAAGCGCCCAAGGGTGAAGATGGCACTCAGGCGTAATCCGCATCCGATCACGAGCAGAGTGAGGCCAAAATGCTGCCCAAACTGTTGGATGTTACTGTCCATGGCAGCAGGAGCGCTAAAATAACGGTCGCACCCTGAGCGAGAGCATACAGCTCGCAGCTCCCCTCATCTCTGTTTGTTTCCGGCAGGGATGACTCGCGAACGGACACGAGCAGGGATTCGGCGATGAGCCATACGAGGTAGGCGGACAGTGCGACGGTGGGCACGATCATCTGTGGACCCCTGTTGTTCCACAAGCGAATGCCACCAGCGCCGAGGACAAACAGGAAGAGTATGCCGGACATGCCCAAAGGCAGCTTATTGCTGAGACCTGCCATGGTCTTTAGTGGATAATCGAGGTTAATGAGTCAAGATGTGTGAGGGAAACAATTCTTTGGTATGTCACATAGGCTCGTCAGTGATGAACCTTTTTTGTATCCAGCCTGACTTACAGAGATAACAGAGTCAGTGGGAAAGGCAATATTGAATTTTGCCTCATTCGATAGCTGGTCCAATAGCGGCATACCCACGCCCAAGGTCATTTTCAGCCTCATCCCCCTCTCTGACCTTCAGATCCACAACCTCCGAGCAGAGCCCGAGGCCACCCATACTGGCCGGGCACTGGTGGTGGCGCAGGATGCTCCTGGAGTTGTCGATGCCGACGATGTAGGTGCGGCCCATATGTTCCCCCCATTAGTCCAGATTCAAGTCGGACGCCTATATAGGGTTCGAACTCCTCAACTGCTTGGTTAACAGCTATGGCTTTGAGGAAAAACACCTGTAATTTCAAGCACTTGTAAATTGTCGTGGTCATGGTGGGGTTAAACACTGGGTTGTCTCTTGTAGTCTCGGCCTCATTTGAGACCCCAATCGAGTCTCCTGACCGCCATTTTCCTCGTTCTTTTGTTGCTCTCGGAGAAGAGCGGCCAATGCATCTCTTGGCCAGTTGTTCTAGGGGCTTGCGGCTATGGTGGGGTGGTGGGCAAGTAAAGAATATGGTCAGACTGTGGGGGCTTTCTTCTGCATGGCTCTTCATGGTCAGTGGCATGCTACAGTGCTAACACAGATTTCCATACGGTTGATGGGACTGCATGGATAGGCCTTTCACATCTTATTAAGGACTCAGATAAGTACAAAGTATCCTCCTCCTTACTTTTGGCTGTTACATCTTTGTAGCACGCTTCCCTACTAAGGCATTTGACCGGGAAATGTGGGCTTTCGGTTGGAGATCTGTTATTTTGCTGGGAGCATTGTGGGTTTGTATTAAGAGGAGCCATCGGTTTGCTGGTCGCCAACGTCAACAATATTTCATCAGGTATGAGCGGGGGTAGTGAGTGGCTTTCGCTATCTGTGGCCAGGCTGGTCGGGCTGATTTGTGCTCTCCTGGTGTGGGGTTTCCCCGGCTGGGTCTCTGGTGAGGCTCTCTCAGAAAATGGGGTCACTAGTGGGCTTGATGGCCGGGCTGCTGGTGGTGTTGTGGAGGCGGGGGTAGGGGAGGATATCGCAAGCTCAGGTGTTGGTGCGGTTCGGGGGCAGTCTGCCCTCCAGTTTTCCAGTCCATGGCTCGGAGTTAAGAAGGGGGACTGGGGGATCTATCGGCTTCTGGGTGGTACTAGGATGGCGGCGGTATTGCTTGTGGTAAGGGAGATACGCAGCGAGGATGTGATGGTGGAGGTGAGTATGATTGAGGCCGATCAGAACGTGACCCGTCAGGTGATTGTGCCCAGGAGTGTATCTGTTGAACAGTTGCCGGGGGTTGTGCTCAGTCTTCTCGATTTGAAGCGCAAAGGGCTGCAACCGGATGGTCTCACAATTCGGGCTGTACCTGTACGTTTCGGAGGATCTGCTAGAGAGGGCCTGACTCTGATATCCATGTGGCGGGGGCAGGTGGGTAATGTGGAGGCTATTCAGGGGTCCAGGAAGGTATCATTTACCCTTGCTGCGACAGCTCCCCTGTTGGGGATTATCCACATGGGAGTTGTTGATACCATGGATATGGCAGGGACAGTGCTCCATGAGCGGATGAGTGTGGAGCTGGTCGATTATGGGAGCGAAGAGGGTATCCCCGTAAGCTGATTAAGCAGATATGCTTGTGGTGGCGAGGGTAACTACTCAGAGTAGGGTGCACCGCTAACGAAGGGCACGGCATGCCGTGCCCCTACAGAAGTTGGGAGAGTATGCCGTGTCCGTACAGGTGTTGAGAGGGCACCCCGTGCTCACCCTGCCTACACAATCTTAAAACTCGTCGTCTTCTTCAAGGGCAGCCAGTAGGGCAGCTCGTGTGTTGAGATAGCTCCTCCTGTCATCCCGATTGGTGGCCCCAGCCAGATGATCCGCCCCATCGTCCATGCGAGTTGTTCCTCTGGCACTTATTGTATTGTCTGCGGACAGGCGGCGTGATGATGCGGCTATGGTTCTGCGACGCTGATCGGGTATTATGCGGTCCATCCCATAATCATCAGGAGCGTCGAGGCTGGGGAGTGAACCGAGAACCTCGCGCATACCTCTGTGACCGTCCATGCGCCTGATGTACCTGTCATCAACATCGCCGCTACTACCACCCTCACCATCCCGCATATCGCTCATATCTCTGCTACCAAAGCTGCTGCTGGTGCGGATGCTGGTGTCAGTGCCAAGGTCAGAGTCAGTATCGGTGCTAGGACTGGTACTATTGCTGTTCCTGAGATAGCCGGTCCGATTGTCGCTGCCAAACCTTGGCGTCCTCTCTGGCAACGTGACTGAATCATCATCGCCATGCCCCTCAGCCCAATCGCGGGCTCCTCTCCTCTGGTCATGGACAGCCGCCGTCGTCGTTGCCATTGTTGCCCCGTCTCTGTTGCTGCTGCTGCCAACACTGGCAGCACCACCACCTGCCACCGCTGTCTCATCCAGAAGCGACATGGCAATGCGCACCGCCCGGATCGCCTTCTGCCTTGCCTTCTCGCTGGCTCGTGCTTTCTCCAGGGTCTGTACCGAACGATCCCGGTATGCCTCAAGCTGCCTGGACAGTTCCCCTATCTGGTCCCCGGCCTGGACGAGCTTTTGCTCCAGAGAATAGATTCGCTCCTTGGCCAGCCCCACCTCCTGACGCAAGCTCTCGTTCTCCGCTGCCTGGCTCCCCCGCAGGTCGCTGAACCGCCCCTTCAGTTCCACGGCAACAGCCTCTACGTTGGCCAGCTTGTCGTGGGTCTCCTCCAACTCGGTGATGAGCGCTTTCTTCTCGCCCTCCCACTTGGCTTTAGTCCGGTCATGGGCACGCCGCAGATCCCGAACCAACAGCTCCCGCTCCTGCTGAATCCGCCTCAGATCCGCATTCTCAGCGGCGTATCTGGCTTCATGCTCCTCGATTGCAGCTCTTGTACGCCGGGCTATCTCCTCATCCAATTTTTCTCTGTCCAGTTTGGATGTCTCTGTGTGAGATTCCACCAGAGATGTCATCTGATTTCGATGTTCCCTGGCCAGCCTCTCCAATTCAGCAGCGTTTTCCCGCCTGGCCTTTTCCAGCTCAGCCCGGAATTTCTGGCGGGTGTTTTCGATGGTGGTGGCCAGGGCGGCCTTGTACTGCTCAAGTTTGGCATTGGCCTCATTGGCCTGGGCAAGCTGCCGGCGCACGGCGGTGAGATCCCGATTGGCAACCTCGAGCCTGGTCTGGAGCCGTGCAGCGTCCTCCAGGGATGTGTGCTGGTGCTTATCAAGCTTACCCTGAAGTTCCTCGGCCAGTTTCATCTTGGCGGAGAGCTGGTCTTTCAAGACAGAGATTTGGTCTCTACATGAGATCAGCTCCCGTTCAGCTTCTTTGCGGGCGCTCTCCATGCGCTGTTTCAGGTTGTGGACAGTGGCATCAAGGGCCTGTGCTCTTGCCCTGGCTCCGGCAAGTTCTGCCTCAAGTATGCGCTGCCCATCCCGAATCACCTGTGATGAGGATGCACCGCTGCTATTGTCAACCAGAGGTAAGGAAGCACGCTCCTGGTCCCGTTCTCTGCCGCCCCTATCCCGGCCCCGGTCTCTGTCTTGCCCCCGCCCTCTGCCTTTAGATCCAGCAGAGTTGAAATCCGCCCCTGAATCAGCGCTCGATGCCGCGGTGCCCCTGGAAGAGCCTCGGGCAGCAGATGCTGCTGCTGATGATGATGACCGAGGGGCGCCCACTTCGCCAGCAGCGCCCTCGTCAAACTCTGAGCCAAGGGCTTCCAGTTCACTCATGATCGCCTCAATGTCCAGATCATCACCCAGATCTGCGCCACCACTCTCCAGCGAAGCGAGGAGAGCCTGATCCAGGGCATGGCCCAGGTCGTCATCAAAGACGAAATCATCTCCTGTTGTCAGATCATCCGACTGGAGATCAATCCTCGATGATGTAAAATCCAGGGTGTCCTGGTCTTCCACAAGCAGGTTGTCCATGTCTAACTCTGTCTCCTGAATGGAATTCAGTGAGAAGCTGTCATGGGTTGCGGTTGGTGCTTGCGCTTGCGTTTGCGCTGATGTTGTGGCTCTGGTTTGGCTTCGCCCACGGCCTCGCTCTCGGGCACTCTCGCTGGTGGCCGAATCCGAAGCTCCAGTGGTTGCCGGACCGCCCCACTTCCCCTCCTCTTTGTTTTTCCTGCGCTCTCTATCAGTGCGAGTATCTGCTCTGTTTGTCTCTGCGTCTGTCTGAGCAACATCCGTTGCGTTTGAATTGGAGGCTGAGGGTGTCATGGCCGTTGTCCTTGAGTTTGCAGAGGGGCGCCTTCCCCTTGCCGACGCTGGAGGTGATGCTTCCGTTGACGATGCTGCCAATGCCAATGCTGCCGATGATGTAGTGTCCGCCATCCCTGAAGCGGTAGGTACGTCTGATGTCAACCCGGCCGGAGTAGCTTCCTTAAGTGGAGCAGGCTTTACTACTGGCTCTGGGAGCTGGTTCAGATTCACCAGCTTCTTAATCTCAGCCAGCGGCTCCCCCTTGGCAAATGGATACTTCAGATAGCTGTTTGCACTGGTTTTCAGTTGCTTGTGGTGCTCGAATGTTTCATCGGTGGCTTCTGACGAATAGATGACCAGTGGGATTGAGGCCAGGCTCCGGTTCTTTTTGAGCCTGTTACAGACCAGGTATCCAGAGACAGTGGGCAACTCAATCCTCAAGAGGATCAGATCCGTATTGGCTCCGGCTTCTATTATGGCCTGTCCCGGATCATCTACCACGTTCAGCGCTACCCTGTAGCGTGAGAAGCATTCTTCAATAGCCGCTGTAGCCTGTTTGTCACTGTCGATGAGCAAGATTCTGGTTTCGGTCATTATAACCTTGTTCCCTTTCGGTGGATTAGCAGCCGAGCAACAAATAGTCCCCAAGTTGCCCCAATAACCGTTGTCACCTGAAGTTGAGGCAGACAATGGATTGGCGAATTGTCCAAATCGTTCTTTGTTCAGATTCGCACGGATTCATATTCCGTCAATGGCAGGGAGATTTCAACCTTCAACCTGGCTGCTGGATGGATGAATTCTAAGCATGTACGTTGATGATGTCAAAACTGATTATTCATCTACTTTAAGCCATTCAGTCGAGTTGTTCCCAGTGTGACTCCTAAATAAACATTATGGACTCTTAGCCGGAAATAGTTCCGGATTTGCTAATCGCCTGACAATGTAAACAGGGTGCTGGTGTCCCAATGCGCATCTGGCATCCCCGGCCCGCAGTTTGCCTTTAACTTGATAATGGGTACTGTTGCCTGCACCGTAGTCCCTCGCTGCCACTTCTTCTAACTGCTCAATACCAGGTTCATTTCGACTGGTATTATCTTCAAGTCTGGTGCGGATCCAGTATTTTTCAAGGAACACTTCAAATGGTGGACACCCGCAATTTACGGGGTTGTACCTGAGAATGTGGAGTGGCTCTGTCTCTTGTGCTCGCCCTTGATCCAACTCGTCTTCTCTGGTCAACTCTCTCTGCTCCTGAGCCTGTAGTTGCCCTGGCTGTAGCTCCTGCTCCTGGTTCTGGTTCTGGTTCTGGTTCTGATTCTGGTTCTGATTCTGGTTCTGGTTCTGATTCTGGTTCTGATTCTGGTTCTGGTTCTGCTCGGTGGGTGGCACGGTTAATTCAGTGGCCGGTGTAGAGCCCTCCTGGTGGAGCAATGGGTCGGGATGCAGCGGCCCATAGGGGAGCTGTAGCGAAGAACCCCAGACCGCAGACATCGGCCACAGGACCAACAGGAATAACTGGAATGTGAGCAGTAATCTGGGCACTTCGATTCTCCTGGGCGCAGGCAGAGTCAGCAACAATATCTTGGCTAATGTAGCATTCTCCCATCCATACTTGAAGCACGATTGTCATAATGGGCACAGTGGTATAGGATTGCAGCCTGATGATTGTTGAAGAGCGGTGTTTAATGAACAGCGGACATCACAGTTCCAATGGTAGTGGTGGTGGTAGTATAGAGCAGATTGTCTGCTCGTCTGGTAATAATCCAGCAGAAGTTATGGGCCTCACCCCTGCGAAGAGTGGCAATACCTCATGTAATCATAAATATCCCTGGCCTGTAGTAATGATTGTGGCCGGTCTGGACCCCACCGGTGGGGCAGGGGTGATTGCCGATGCGGTAACTGTGGCGTCCTTGGGGTGTCACCCGTGTGTGGCTGTGACTGCCAAAGCGATCCAGACGGTTCACCAGGTGGGCATGGTGGCCTGCACCGATGGGGCGCTGTTCGCCCAGCAGATTGAGCACGCCGCCTCCATGGGGCCCGATGCGGTGAAGGTCGGCATGCTCGGAAATGGGGAGGTGGTGGAGACTCTGGTGGCATGGCTCGATTCTAACCCCGCTATTCCAGTGGTGCTCGACCCGGTTCTGGCATCTACTGGCGGTTTTCCCCTCCTGGATGGCGTTGGTAGAGAGGCGCTGTTGCAGAAGTTGCTCCCCAGGGTGTCCCTGCTGACTCCTAATGCTGTAGAGGCTGGGCAACTGACAGGGCTCGTCGTCAATGACGCTCAGTCAGCGATAGAAGCGGCTAGAAAGCTGGTTGGTATGGGGGTTGGTGCTGTGCTGGTAAAGGGTGGGCACATGGATGGTAACCCGGTGGACGTTCTCTGCATTAGAGATGGTGGGGGTGGGGGTGGGGGTGAACGAACAGTGGTCATGCCCCATGGGAGAGTGGCCGGCAGGGGGATTCACGGGAGCGGATGTCGTCTCTCCTCTGCTATTGCTGCTGGACTGGCACGGGGAATCCCCATGGAGCAGGCGGTAGCCTCTGGCGTCGAGTGGTTCCAGGATAAACTGGCTGGCCCAATCTGGGAGCGAACCCCCAGCCCGTTATGATGATAGAGGCATCTGTCCTCTGCTGACCAGTTGGGTGTGGTCATATTCATGTGGTGGGAGTGCGTCGGGCGATGGGCGATGGGGGGGGCGGGCTGGCACGTTGGCAGGCTGGTGAATTTTGCAGTTATCACGGTTTTTAATAGTCTATCTGCGGATGCAGATAATTTACTTAAGCCCTATAATCCATGAAAGGCTACCTTAAATAGTAGCAAGCAGTTTGATTGATAAACCGATAGCCAAGAAGAAATGGTAGAGAACTGCTGCACTAGCAGGCTAATTCATGGATCAGGCTAGTTGATTGGAAAGAATGTCACATGAGACTGGAGAGCACATTCACATTTCAGGCGGCCCATTGTCTCCATGACCATCCGGGACCCTGTAATCGGATCCATGGGCATGGTTATATTCTGACCGTGGCTGTGAGAGGGGAGAAGGATCCCCGAACTGGAATGGTCATCGACTTTTTTACCCTGGACGCTGTTGTGAAAGCCGCTGTTATCGACAAGTTGGATCATCAGTTCCTTAATGATATCCTGCAGCCGTCCACCACTGAAAATCTGGTGGAATGGATTTGGAGAGAGCTTCTGCCACATCTCCCCGGAATTGTTCAGATTATTCTAAGAGAAGAGCCACACCATGCGGTTATCTATGACGGGCCAGCCTGACCACAGTTTGCGGAGCTTTATGGTTCACTTGACTGAAGGGCGGCAGGACTGCAGGTTATCAGAGATAAAAAGTGGGGGGAATTGTCTGTAGAACAGGAGAGTACGGCTGATGTCAATTGGCGTCAAATCGCCCAGGTTTTCACTTGTCGGGCATGATGGAAGAAGCTATGGACCCCGTTCGTTCGGCAGGAAAAAGGTGGTTTTGGCTTTTTTCCCTCAGCTCCTTGATGAGGCCACTGTCCTGTTTCTCAAGGAGCTGCGGGGAGGGCTCGGGGCGTTTTTCAGTGCGGGCATGGTGCCTGTGGGCGTGTGCCCGGCCCAGCCTGAAGAGCTCTCTGAACTGCGCTCCAAGATGGAGCTGCCTTTTATACTTCTCAGCGATCAGGATGCCAGGCTGGCAAAGAAATATGGTCTGATTAATGGGGAGGATGATTATCACAGCCTCCGCCCTTCTGTTGTTCTTCTCTCTGAGGACACAACCCTGTTGGCTGTTTTGCCTGACTTGCCCGCGACTGGTGTTGTTGAGCTGATTGTTGAGGCCGGCATGGGTAGCGGGGGGGCAGAGAAGTAAGGTCGCCCTCCGAAAATCCCACCCACCCCACCCATTTACGCAATCTTCTCTCATTGCTCTTATTCATTATCTACCACACTGCTGTTCCATGTGTGTTCTTCGAAGGCATGCCGTGCCCTCAAATTGCAATAGGAAGAAGAGAAACATGCGTGCCTTAGATGGGTAAGCTGCAAGGAGAGTGTTCCCTATGAGCTCTAGCACCAATCGCTAGTAGGGGCGAGCGGCGCTCGCCCTCGAGAGCTCCGTGTTGCCTTCAAGTTTAGAGTGGCAAGTTCAAAGTAGAGGGAGCATTGTTCTGGGCTTAGATGGTACCGGCTAGTTGGGTGCACCGCTGACGAAGGGCACGGCATGCACGCGCCCCTACAGGCGTTGGGTGGGAGGTATTGGGTGGGGGGGTGCACAAACCAGAGGAGGGAGCGAATGGAGCCCGATGCGCTTTGTGTCTTTACTTGCCATTTGTTTTGGCTAAGAATAAAACCCCCTTTGGTGGGGGGAGACGCAAATCCATGGAAGAAGAGAAGGAATACGCTTATGGCCCCCAAGAATACTCCCGTGAATCATCATCCCGCTGACGCAGCATTCCCCTGTGATTGTCACAATGGTAAGGACACTGGCACCGGCACTGGTAATGGAGCAAGCATCGCATTGATGGGCCGCTCCAAACCTGGTTTCGGTACCCAGTTGACAAGTGCTGTCAAAGGAGAGATCACCCCTGAGATGGAGTATGTGGCCAAGGTGGAGGGGCTGGATGCCAAGTTCGTGATGGAGCGCATCGCTGCCGGGCGTATGGTGATCCCAGCCAACGTCTGGCACACCTCCCTGAAGCCTGCTGGTATCGGTGTGGACTGTAAGTGCAAAGTCAATGCCAATATCGGTAGCTCCCATGTGGCATCCAGTATAGAGAGAGAAGTCTCCAAACTGGAGATCTCATTGAAGTATGGGGCAGACGCGGTGATGGATCTCTCCACAGGTAGCGACCTGGTTCAGACTCGCTGCGGAATTATTGCCGCCTCGCCCGCACCTGTGGGTACTGTGCCCATATACGAGATGGCCGAGTCCGTTGATGAGATTGAAGAGCTGGATCCTGCGAAAATGCTTGAGATTATCGAAGCCCAGGCTCGGCAGGGGGTTGATTTCATGACTATTCATGCGGGGCTTCTCAGGGAGCACCTGCCCATGGCTTTGGGCAGGGTGACTGGCATTGTGAGCCGGGGTGGGGCGCTGATGACCCGCTGGATGCTCAAGCGCAAGAGGCAGAATCCACTGTATGAGTACTTTGATGATATCTGCGACATCTTCAGGGCCCACGATGTGACCTTCAGCCTTGGGGATGGGCTGCGGCCGGGTTCGCTGGCTGATGCTTCCGATGCGGCCCAGTTTGCCGAGCTTGATGTTCTGGGTGAGCTGACCAGACGAGCAAAGCAGATGGGCGTACAGGTCATGGTGGAGGGGCCTGGTCATATCCCCTTTGATCAGATCGATATGAATGTGCGCAGGCAGGAGGAGGTGTGTGACGGAGCGCCCTTTTATGTGCTTGGTCCTATCGTCACCGATATCTCACCTGGTTACGACCATATCACCAGCGCAATTGGGGCCACCATGGCTGCTTATTGTGGTGCGGCCATGCTCTGTTATGTGACTCCGAGGGAGCACCTTGGGCTCCCCAATGGGGAAGATGTGCGCAATGGCCTCATAGCGTTCCGAATAGCTGCACATGCTGCCGATGTTGCCAGGCACCGGGTCGGGGTCAGGGATCGTGATGACGCGATGGCCAGGGCTCGAGCTTCTTTTAACTGGAAGGAGCAGTTCAGGCTGGCTCTGGATCCTGAGAGGGCGGAGAGCATGTTCCAGGAAGCTCATATTGAGGCTGCTCCAGCAGCGGATCATGGAGATGCAGACGGCAATGTGAGCGAAGATGCAGGCGCTGCCTCAGACGGATGCGGGCGGGATGGTGTGGGGGAGAGCGTCTGCACCATGTGTGGTCCCAAATTCTGTGCCATGCGCATCACTCGTGATGTAAAGTCCAGCCTGTAAAGGTCTCCCCAGGTAACGGCTTACCCCCCGACCTCTGTCCCCAAACCGGGACAGAACTCCTCGGGTAACGGCTTACCCCCCGACCTCTGTCCCAAAAGCAGGA